>JBFWSB010000414.1:0-3686 GCA_050248595.1 Kapaibacterium sp. (SeqCode)
TGTCTTCATGGGGATCAAGGAGGCCAAGTTCCGTAAGCCAGTTCTCCCCGGTGATACGTTGCGCTTAGAAGTCACTCTGACAGGAAAGAAATTCAACACCTTTGCCTTGGAAGGAAAAGCTTTTGTGAATGGAAAGGTTGTTGCTCAGTCAGAGTTCAGCGTTGCTCAAACACATCTTGGATAGTTTCTATGTCTGCTACAGCAGTTATCAGCAATCTCGCGGTCGTACATCCGGGAGCCGAAGTTGGCGAAAATGTTCGGATCGATCCTTTTGCTGTCGTCGAGGATAATGTTCGCATCGGAAACGGAACGCACATTCAGTCCCACTCTCACATTTGTAGTGGGAGCCGGATAGGGGAAGAGTGCAAGATCTTTACGGGAGCCTCAATTGGGGCTGTCCCTCAAGACCTGAAGTTTAGTGGTGAGCCGACAGAGGCAATTGTTGGCGACAGGACTGTTATCCGCGAGTATGCTACCGTCAACCGGGGGACACATGCCACTGGCAAGACCGTGGTTGGGAAAGATTGTCTTGTGATGGCATACTCACACGTTGCCCACGACTGTATTGTGGGTGATAATGTGATTATGGCCAACGCCGTGCAGATTGGAGGCCACACCCACATCGACGACTGGGCAATCATTGGTGGCATTGCGGCGATTCACCAGTTTGAGCGGATTGGAAAACATGCAATGGTTGGTGCTGGCTTTCGGGTAATGAAGGATGTTCCACCCTACGCCTTAGCTGGAAATGAGCCACTTGGGTTCAGTGGTGTGAACGTTATCGGGTTAAAGCGCAGGGGATTTGCTTCTGAGACCATTGAGCGCATTCGAGACGCATACCGGATTATCTATCAAGCTGGCATGAATATCGGAGATGGGGTTCGGGCAGTTGAGGAACTTTTTGCCGGTGAAAAGGAGATCGAAGAGATCACAAACTTCATTCGCCAGAGTGAACGGGGCGTGATTCCACTATCGAGATAAATGTCTGTGGAGCACTCATCTTCCTTTCGCTCCATTCTCGTTGTTGCTGGCGAAGCTTCCGGTGATGCGCATGCAGCCGCTATTGTAGGTGAACTTCGTACCCTGATGCCGGGGACGAAGTTTTTTGGTATCGGGGGGGATCGTCTTGCCGAAGAGGGTCAAGAACAACTCTACCATATCTCAGAAATGCAAGTCACGGGCTTTGTAGAGGTTGCCCGACACTACAAGTTCTTCCGCAAAGCTCTCCAACGGATCGTTAACGAAACTGTCAACCGTCGTCCAGCACTCATTCTCTTAGTTGATTATCCCGGCTTTAACCTTCGACTTGGTCGCGCACTTTCAGGACTTGGCATTCCAATCTGCCACTACGTTGCGCCGCAAGTGTGGGCGTGGCGTGAAGGTCGTGTCCGGTTCCTGAGGGAGTATGTGGACAAGCTCATCGTTCTCTTCCCTTTCGAGGTTGAATTCTTTGCTGAGCGGGGTGTGGCAGCAGCATACTTCGGTCACCCCCATGTCACCAGAATAGAAGAAGAGAGAGAGAGTCGCAGAGCTGAGGCTGAGAAGTTGATTGGGGATGATCCGCGGCCAATCATTGCCTACTTGCCCGGAAGTCGTCAGAATGAGATTGAGCGACACATGGGGGTGCTCTCTGGTGTTGCCCAACGACTTGGGAGTGCATACCGACACGTAGTTCCGTTGGCAGATAGTTTAAGCGTTGAGCAGCAACGTGATTTCAAATCACGCTACTCCTCATTTGAAATTCACAACAATGCCGAAACAGTCCTCGAAGCTGGAACAGTTGGGATTGTCAAGTCTGGCACATCAACGTTGCAGGCTGCCGCCATCGGTATTCCCTTCGTTGCCGTCTACCGAGCTTCCCGACTGAGTTATCTTCTTGCCCGATCACTTGCCAAAGTTCGCTTTCTATCAATAGTGAACATCCTTGCCAATAGAGCTGTCGTTCGAGAGTTTCTTCAAGATGATATGACCGAGGAGAATCTCTTCACGGCAATTCAATCTCTACTCGATAATAGAGAGATGCGAGAAGAGTTACGTGGCGAATTCCGATCGGTTATCGATCCTTTGCAGGGAACCGAGCCATACAAGAAGTCGGCAGCCGCAATTGCCGCAATGATACCGTGAGCACATGGCGAAGAAGTGGAAATATGAAATTGGAAAGAGGACAATCCCTCTCTTGCTCCGTCTGCTTGCCTCCACTTGGAAGGTAGAGGAAGAGAGTGTCGATGAGAAGGTGAAAGCCATTCTCTCCGGCGAGGAGCCTGCCGTAATTGCATTCCTGCACGGCAGGATGTTTCCCATCTGGTATCGATTTCGAGGTGGAGCATTCGGCGGGGTAATCAGCAGTAGCAGAGATGGTGAACTCTTATCACACTACCTCAAAAATCGATTAGGGTATCACGAGATACTTAGAGGATCAAGTTCGAGGGGAGGGCGAGAGGTGTTGGAGCAGATGGTAGAACTTCTTGAGAGTAAATCCTGCATGGTAACACCTGACGGACCACGCGGGCCAATGGGGGAACCAAAGGTAGGGGGACTTGTAGCCGCGCAACGGTCGGGGAGGGGAGTGTTGGTGGTGAACTGGAGTTCCAATCGAAGTTGGCACTTCAAGAAGTCGTGGGATCAGATGGAACTTCCAAAACCTTTTAGTAAAATCAAATTCCGTTATTGCATTTTTCATACTTCAAAAAAGATAGAGAAAATCAACGAGAAAACTCTCAACAAATTCAAGCAAACACTCCACAATCCTGAATTCTTTCCACCTTCCAATCGTGTTGAAGGAAATGTTATTCCAGGGGAGGTCTCCTAATGTCGCTCCGGGAATACCTTCTTGCTCCGGTGAGTGGTCTCTATCGAATAGGGAATCTCCTTCACCGATTGGTTGCCACATCTGGCACACTTGAGGTTCCGATACCAGTGATTTCTGTTGGTGGAATCTCGGCGGGAGGGAGTGGAAAAACCCCCTTTGTTCGAGCACTTATCGAACTCCTTCAAGATCGATACACGCTTATCATATTAACTCGGGGATATGGGAGAGGGGAAAGGGGTGATATGATTGTAGAGCCAGGTAAGACAAAAATCCCCTCGTCAAGTGAGATCGGTGATGAGCCATCAATCTTAGCGCGTTCGATGAAGCGGGGCATTCTTGGAGTTGGAAGGGATCGAGGGAGGCTTCTCAACAAGATCATGCAGAGCAGAACCCTCCCACCAAACTCCCTTGTTCTCCTCGACGATGGATTTCAACACTACCGACTTGCGAGAGATCTCGATATCGTCATGGTAGATGAGAGCACCGCTTCTGAACGCTTTCTTCTCCCCGCAGGCTACCTACGCGAACCTCCATCGGCTCTTAGTCGTGCCGATGTGATGGTTATATCTGGTGAGAGAGGTGAAGCTATAGCAAGAGAGTTCGGTAGAGAGGAGACCTTCCTCCTCAAGGTTCGTTCTGTGAATAAAAACCCTATCAACTATGCCTCGGGGGATGAATTGCCCACTCGAATAACGACAGCCTTGTTGGTTACTGGCATTGCGCGAAGTGAACGAGTGGCGCAAGGGCTGAGTGCTAATGTGCTGGTGAAGAAACACTGTCAGTTTCGAGATCACCACAACTACACTGAGGCGGACGTAAAGCAGATATGCAAAACGATGGCCGACGTGGGGGGAGAGATTATTGTGACGACGGAGAA
>JBFWSB010000415.1:0-3683 GCA_050248595.1 Kapaibacterium sp. (SeqCode)
AGACCGATGAAGTAGGGACGACACTTGTCGATCTCCTGCAGGCAGATGCGTGCAACTTCCCCCTTTTCCGCCTCCTCAGCGGTGATTCCCCATCGGAGGTCAATCTCGGTGAAGGTGATGCCCCGCTCACGGCAGAGCGCGCGTATCTCGGGAAATATCTTCTTGACCAGATGCTCCCGTTCCTCCTGCATATCGCGGAAGGTGCTGGAGATGAAGAGGCGGAGTTCGTTCGACTTGTTCATCCTTTCTTCCTGATTGCTTCCTTCAGTTCTTCGAGTTCCCTGTGTTGCCTGAGCATAGTTGTAGCCATAGCAGAGTTACTTCTTCTCTGCTTGTGGTACAAAAAGGAAAAGAAGGAGTGTGGCAGCTTGGGCAATAAGTCCGGTGAAGTGTCCCCCTTCAGAGCCGGGGAGTCGTTCGTAGGTAATAAAGAACTCGTCGGATAGAACAAAAAACATCCAGAGAAGGAGAGCCGCCCCAAAGGGGGTGATGGCCGAGCCTCCATTGGATGACTGAATATCTGCGCTATTTCTGAACCCTTTCCAGAAGAGGGTTGCAATTGTCAACTCAAACAGGAGGATGATACTGTAGGCTGTCCAGGCGAAGAGATTGGGAAGAGAGTATATCTCGATAACCTTCTGGATGTATCCAAAATTACCGGAAGCGAAAGGCCACTCCGGTGAGAAGAGACCCATCTCCCTGAACATGTCGCTTAGATTCGCTGCTACAACGATTGTGAAGAACAATGCCCAGAACAGGAGGATCAGCCGTTTGACCGAATGCAGACTCATCATCTCAACTCCGGTTGTGTGTGTCGATTATGCCAAGTGCTCTCCTCAATATACCGAAGCTATCTGGTTGAAACCTTCGGTGAACCTTTGGCACACTCTCTTTTTCTGGAGATAGTGCTCTTCTCCAGATTCCCAACTTCTTTTGTTATAGGACTTACGCAAAGAGGTCTACATTTGAGATAGACCGACTCCAATTAGCACCCCGATTCATCGGGGTGCTTAGGAAGGTCAGCAGAGGGGGAAACGGCTTCAAGCCGTTTCTTGAGAAGTTTTTACTTCAATATCCCCGACTCGAAGTCGGGAGTTAATGAGAGTGCCTATTAGACCTGACCTGGTGGTTCTATTATCAGGATTTTGCGTAAGTCCTATTGGATCATGAGTAGTGCGTAGGAGCATGTTCTTCAACTACATCAGATATTCCTTTTGTGGGTTGGTCTGTGCGCAAAAACGCTTCCAGCGTTGGCTTGAATCCACCCCCTCTGGCGGTGGTAGTTCAATGAGAAGGGCATTCGTATGCGATTCGATCTGCATCTCCTGAGGGGACTGAAAACAGAAAGCGTCCGCGATCGGTCAGACTTCATGGATCAGGCGCTCTAACTTGTCGCTTCTCTCTAACCCCAGGGCTTTGCGGAGCCGTTTGCGCACTCCTTTGATCCCTTCGGTGGTCAGTCCGAGAAGGTCCCGAATCTGATTATTGTCCAGACCCATTCGAATCAGTCCGCAGAATCGTTCCTGCTTTGTCGTCAGGTTGGGCCACCTGGAACGCAATCGACGGAAGAAGTCCTCCCCGGGATTTGCGATCGCGTCGGTCGGAAGGGAGTGCGAACCCTCGCTCTCCTTCAGCTTCTGCTGCAACACCTGCAATGTCTCCAGTAACTCGACGCCGGAGATGCCCTCCTCAGCATCCTTCAGAAGTCCGTCAAGACTTGCTGCGATTGAATCCAACAGCTTCCGCCGGCTGGGCAACTCTGCGGAGAGTCCAGCCAATTCCCGCTCAAGATATTGGCGGCGCTTCCGTTCACGCTCGATTTCACGTTCAGCGAATTCCGCCTCGGCAGCTATACGGGCGTTCTGAAACGAACGCTTCCCCTCCGCACGCAAATACTCCCGCTCCACATCGGCAGCCCGTCGCAACAACTCGTTGGCCGCTTTGAAGTCTCCACAACGCTCCGAGAGATCAGCCTTGAGATGCAGCCATTGCACGTGGTAGCTCGCGGAGGATTGAATCGAAGTCTCAATTTCTTCCAACAACGCGGCAGCGGTTTCGAACCTTCCACTCTCAATCCGGAGTCTGGCGATTGCAAGCGTCCAGCGATCCTTCCGATACTGCGAGTGTCCGCCGGTTCGAATGGCCGTTTGATAGTATGTCTCCGCGGCAGACGTGTTCCCGCGCTCGCTTTCCGCCAGTCCTATCATCGAATAAATCGTTGCCGTCTCCGTCGGAATCACAGCACCGTTCAGCAGCTCAAGGGCGGTGTTCAGGAGTTCGATCGCGTCATCATATCGCTTCTCATAGATGGCAATGTTTGCCCGCCGCATCGCGATTCTGGTACGGATATGGAAGTCATGTTGCAGCACGAGTTCGTCAGCCCGATCCAGCACCTGGTGCGCCCTGTTGAAATCTCTGATCCACTGATACCCGAACGCGAGTTGAACCAGAGCTGCGCAGTGCGCGTTCGAGGTCACCACTCGTTCCGATATCTTTACCCCCTCGTGAAATGATCTGAGCATCGATTCCGGCTGTTCCAACTCGACGTAAAGGACTGCCAGACCGAGTTGCACGTACGTCAACGCTTCCGCTTCGGTCACCTCGTCTCCGAGGGCGCGCGCTTCACGATAGAGGGCGAGAGCCTGTTCTCGGTCCCCACGTTTCTGTGCCAGCCGTGCAAGCAGAACCAGCCGTTTCACGAGATAGCCTCTCAGTTCCGGATCGGATCGCGCTCCAGTCAACTCCCGAGCATCCCAATCCAGCCACCTCTCGGCCTCGTCCAGTTTTCCATTCTGCAGCAGGTGGTGGGCAAGGCTTGTCCGGGAGTGAAAACGACAGAGGCGGGAGTTCTCCTCGTCGGCAGCATTCACGGCGTCACGCAGTGCGGTCATCTGCCGGGTCGGATCCAGTCGCCAGTCATACACCTCTGCGAGGAGAGTGTGCAGGAGAGCATCCCCGATATGGTCGCCGACACTCTTCGCCCATGCGATACCGGTCTGCAACACTTCGACGGCCCGCTCAGTCTCTCCTGCAAACAGCAGCCCTGCACCCCACCAGCAATGCAACGCAGCACAGTCGACAACATGCCGTCGTTCGCGACCGGTCAGTCCGGTGAACGATTGGAACCCCGACTCATTCGGCCCATTCCCCGCCAGACGTATACCGTTCTGCTCAAGGTGTTCTACGGCCTTGTGTGCAATCTCGCAGAGCTGTTCAGCAAGTTCGGCGGCGTCGCCGATGAAGATGTGGGGAGTGTGGTGCCTCAACGCATCCGACAGCTTTCGAGGAATGGATCTGCCTCGCTGTCCGCGTAGCAGATCGCGAAGAGTCGGTGCATTGAGAACGAAGGGTCCGTTCGAAGCCTGTTCGGTAGCGGTTTTCACGAATCTGGCAAAATTTAGACGTGACATCGCGTTCCTGCGGCCCGGCGCAACCTGCGAGTAAGCAGAGTCGAGAGCCTCCCAAAACGTACTCTAAAGATACCCTTTCGACGTTCAGGATACTTCGTTGAGCCTGCATATTTTACAGGCTGAAACTGTCCCGTTCGGATTTTGGAGTCTGGAATAGGTCTCCGCTCCCGAACGATCTCGGTACAAGGTCGCTACCACGCCCGAACAGATGCAGAATTCGTAGAATCAACACTGAACAATCGATAATGAACACCATTCGATTTATACCCTGCC
>JBFWSB010000416.1:0-3664 GCA_050248595.1 Kapaibacterium sp. (SeqCode)
CTCTTCGCGACGTTCCCCATCAGAGAGCACCTGAAGCTCTCCACCCGAGGTGATCGTAGTAGGTTTCTCCATTGGCAGAAGATCCGCCGGCCTCAGCGTCGAGTCTATTGTATCTGCACCGTAGCTGAGAGCCACGTAGGAAAGTTCAGGATCGCTCATTCCGGGTGGAACTACAATGTGGGGGATGTTATCCAGGAAGAGACGAGATATAGTGACGACTTTCAAGAATGTTGAAGCAGTAGGGGTTGCCAGATAACGTGCGTCAGGGTCGGAGTCGTGCCAAGCCATTGGAGCGAACGTTCGGAACCCTTCCGTTTTATCCTGAAGTGATCGGAGCGTATCGAGGTGGGAGACGTAGAGGTCAGGATTCCAGGGAGTGTGGAAGGTCATCCCCCCATCTGTTTTCAGCCCAAGCTCGTGCGCTTCGCTGTGAACAGCCAACCAACGCTCGCCACTAATCTCACCAGCTTGATGTTTAGCTCTCCACTCTTCATCGAAGAGGAGCGCATCATCGGCAGAGAGAATTATTGGCAGGTGATCTGCAAGCTCTTTCAGTAGCGAGGAGACCGTTATCGCAGAGCCTTCAACAGCCTTTGTGAGGAAGGTCGCCGAAAGCGAAAGTGTTATTGGGAGAGAAGATGCCGCAAACAGCCTGAATCGCTCGCGCCAACTATCCAACGACTCCCCTTCACGCCACGCCACCTTGACTAAGAACTCTACCGCACCCTCAGGAGCAAGCGTCTCAACTTCTGAGAGGAACAACTCTGGATGTTCTCCGCGATACTCCACTCTCTCCGCAGCCCGGAAGAATGCATCACGACCATACTTTCTCTCTCGTACAATACGCCCAAGCTGAGAGAAATCGTTGAGGTTGTTGAGATCAAAAAGTCGACGACAATCTTTCGCAGAGATTCGCTCCCCACGCTCAACAAGGCCTCGTACTCTGTGCAGTAATTTATCCACGGCAAACGGAGTCAATTAAGAATTAAAAATGCAAAATTAAGAATGCTGAGAAGAAGCAATTCATCGTTCAAACTGAAAGGGAAGAGATTCCATGTGTAGAAACAAGACGGTCGTTGCTCCCTACTTTGAATTTTTCATTTTGAATTTTGAATTCATCCCTCCCCTTCCTCTCCCCATTTCTTGCTCAGGCGAATATCGAGTCGAAGCTGGTTCACAACTTTCTGGAGAACGAAGTTGATCAGATCGTCGAACGTTTTCTCTCCGCCGTAGAACCCGGGCGTTGCTGGGATAACAGCCACGCCAAGCTCTGCAAGTGTTGTCAAGTTCCTGAGGTGAATAGCCGATAGGGGTGTTTCGCGTGGGAGGATAATCAAGTCCTTCCGTTCCTTCAACGTTACACCGGCTGCGTGGTGCATCAGGTTCTGGTCGATACCGTGGGCAATGGCTGCAACGGTGCTCATTGAGCAGGGAATAATCACCATCTGCTCAGCACAGTTTGAACCGCTGGCAAAGGGAGCAGTGTAGTTTTTCGGTTCCCAGATGACAACCCGCTCTCCTTCCTCTTCGGTGAGACCGGGAAGCTGCCAGCTTCCAGATTTGGGTGCTCCCATATCAAGCTCCTGCCGAAGAACAAGCCGGGCAGAGGAAGAAAGGACAACGTCGACACGGCTGTAGAATCGGGGAAGTATCTCCAGAAGCCGAATAGCATAGATTGAGCCACTACTACCGGAGATGCCTACGGTAATCGACCGCCGTAATTCTGATTGATCGCGCTTACTACTCATCCAACCTTCCCCACATAAATCCAGGCAACACCTCCGAGCAAAGGGCGAACAACAATGTCTACAAATCCAACTTCGCGCATCAGGGCAACAAACTTTTCTCCACTTGGGAATCGTGCCGAAGTCTCATCTAAGTAACTGTAGGCCTCCTCGTTTCCACTGATAAGTCCGCCGAGGAAGGGGAGTAATGTTCGAGAGTAAAATCGGTAGAACGCACCCCACAGGCCAGAGGGCTGGCCAAATTCCAGCACAGCAACGTGTCCCCCCGGCTTCACAGTCCGCATCATCTCCTTAAGTCCAGCAGCCGGATTGTCCACATTCCTAATACCAAAGGAGATCGAGGCAATGTCGAACGTGTTGCTCGCAAAGCGTAGATCGAGTGCATCCCCCGACTCAAAGCGAAGGTTCGGCAGCAGGTTCTTCGCTCTGCTCCGGGCGCGGGCAATCATTGCTGGCGAGAAGTCGACACCAACCACCTCCCCCTCCTTGCCGACCTTCTTGGCAAAGATCGTCGCGATGTCGCCCGTACCTGTTGCAACATCCAGCACCCGGTCACCACTCTTCGGCCCTGCCACCTTGACAAACTTCTTCTTCCAGAGACGGTGCATCCCTAAAGAGAGGACATCGTTTCCGAGATCGTAGCTCTCGGAGATGTCACTAAACATCAATCGAACTTGTTCAGACAAAAGGAATCAATTCAAAATTAAAAGTGCAAAGTTCAAAAACGAAGAGAATGTAGAATTCAATATTATCAAGGCAAAATTCAAAAACGTGGACAGCAGAGAAGACTGTAGCAATCACCCCTCATCTCCCAATTTTGAATTTTTACTTTTGATTTTTCAACTCCAACTCAGCTTCTCCAGACTCAATCGTGCCAATCTTCCCTCCACCCGCTTTCAGGGCGTCGGCTTCGCTCAGGCTCCGCTCGCGTACTTTCACGCTACTCCCTTTAAAGATATCTGGCAGACCATACTCAGCCCACCGACGGTTCACCAAGTCGACAACGTCGCCACGCATTTCAAGCTCTTTCGGCCAACGGCGTGGGAAGCCTTCGCTCTCCCACTTCCGCGTCGCGTCGATCCCGATCTTTCCTCCATGTCCGGACATGTCGGATGCGTGATCGAGCACGTCAATTGGTCCGTGGACAATCTGGATGTCTCGCTCTGGGTCGACGTTCGCCCCAACGTAGAACATCACCTCGTCAGTATTCTGCACATCAACGTCGGCGTCGACAACAACAATCCACTTTGTCAGAGACATCTGGCCAAGTCCCCAGAGAGCATACATTACTTTGCGAGCGTGGTGAGGAAATTCTTTCCGGATCGAGACGAAGCAGAAGTTGTGAAAGACCCCGAAGATTGGGAGGTTCATATCCACAATCTCTGGCACAGTCTTCTTCAAGATATTCAGGAAGATCCGCTCGGTTGCCTTCCCCAAGAAATAGTCTTCCTTCGGTGGAAGCCCTACTACTGTCGTCCAGTAGACCGGGTTTTTCCGCATCGTCACAGTTGTGATGTGGAAGGCAGGGTATTCATCTTTCAGTGTGTAGAAGCCGGTATGGTCACCGAAAGGACCTTCCACGCGGACATCTTCGATGTCGATATATCCTTCGAGAATAATATCTGCCTCGGCAGGAACCCGAAGATCACTCTCGATTGCCTTCACAAGCTCCACCGGCTCTTCTCGGAGGAAGCCAGCTAAAATCCACTCGTCAAGTTCTGGCGGCATCGGGGCAGTGGCGGCATACGTTGCAACCGACGAACCACCAATTGCAACGGCGCAGGGAACTTTCGTGATTCCTCGCTCGGCATACATGCGGAGGTGTCGGGCGGTGTCGTGGTGAGCTTGTGAGTGGAGGATACAGGTACGTTCGTCCACAACTTGAATCCGGTACATCCCAAGATTTTGTGCTCCCGTTT
>JBFWSB010000417.1:0-3663 GCA_050248595.1 Kapaibacterium sp. (SeqCode)
TTTCTGATTCCTGCGCGAATAGAGTGAGTGCGCCTGAGAAGGAGAGGGCGATGGTCGCAAAAATCGTGATGTGCTTCATGTTCATTGCCAATGCGTTCTGGTTGATGTGATGCAGACTATCGATGAATTGTTGTTGTTTCCGAACAAGCCGGGGTTTGTCACAGTGAACCGGGTGACGTT
Organism: Kapaibacterium sp. (SeqCode); assembly: GCA_050248595.1. GTDB lineage: Bacteria > Bacteroidota > Ignavibacteria > OLB7 > OLB7 > JAGWAZ01. Next base: position 181 of record JBFWSB010000417.1, read on the forward strand.
TAATGGAGGTTGGACGTGTGGGGCGATTGGACACCGTGGAAATATAGGGAGAAAATAGCCAGCTTCCCCCGATCTGCGTAGATTTTGTAGCTTGTTTTTGCCGATTCAACTTAGCTGACCAGTAATTATGAACCTGCACGACATCCGAGAGCTGGCATCTACCCACTCGCTTGCAGAGCTTGACCACATGATCTCAGCAATGGCTACGGCTGATGCGGAGACGCTTCTTACTGACCCTGCTGTCTCCGAACGATTCAATACCTTGGTGAAGGCTAAGACTGTTCGTGAGTTAACTGATTCTGGAATGTCATTACACGATGCTGTGCGTGAGTTGGGGGGGAGAATGCGGAGAGGAATTGGCCGGGAGAGAAGTTAAAGGGGAATTCTTTACGTGCGAGAACAAGAAGCGATGCAAGTTCGATTTGGAGTGATGTGTGGTGGACTCACCTTCCCGAAATGGCAGGCTGATGCAATAGAAATGTTGCTTGCACTTGACGGTGTAGAGTGTGCCCTCCTGATTATTGATGGCAGAAAAGGCGAGACTAAAGAGGGGAGAGGGTGGCGTCTCTTGAAAAAAGTCCCCTTCCGTAACTATCTCTGGCTCGGATATAGTTGGCTCCTAAAACGGCGGTCTACAGCCGAAAAACCTACCACTCTTCAACATCTCTTGGCAAAAGTTCCTTCAATAAATGTACAGCCTTATCGAAAAGGGAAGTTCACTGAACTCTTTGCCGATGACGATGTTCAGCGGATTGAAGAGCACAATCTCGATTTTATTCTCCGCTTTGGGTTCGGAATAATTCGAGGGGAGATTTTGAACGCAGCTCGGCACGGAGTTTGGTCCTTCCACCACGACGATGAGGGGAAATATCGTGGAGGGCCACCATGTTTTTGGGAGATTTATCACCGAGATCGAGTGACCGGTGCTATCCTACAACGGCTCACAGATCGGCTTGATGCAGGGATTGTCCTTCGCAAGGGGTATCTGAAAACGAAGGGGAGATACCTGAAGAATCGCGACCAACTCTTCTTAGAGAGTTCACGTTGGCCTGCCCTGGTTTGCCGTAATCTGTTGCATGGACATTCCCTTTCTACTCAGGAAATGCCGTCTGAAACATCCGCCCTAATCTATCATGCCCCCACAAACGGTCAGTTCCTCCGCTACCTTTTTCTCGCTTTCACTTCTACACTTCGGAGCGTTTACAGAGGACTTCTCTACGTCGACTTGTGGAATATCGGGGTGGTGGAGGCTCCAATCGAGGAGTTCCTGAAATCGGAAAAGCCTGCGCCAATCAGTTGGTTTCCACTACAGGGGAAGGAGAGGTTTTTAGCCGATCCATTCTGGTTGAAATCATCGGGCGATTCACAGGGGAGGAGAAATCTACTCTACGAGGAGTTTTTCTATCGGGATGGGAAGGGAACGATTGTAAGTGCGGAGTATCATGATGGGGGTTTTACAGCTGAAAAGAAGGTCTTGAGTGCTCCACATCACTTCTCTTATCCATTCCTCTTTGAGTGGGAGGGGGAGACCTATATGATTCCTGAAACGTGGGAGGCTGGTGAAGTTGTCCTCTACCGAGCAACAGCCTTCCCTGAATCGTGGGAGAAAGTCTCTCTGCTCATCCCAAACTTTGCTGGTGTTGACAGTACGATCATCAACCACAACGGGTACTTCTGGATCTTTACCGTCGATAAGAAGGATGGCCCACACTACAACCTGAAGCTCTTCTTTTCCATGAATCTCACCGGAGAATGGCATCCACACCCACAAAACCCTGTGAAGACTGACATCCGATCAGTACGTCCAGCCGGAACGCCATTCATCTACGAAGGGGAGTTGTACCGTCCAGCAATGGACTATTCTGAGAAGATTGAGGGGAGGATACAGATAAATCGTGTAGTTGAACTTACGACTACATCCTATCGAGAAGAAGTTGTGCAGATCGTCAATCCCTATGTCGACTCAAAGTTCCCTGACAAGATTCACACCCTCTGTGCTGGGGAGGGAGAGACATTGATTGATGGATGCCGTGAAGTGTTGATTCTAACACATCCCGGATTGATTCGCTACAAGCTAAAAACGATTGCCGACCTTTTGCGAAGAGAGTGAACAAGGGACAACTGAGAGAAGTTCAGTTGTCCCTTGTCGTTTGTTTTCCTTTGTGCTTCAAGGCTGTTTAACCAATCCACCTCACACTTTACTTCAGCCCCGTTTCCATCATGAATTCTGGCTGCACGTTTACGCCTCCAACTTTTCTCCACGTTTTGTCCTCAAGCGAACAGAGGAGCCAAGCAAAATTGCACGGAAATCCGGGAGCTGCTACGTTTGGGTGATAGCCTTTCACGATCACCACCGCGTCGTCGGCATAAACTGGCTGAGCAAATTCAGGGTTTTCCAGTTGTGTGTAGATAAACTGTGTTGCGAAGCCGGGGGAAGGGATGTCGAAGAAGAGGTAGAGTTCTTCTTGTGTGGCCGCGTGTTCGTGTGGTGGCCAACTTGTCCAGTTCCCCGGTTTTGAGAGGGTGACACCGGTCAGGAGTTTGCCCCCATCAACATTTTCAGCAACCACCTTGTAGATGTCGCGATAAGCTGGCTCGGTTCCTACCTTCAAATACATCCCCTCTTGATCTTTAATATCATCGAACTTGACGTGAGCCGGTGGGGCATCTACGTCGGTTGGAGCGTTCCCCTCAAAAATATCAAGTTCATTTTCAGTTGAGACTGTATACTCTGCTCCGCGAGGTATGTAAACACCATCAAACTTCTGTAGACTGTAATTCTGATCCCCAACTCGTATATTTCCCGATCCTTTCAGGACGAGGAGTACCGTTTCTGCACCTTCGTTGGTTGCTGTAACCGATGGAACCGATTCATCGAGAATGATTCGTCCGGCTGAGATATATTTAAAGTCGCTGTTCTCTGGAGTGACAGAGATGTTCCGCCCTTTTTTTGATGCGGTGTTTCGGATAAGCCATTTGTGATCACTCATGTCCACTGGAACCATTATTGATTAGAAAAACGTTATTGCGTTGGTGAAATATAGGGAAGTCAAAAGTTAGTTGAATCAAAAATTGAAGAGCCATGATACCGATACAAGTCAATCGTCTGCAATCACTCCTTCTCCTATTCATTCTCGCTCCATTTATTGTTGGCATTTCTGGCTGCGAAACAAACCCTGCCACCGGAGAGAATGAATTCCTTCTCCTCTCAACCGAAGAACAACGCCAACTTGGTGCTGAAGCTGATGCTCAGATTGTTGCCGAGTTTGGAGAGTACAACGACGCAGCAATTCAAGATTGGGTAGAGCGCATTGGCAAAGAAGTTCAGGCTGAGAGCAACGATACCCGCTTTACCTACACGTTCCGCGTTCTCGACACGGAAGTGATTAACGCCTTTGCGCTGCCGGGAGGATACATCTACGTTACTCGTGGTCTCCTCGCATACTTGCAGAACGATGCACAGCTTGCTATGGTGTTAGGACA
>JBFWSB010000418.1:0-3637 GCA_050248595.1 Kapaibacterium sp. (SeqCode)
GAAGCCTACCGACAAAACCGCAAAGTAAAAGACTTGCGAACGGCGGCATTCTTAGTTTCAATTGAGAAGATTGGAACGTCATATATGGAGCTGGGGATTTTCCCGTAAGGAGTACTGTAGTCACAGACATTATGCAAAAGCCCGGCGATATTCGATTCGTCGGGCTTTTCTGTTTCACTAAAGGTAGTCGTAGTCGTTTACCACACTCTGCTGCCCCTCTGTCACTCAGAATGAAGCGAAGCGGAATGAAGAGTCTCGAAGTTCATCGAACAGCAGTTCAGTTCTGACGAAACAAATCACGCACGTTATCCCATCGCAGCCTTCGAGACCTCTCAACAGATATCGGAATGACAACGTGAGAATATAGATCCCCCTTCTTCGTAGTATCCTACAAACATTTCTTATATATGTCATCACTACTCTACTACAGAAGTACAATCCAACAACATTCAACAGTATGACTGCCATCGATCTTGCACTCCAACTCTTCGACGACTCGTGGTCTCACAACTATGAGTCCGTTCACTCTGCACTCGACAACCTGACTGAGAGTGAGGCCTTATGGCAACACTCATCCTACGCGGATGTAGAGCCAGAGCAAGGCTTCCCCCTACCCGGTTCCATTCTCTGGCACATCGCCCACATTGAACATTACGCCAGGGTGTACGCTTCTATTCTGAGAAATAGGCCAGTCTCTAAATATCCAGACTTGCCTACCCCGACCGCAACAACACTCCCCGAGCTTCGCTCTGCGATGGAACAGGCATTGCAAGAATTGCGAGATGCAATTGCTGCACTACGTGACGAAGACCTCGGCAGCAACTGCATCGGCAAGGCGAGCGTTGCAGAATTCTTAGGCCTTGTAATGCGGCACCAGATCTGGCATGGTGGAGAGATCGCAGTGGCGAGAAGACTGTATCGAACAAGGTAGGATAGGATTTCGATGCCGACATCGCATGCTATACACACATCGTGATTTCACTGGATTGCCATTACCTTTTAGTTCCAAGCTGGTCTGTGCATTCACTCTATCTGCTGAATCTTCTCAACGAGCTTTATTTAACACAGGAAAAGGCAAAATGGAAAATTTATCATCATTCCCCCATCAACCAAACGCCACACCCCGTAACCCACTATTTCCCCCTCACTTCCGTATTTTGATCCCGGTTTGAAGGGTGGAGTCGGCTGAAGTTCAGACAAGAGGAGAAATGCTTCGAGATCAAACCGTTGTTCACGATCAATATATTGTCGCGACATTATCATAGAGGATAGCAACATGGAAACAAACGGCACGCCGATGAATGGGCAGACGAACGGACACCAGAGCGAGGATCAGTTGAGCTTCGAGTTCTACCGTGCCCGGCAAATTTGGCAAGGGGACGTAGAGAAGTCGAGCGAGACTGGGTGGAAGCACACAAGCCTCTCAGGCGAAGACGTTCAAACGATGTACGATCCAACCGACATAAAGGATTGGGACTACACCGAGAAACTTGGCTTCCCCGGACAGTACCCATACACGCGGGGCATCCACGCAAACATGTACCGAGGCAAAGTCTGGACGATGCGGCAGTTCGCAGGGTTCGGAACACCTGAGGATACAAACGCCCGCTTCAAGTATCTGCTTGCACACGGACAGACCGGACTCTCCACTGCGTTTGATCTGCCAACGTTGATGGGACGTGATGCTGACGACCCCCTATCCGAGGGTGAAGTTGGGGTCTGTGGTGTCGCTGTCTCTTCGTTAGCCGACATGGAGATTCTCTTCGACGGAATCCCGCTCGACAAGGTCTCAACCTCGATGACCATCAACTCTCCTGCGATCATGGTCTTCGCCTACTACTTAGCAGTAGCTGAGAAGCAGGGCGTTCCGTTCGACCAACTTCGGGGAACACTTCAGAACGACATCCTAAAAGAGTATATCGCACAGAAAGAATATCTCTTCCCCCCTCGCCCATCAACGCGCATCATTGCCGACATGATCGAGTGGTGTACCGACCACACACCGAAGTGGAACCCAGTCTCAATCAGCGGCTACCACATCCGCGAAGCTGGCTCGACCGCTGCGCAAGAGCTTGCCTTCACCTTAGCTGATGGCTTCGCTTACGTTGAGGAGTGCATGGCACGCGGGATGGACGTAGATAGTTTTGCACCACGACTTTCCCACTTCTTCAACGCACACATCGACTTCTTCGAAGAGATTGCGAAGTACCGTGCAGCTCGGCGCATATACGCCCGCCGCATGAAAGAGAAGTATGGAGCGAAGAACCCGAAGAGTTGGACACTCCGCTTCCACACGCAGACGGCAGGCTGTTCACTGACCGCACAGCAGCCGGAGAACAACATCGTCCGCACAGCACTCGAAGCACTCTCCGCAGTGTTAGGTGGAACGCAGTCGCTCCACACAAACTCGATGGATGAGACGTTGGCTCTCCCATCGGAGAAAGCAGTGAAGATCGCGCTTCGCACACAGCAGGTAATCGCATACGAAACTGGGGTTATCAACGCGGCGGATCCACTTGGTGGCAGCTACTACGTTGAGGCGCTCACAGATAAGATCGAAGCTGAAGCCGAAGAGTACTTCGAAAAAATCGACTCACTTGGCGGCGTAATTCCAGCAATCGAAGCCGGCTTCTTCCAGCGAGAGATTGCAGACGCAGCCTACCGCTATCAGCAAGAGCTGGATAGGAAAGAGAAGTTGATCGTGGGGATGAATGAATTTGTTGAAGAGGATGAGAAGATCGACATTCCGATTCTCCAGATTTCGAAAGAGGTCGAGCTGAAGCAAGTGGAGCGTCTCCGTCACCTCAAGGCAACGCGCGATCAAGCGGCGGTAGAGGATACGCTCAACACACTCCGGGTTGCCGCACAGGAAGAGTTGAACTTGATGCCTCCCGTTCTCGACTGTGCCCGAGCCTACGTCACCGTTGGCGAGATGTGCCGGTTGTTGGAAGAAGTGTACGGGGTCTATGAGGAGACGCCGGTCTTTTAACTGCAAGATCAAGGCATTATCTATAGAAGCGTGTGTCAGCAATTGGGCTGGCACACGTTTTTTTTGGGAGGAGTTTTACCACCAAGGACACGAAGTGACTTGGGCAAGAAGGCTCTGTATAATTCACTCGCAGTGACATTCCCAACCATCATTACCGCTGAAGCTTGTTCTATCCGGTTGCCACCTTGCGTCACCTTCATGGGTAGTATTCGATTCACTATCCAACCAACACCATCTATCCTTCAAGTAAATCTCGGTTCCTGTATACCGAAAGCGCATGGCAGGGAATGTTCCACTAACTTTCTCCTCTGTTCTTTCATGGTTTCTGTAAACTGGAACATCGAAAAGGGAAACTCGACGGTTGAATAGAACAAAGCTCTTTCTGTCGAGCTTCAGCCGATGCTTCTGACTCCAACTTCTTTCCTCTCCCCCAGTAAAATCCCCGTCGGAACCACGGGTTGACCAACTATACTCTTCTCGACAAGACACCTGAATCGGGTTCGTGTGAACTTTATAATCGAGAGTTTATTTTCCCGCTTCTAATGGATTAAAGCCGTGATGGTGTAAGACCGCCAACAGTCTGAACCGACCATTGACAATACTAATCAATGCAGCCTCTCCGTGTGCACTGTTCCCTCAACCAACAGC
>JBFWSB010000419.1:0-3617 GCA_050248595.1 Kapaibacterium sp. (SeqCode)
GCGTAGATTGATTAGAGATTGCAGGGTTCGCACGTATGAACCATACATTCTCAATACGCCACAGAGAGGAGGAAAACGGATCACCTTGAGAGAAAAGAATTTTGATCCGAGATATGCTCTCAATTCACGTTTAGCAGACGAAAAACAAGATCTTCGGCAAGGTTTCCATCTTCAATTCCACACATCACGCAGATTGTGCGAGGGCTTGTCGGGAAGTCGGGAGCGTGGAGGGCAAAGCTCGTGTAGCCGGGACCGCCCCCACCATGCCCCCAGACCGATCCATAGGGAGTTTGATCGTCGATCATCAATCCCAGACCGTAGCAAGGATTTACCCAGCGAGGTGGTGCGTTGGGTACCGGAACCGGAGTTGTCATTTGAGTCAGGGAGTTTACGGAGAGAATGTGTCCGGCGAAGAGCCTTGAGTAGAAGAGCGCAATTTCCGAAGGAGTGGAGGCGATGACGCCGTGCGAAACCCAACCGGGATGGTAATGCTTCCGCACGTCACGAAGCTCACTTTGGGGGGAGAGAAGACTGGAGGAGGCTGGGGCGAGCGTTGTGAGGTCGGCAATCGATTCAACAATGGTAGTGTTGGTCAGGCTGAGAGGGTTGGTGATATGCTCGGCAACCAGATCTTTCAGACTTCTCCCACAGGTGATTTCAGCGATCCGCTTCAGGAGCATGAAGCCGATGTTGCTGTAAGCCCAACCAGTTCCGGGAGGAAAGAGACTCCCCTCCCCTTCTGTCTCTGCGAGGAACTGCTCAAATGTCCAGGGAGTTTCAGGAGTGTTGCGAACCTCTTGGTGGTAGCGTTGGATCGGGCCGTAATCTGGAATCCCAGCAGTGTGGCGAAGCATTTGCCGGAGTGTGATTTCGCTTGCGTTCTTGATTTCTGGAAACCAGTTGGCGAGCCGATCTTCCAGTTGAATTCTCTTCTTCTCTACCATCTGGAGAAACAGCACGGCAATAAAAGTCTTCGTAATGCTGTATGCAAGGAAGTGTGGCTCGGCTGCAAACGTTGATGGTTCCCAGACCGAGATTGTTCTCCCCTCGCTTTCCACCATACTAATTCCTACCACTCCCCTTGCTCCAACTACATCCTCAAGAATTTTTACGAGGGCTTCTTCACGCACCACTATTCGTTCTCCGCAAAGTGCAGAGCTAACCAGATTGCATCTACGGAAGTAGATTCCACGCGGTGTTTCATTCCTGCCGGAATTAGTAGGTAATCTCCGGACTTCATCGATAAGGCTTCTCCTCCATCAAACTGAAGCTCTGCCTCCCCAGCCAGAAGAGCCACCCACTCCGGTTCTTCTTGGTCGTACCAGAAGTCGGGAGGACTCGCCTCGCCTTGGGAGATGATATGTTCGAGACGAAACCTATTCCCTTCGAGAAGAGTGAAGAACTCTTCGTTGTCGGAAGTGGGTGAAGTGTTGAAGAGGTTGTGTAGTGTTGGAATCATGATCCTTCATTTTGTAGATTATCGTATACGTCAGTAGCCTTCCCAAACCGGACTTGGACGTCCTCCCCAAATCCACGCAATGTAGTCTACCAGTGGTGGCTCTCCGCCAAGCTCACGGAGTCGACTGTTGATCTGTCCGCGGTGATATGTGGTGTGGTTTGCTACTTGGAAGATTGTCTGCCCCAACGTTGTCAGTTCGGGAGTTCTTCCCAAGGTTCTTTCAAACATCCGCGACCAAGGAACCAGCAGGGAGTTGTCGAGATCGGCATCGTTAAGTTCGGAAAGAAACTGCGTTGCGTTGTTGTGATATGAGTGCACCCATTCGTATATCTCTTTCAGCGAGGAGAATCGCGAAGGATCGTAGCGGTCGATGCTCTCCCCACTCCACAACTGAAGGAAGACTCGCTGCGTTGCGTGCGTGTGATAGAGTTTGTCGAGGAGTGCTTCATCTCCCTCGGCTTCCGCTGTCTGGGAAATTACTCTCCAGACTTCGGCGTCGGCCCACTCCATGTGGCGGTAAAGCTCGCGGAACAAAGTTGTTGAGAACATTGATAGTTGATTTATTTCTTCTGCCTAAGGAGACGCAGCGACCAAATATGCAGAAGAATGGCGCAGGGTACAACGAATGCTGGAAGCCAGACGAAGGGGAATTCAGCGACGACCCTGTTTGCCGGTTCTTCGGTAAAGACTTGGAATGGAACGGGTGCGGAGAGTAAGGAGATAATCAGAATGTTCAGTACGAGCAGCAGACCCATTGCGTTCCATATCTGCGCAATCCTGACTGCGGATGGAGCGTTGCGGTGGAGGAGCCAGGCAACAATCGGGGCAGTGATGCCGGTGATGATGTCGAAGTTCAAGCCTTCAAAGGTCATCTGCTGAGGGATGATTCCTCTGCTGTAGAGTGTGTGCAGTATCAGTTCTAAAAAGAGTCGAAAAACTTGAATCCCCACAAGCCAAGCAACCGGACCTCTGCCGATGAGTGATAGGACAGGTTGCCGCACTGAGAGAAAAATCATTGCAATAAATGCTGGCAAGAAGACTACGATGAAGCGTGGAGGAACTGAGGAGAAATCGTCGAGGAATCCTCTGCTGGCGAGGATAGCTGTTAGCAGAAGCCACCCTAAAAGGAGAAGTGCTGTCCGTAAGACAACTTTGCGTTTCCCTTCTTCACCTGCTGCTCGATTGATGTAGGTGAGAATGAAGGTGACCAATGCAGCGGTAATTCCGATGAATGCAAACTTCAGAGCTATAGGAATATCCGGCATGATGTTCTCTTGTCTGTCACTTCAGTTTGAACAGATACTGGCGTTCTAATTGTACGAGTGCAAAGTTACCGAAACCGAATCGGGATGGTTGCAACCGATTCAACATCACAAAACTCACCGCTGAAAAATCAGCATAAAATTTCACTTGCGCTGTAGAGTGTGAGGAGAAGCTATCATTTTGATTGTCTGCTTGTCTATGTCTCCTGCCACACGGTTCTTACAAACATCCCCCCTCCTTCACCACGCGCTCGGTTGAGGCGGGATAACGTTCAAGTCGATCAGGCGGACGTATCGGACGTGGAGCGAAGTTCCCACCACAGTTTGGGCAGACTCCGTTCAGTCGACTCTCGACGCAGTTACGGCAAAAGGTACACTCGAAGGTGCAGATCATCGCCTCGGTAGAATCGGGAGGGAGATCACGGTTGCAGCACTCGCAGTTTGGACGAAGTTGAAGCATAGAAAGATGGACGATTGTTGATAGTTGTGCGTAGAGCGTAGTTCTGTTTTTTGCTACATCTACTCGATTGCCGTTTGAAGCCGTTTTCTTTTCTGCTAAGGTCTACTACGCCCAGATAAATCGGGGTGTTAACTTCAGGTGGTGATTATCTCTGCTATACGTACCATCACTCTCTTTCCTCTCCATACATCTGAAGAATACCCCCTGCCAACGTTTTCACCCGCTCTTTCAGCTCTTCCGGCTCCAACACTTCAACACCATTGCCGAATTGCATCAGCCAGTGGGAGAAATGGTTAAGGTCGGGGAAGTTGAAGTCCATTTCAATCCCTGCCTCAGTCTTCCTTTCCTCAAGAAAGCCGAATCTATCACGATCGGTTGTGAAAGGAACCATGTGAGGTTGGAAGAGGAGGTGGATTTTTCGGAACTCGCCTCCTCC
>JBFWSB010000420.1:0-3583 GCA_050248595.1 Kapaibacterium sp. (SeqCode)
TCTTTCCAACACACTCCGAGATCATAATTTCCGGAGATTCCGATTTCTGGCTCATGGAAGTTCAATGGAGTTGGTGGAATATCTGGTACTTTCTGAAGCGGCTTCACTCCACCGAAAATAGCGATCTCGAACGCCTTGAGGAAATAATCAACGCGTTGCCAACCCTAATGCAGGCTGAAGACCTGTGCCTACCAAGAAGGCGTAGTAGAAGTGTAGTAGAGTAATCGGTATAAAATGAAGACAGATTTGCGTTCGAGAATTCACGCATTCACAATCTATCTGTCGAGGTTTTCATGAAGCGTTTTTTACTACTGCTTTTTGCGTTCATTCCGTTGTTCTTTTCTCCGTCAATTTCGTTCGCGCAGCTCAAGGACGTTTTCGGTGTAATCCTGCAAGAGGTATCGGGAGGAAATGTCTCAATACGGTATGATCTTGCTCCGAAAGATATTAAGGATCAAGAGGGCATTCTATGGTTGGATGCTTCTTTAAAGTATGGACCGTTTGGTTTTGGTGAGAAGCATGAGTCCAAAATTGTCAAGAAACATACAGCTCAAAAATCTTCAACCACTGTTGTTATTGACACTACGATCACCAAAGATGGTAAAATAGTGAGTAAGCACACCAAGACGGTACAGCTTAACGACTCAGACTGTATGGATTCGATTTACCGTTGTATGCCAGAGTTAACCTTAGAAGAGTATACCATAAAGGAGAAGACTCAAAACCTTACGCTTGCATTTGGAGTTACTCATGCACCACGAATTGATCTATCAAACGACGATCTTTCTCTAAGAACCTCGGCAACTTCATTTTATATTCGAGGAATTATTAATAGCAAGCCATTCAACATCGAGTCAGATTTTTGGAAGTGGGTTAATAATGTTGGGTTCAGTTTCGGGGGAGGAGTACACTATCTAACGTTAAGTGGTGCTGAAGTTCGAAGAAGAACAGATAATATAGGCGTTGCGCGTATGCTCTCCGAATCTACCTTCTCTCTCCAGGGGTTTCTTGGGGTAACGCTGGATGTTTCAGATTTTGCGCTTTTTATGAATGGAGGCTATGATGCCAGCTACTTCTCAGACCTGAAGTTCGATGATATTCCGCAAGATGGAGTAGAACGTGATACCTACGTCGAAAATCTCCGCCGAGGAGTCGACCTCAGTGGCCTCTTCGTAAGGCTGGGTCTTAGTCTTTCTTTCAAAAAAACTTGATGTAATCAGATCGAATAACGTACTAAGAGGGAGGAACCCATCACATTCCTCCCTCTTGTCGTTCCCCCGATTTGATTGTACTTTCTTTCTCTCTGGAAGCCAACAGGTTTCTCTATCTCTGCTCCAGAGAGTGTGGCCTTTTCATCAACACGTATCGCAAACAACCGTACATGCCTAATCCTGATCAGCAGTATGACCTATGCTCTCGGCAGTACTCTTGATGAAGCGAAAGAATTACGGTTGGATTGCCTTCTTCACAGCAATCCGAAGTGCTTTCGCAAAACAAGGGGATATTGATAGCCGAAAGCAAGTAGAAGAGTGGAACTCCGCGTTGAAGCAGATATTAGACAACGCACTGATTGATAGCCGAGCGGAAGTGATTGAAGAGTTAATTGCGATGGCAAGGGATATGCAGGAGGCGTGGAAGCGGAATGAGGGACTCGGACTGAATCCGGAGGAGATTGCCTTCTACGATGCACTTGCCGAAAATGCGAGTGCTGTGCGAGAGTTGGGAGACGAAACGTTGAAGGTCCTCGCCACAGAACTAACGCGGAAACTTCGCGCCAGCACAACGGTCGATTGGCGAGTTCGCGAGAGTGTGCGTGCCAAGATGCGAATTCTTATTCGTCGACTCCTCCGTCGCTACAAGTACCCACCTGACGGCGAAGCCTCGGCAATTGAGTTGGTGTTAGAGCAAGCCGCAGAGTTGTCGGATGAGTGGACGAGGTAGTCCCCTCATATCTCTAATTCAGATGAGTGATTCTTAAGAGATTTAGTCTCTTGAAATTCCCGGCAAATCAAACAACAATTCCACCAGTCTGCGGTTCACATAGTAGTTCTCTCTCCCCAGCTTTTCTTTGGAGAGTAGATTGTCATCTGCGAGAGCGTCAAGGTATCGTGCTGCTGTTGCCCGAGAAACACCAAGCTCTTCTTCCAGAAAAGCAACTTTGGTATAGGGGTGGCGGAAGATGTTATTGATCAGATCCTGACTATAGAACTTGTGCCGCTCACGAATCTGGTGTTTGTATTCCAACAGCAGTTTACTGATCTCTTGAACAAGGTGAATTGTATGCTGTGCTGTGCGTGAGATTCCGCGTAGCATGTAGATTAACCAATCCGTCCACTCATTCTTTTCGCGCACTCTCTGCAAAAGCCGGTAGTACTCCCCTTTCGTCTGATTGATATAGCGACTGAGGTAGAGAATCGGAGTGTCGAGTAAGCCTTCCTTCACGAGAAAGAGAATGTTGATGATTCGTCCAGTTCGTCTGTTGCCATCGTAGAAGGGATGGATGGTCTCGAAGTAGTGGTGAATGACACTCATTCGAATCAGTGGATCAAGTTGGCTTTCAAGGTGAATGAACTGTTCAAGTTGCCCCATCAATTCGGGTATCTTTTCAGGTGAAGGTGGGGTAAAAACTATTTCGCCAGTCTGTTGATTTTGAAGCACAGTTCCGGGCACTTTGCGGAAACCGGCGTTGTTCCCTTCCAACGTAGCTTGTACATCGAGAATAGTACTCAACGTCAAGAGTCCTACCTCAGCTACTTTTCTAAATCCAATTTCCAGAGCGCTTGCATAGTCAGCCACTTCTTTTGTTGCCACCTCTTGGCTTTCTGGCTTGAGCTTGTATTTGTAGAGCGCATCTTGGGTGGTGATGATATTCTCAATCGCAGAACTGTTCTGGGCTTCCTGCAATGTAAGAGTTGAAATAAGAATGTGCTCGTTCGGGATCGTTTTTGCGATTCCCTTCAATTCAGCTAAGTAGCGATGCGCCTTCACAAGCCGTCGCATCACTTCAGGAGTCTCCAGAAAAGTATCTGGTGGGAGCGGATATAGTGGTGCAGTTTTCATCTGCTCAAAATAACTCTTTTTTGAGCAGATGAAAACTCGCCTCTTCAACTTCTTGGGATTTTGAGAAGGTGGGATGAGCAGAGAACGTTGCGCAGAAGACCTATCCCAGAATGTCGCTCCGTGACTTGCTGGTGATTAACCTGCGTTGCTTCTGGTTGCGATGGTTGGCTCGAGCGTTGGTGACTATGCACTACACAACAGCGAGGCGATGGAAAACTCTCGGCAGGATTCGGTAGGCACAACTCTTCAGGTTGCGCAAAGAGAGAAGTTACGCAGTACAATAAACAAGTGCACAACAATCATTTCCTATAGTAGTACAAAAGTAGTACACCCACCCCTCCTTATCTCCGATATATTCCCTTCAATAAATTCTTCTCTCTCTCTTGGTTTGTAGAGGTGTGGCTGTGGGGGCTGATGGGAGAGGTTGTTCCACTTTCATTTTTTGGAGGAGTTCCTACTATGGGCACGAGCTAGATTTTTAACGGTTACTGGATGGGCTATCAGCCGAACGGTAATATCCTGA
>JBFWSB010000421.1:0-3582 GCA_050248595.1 Kapaibacterium sp. (SeqCode)
TTGCCCCGGTAGAATCTTGAGCATAAGAGGTCAGTGTAAGTGAATCGAAGCTTTTATCGAGAGCAACCTCAAGAGTGTAGGTAATGTTCTCTCCCGGCACATCTCCCCACGAGAAGTTCACCTCTTTTGTCTGTCCATCTGAGCCGTTGGCCGGAGCTATAAGGCGTGGAGCTAATAGGGGATCAGGCTTGCGATACTCAGTTGTGAATGAGACATACCGTGACCACTCCGCAGGACCAGCTCCTGCCGTGTTCGAGCGGACTCGCCAGAAAATTGTTGTCTCGTTTTCGAGACCAGACAGTGTATGTGTAGTTCCCGAAGCAGTAACAGTTACTCCACTTGCAAAATCGGGATCGTTAGCATACTCCACTTGATATCCAGTAGCCCCTTCAACAAGACTCCAGACTAACGGAACCGTCGTAGGAACCTCCGTTTCGCCGTCGGCAGGTGAAATTGGCTGTGGAATTCCACGGTCGGCCTTTGTCGTAAATGTCTGTGGAGCCGACCATTCGGTTGCTGGATCACCATTAGCATCTAACCCACGGACATGCCAGTAGTAGAGCGTCGAGTAGAGAAGATTTGTCGCCTCAGCCTGCGATTTTTCCTCAATCAGCCCCTCCACATCTTCAAAGTTCGGGTCAGTTCCATACTCAACTTCGTATGCCGTGACAGAGGTGAGTGCCCGCCAACCGAGCGTCACATTTATTGGTTGATTGGATGCCCCATCAGAAGGCATGTTCGGCACCGGTTGTCCAGATGCTGTGGCTGCCGCACAGATCAGAAGCCCGGCAAAAAAGCGTAGCATTCGTTTCATGATTGTATCCCTTATATGGTTGTGAAAACAGTTCCTGTTCAGCAGAGTTTTGGTCACTTTGCGCGACCGGGATACAATGTAAAGTCGAGTGGAAACGGTAGTCCGATCTGCCGACCACCATTGAGAAGAAAGATTGACTGTTAGAAATTTTACTGGCCACGGTTGGGGTTGAGGCTGGCCACGGATAGGAGGAAAGTCTATTTTTAGCTTAGAATCGAAGCTAAAAAATCTACAAGCAGATTTCAACCTACGGATGCTTCTGCTGAAAGGCTGCGAGCATATGCTGATCGGTATCTACAGTAGTGGAAATTGGCAGAGGAATATCTTGCCCGAATGCAAATGGAAGCCGATTCGTTATCCCAACAAATTGTTGGAGAGCCGTATGTGGAGGAAAGAATCGCAGAATGGACTGACAGCTAAAAGAGAACAAGGGAACCATGAAAACGAATTGAACGATTAAGCACAGATTGCTTAATCGTTCGATCATTCGCCTGAATTCATTGGGAGTAGAAGTTCTCTCCGCTGGATGATCAGATGTCGTGGTCAAGAGATTGCGAAGAGATTACTTAATCAAATCACCGAGAAGCGTTTTCCCACACTCCTTTTGAGTCGAGCAGAAGTAATCGATTTTGTTCATCTCTTGATGTTCGTTCTTCTATACAGCCCGACGCTTAGAAGCCAAACGTATCAGTTATCGCAGCCAACCCAAACGTAAAAGTCACAGCTTGATCTGATCGTGTGTTCAAGGTATACATATAGTCGAGATTCACATAGGCACGAATTGGGCTGTTTTTGAGAATCCAAAATCCTCCCCGAATCATTGCCAGAAAACCTGAGCTATAAAAATCAGGGTCATTATTCTCAAAGATTTCCTCATCAATAAGAAAATGATATCCAAACCCGGCACCTACATAGGGAGAGATAAACGAACGAAATGGATCGTATGAACCACCGATATTTATCGCTACACCGTGACGGATACCGAAAAGAAGATCTAACGTGTAGTCTGATAACTGGTAGTTCGCTCGAATATCTAAAACGAACTCTCGCCTGACAGTATCTGGCTCAAGACCACTATCAATGACATATCCGTGTACAGGGAAAAGCTGTCCAAACCCAACACCCACAACAAGTGTGTCCCGCTTTGTTGTGTTTCTTGTAGAGACGATTACCCTCGACGACTCTGAAGAAATGTCAGCAGATCCTGTCTCTACACTCTCTGCCATCTCACCAATAACCGATTGGAAGTCTTCGATCCTGGATCGGGTAACACTTGTACTGAGAATCTTACGGTTATCCTTTACATCAACAACTGTGTACGACCAGACAATTTTTGATCCGAGCTTGCTGAAGTCGCTATAGACAACACGACTTGCCCCAACATTCTTTCCTTCTCCAACTGCACACTCCACATCTTGACAGGCATTATCAGGAGTATTTGATTCACTTACAACAGTATATTTGCCTCTGCGATCCAACTCCTTGCGAAGGAGTGCAGTCAACGTACGTGCTGACGATTCCTCCACATCGTATGTCTTCGCTGGCAACAGGAGAAGCTTCGATGACGACTGCGCGTTGAGAGAGGAGAAAAGGCAGGGAAGAGCAACAAGTATTCCACCCAGCATCACGATCATTTTTGAAACTTTGTTCATAGTACTATACATTCTTGAAATAGGTAGTGCGGCCTTATGAAAAGGTGGTGGTAGCAACGTAGACATTGCTACCACCATTCCTTTGTCCATAGGCTTACAGTAAAACCTATTGAATTAGTTTTCCCTCACGATAGAATTGGTAATGTCCTGCACAGGAAGAAGATCACCTGTTGTCTTCGACCGAAGCGCATATCCTTCCTCAGTTTCAACGAGCGTAAACCGCTCCTCTCCCTCTTTTGGAACTTCACTGCGACTTACAGGAGCGTATACTTCACCAGTAACGCGGTAACCATTCTCACTATAGATTATATAGAATTTGTTATAAAATTCAACTTTTGCATTCGCAAGGAAGACTCCCCCTTTCTCTGCAAGGGCTTGATCAATAGCATCTTCAAAGTTGTTATTCTGAACAGGTTGTAGCGGGATAAACACGAGGAGATAGCCACTCTTCGACTTGCCTGAAGCAATTCCAGCACTCCGGTATTCAAGGTCTGGATCGTAGTTCTTTGTGCTCAATGTTGAGAATTCGCCCAACGTTACCGAACACCCGGTAAGAACAAACATTGGGGCAATAATAGCCAGAGCTATAATTGAGGATAGTAATCGTTTCATGAGATTATGTTGCTTAATAAGAGTTATTGAATACTGTACACCAATCAGTTGTTCAATCAAATGCCATCCTCTCACTCGTAGAACAGCATTCGATTCAGTTGTGTAGAAGGTTAGAATCTACGTGCAATCAGTTTGCAATCGCGTCGGCCTTGATTGTGCCATCTGGCGCGATCAGGTGAGTCACGTCGGTAGCTGGCATCATATCGCCAGTCTTGTTTGATTGCATTGCAGGACCATCCTCAGTTTCAATAAGGGTGAAGGTCTCTTCATCGCCGTCAAGTTCTGCTCCCATTCCAACTGGTGCATAGACATCGCCGACAATTTTGTACCCAGTACGCCCAAACAAGAGGAACCACCACGTTTCTTCACGAACAACAACGTTGGTCATGTACACGCCCCCGTTCGCTTGTAAAGCTGTCTGGACAGCATCATCAATTCGGGGCGAACCTAACAGAAGGAAAAGAACAATGGGCACTTTATCGAAACCTTCCATTCGTCCTACAA
>JBFWSB010000422.1:0-3566 GCA_050248595.1 Kapaibacterium sp. (SeqCode)
TCTCAATCATTGTCCAGACCACTTCATCAGTCCCCTCTTCCAAGGTTGCCCACTCGCCATTGCTCCAAACAGCAATGTTTCGAGCACTGATTGCTGGTCCATCGACCAAGTTCCCTGCTCCTAAAAATCTTCCGCCGACGTACACCTCATCGCCGAGTGGTAAAATTGAGAAGACGTGACCATTAATGCCTCGTCCGAGTGAGTCCCACGTATCGGTTTGGCTGTTCCAGCGGACAATGCTGTAGGTTGTGATACCTCCAGCACTTGTAAAGTTTCCGCCAATGTATACATAGTCTCCATCGAAGGCTACTGCCGTCACAAAGTCATTACCATCGTTTCCTGTAGGGGCAGCTTTTGAGCCTAATTTTTCCCAGACATTCGTAACTTTGTTCCAACGAGCGATATTCCTTGCGCTAAGGCTTCCAACGCCACCAAAGCGCCCGGTGACATATACCCAATCACCGTGGGAGATAAGGTTATACACGTTCCCACTAAAGAGTCCAGGTATCAAATCCCACTTACTCCCATTCAACTTAGCGAGGCGTGTTCCCTGTCCGACCCCCGGCTGATTGAATACGCCTCCCACCCAGACCTCTCCACCATCGGCATCTACTGCAAAAATGTTGTTCCCCGCACCGGTTGCAAGACTGCGCCAACGTAGTCCATCCCACCGGGCAATTCCGTCGGCACGTTGGCCATCGGCTTGTGTAAACGAACCTGCGGCGTAGAGTCCACCGTTGAAGTACTCCATCGCATTAACGAATCCGTTCACACTTGTCCCAAGTCCTTTCCACCAGAAGGTGGTAAACCTCGGATCACCTTTAAATTCATTCCATCGGGCAATATATCGGGCACTAAGGCGGGTTGTCGTATAGTCGCCGGGAAAGGCAGTCAAGAACGTTCCACCGACGTAAAGATCGGTTCCTCGCACAATCAGTGAGCGGACAACGCCATCAACGCCATTCTCTGCAAGGCGTTCGATTGGGCCACCAGCAAGGTAGAAAATGCCGGTCAGGCGTGTCCAGGTGGCTGTGTCTGCGCGCCAGCGCGCAATGTTGCTGACAACAGTATCACCAGCACGAATAAATCCTCCTCCAACGAAGATGGTGGTATCTTCCATCACAGCGATGGTGTTCACAAATCCATCAACACCACCTGCAAGGCCGTGCCATGCTGAGCCATCCCACCGGGCAATGCTGTTGGTTGCAACACCACCGGCTGAACTGAAGCTCCCCCCAACGTAGATACCGTCAATACCCTTTGCGATAGCGTTGACTGTTCCGTCCGTTCCAGTTCCAAGCGGAAACCACCGTTTGGCGATGACATTGTATCCTGCCACATTGTTTGCTAACACCTGATCTGCCTTGTCGAACGTTCCACCGATATAGACGTTGTCGCCGTCAACAAAGACTACGTTTACTGAAGCAAATCCGGTTCTGGCGGTGATGTCGCCGATACTTTGCCAATCTTTTTTCTGGATGTCGTATGCGGCGATATTCTGCATATCCTTTCCCCCAGCGGAGGTGAATTGTCCCCCTGTGTAGAGAATACCGGAGAGTATCGACATTCCGTTGACAAACCCGTTGACACCATTCAAATTCCCTGGGCCAACTCCTACTAATCCCCACTTCTCTCCATCCCACGTTCCCATGTTGTTTACATCGAGGTCACCCGCCTTGGTGAAAGCTCCAGCAAAGTAGAGCTTGTTGCCGTCGGTCGCCATCGTGAAGATTTCATCGTCAACGCCCGACGAACCGGCAGCACCACCAAATCGGTCGTCCCAGTACTCATCTCCCTGAACTGCAGGGCGAGCGAGGAAGTTGGAGTGAGTTCTTTCTGGAGAGAATCGTAGTTCTCCATCTTCAGTTGTTTCTACCTGCCATCCCTCTGCGTCGATTGTTCCCGAAGGAATTCCCGATCTCTTCAACGTTCCATCTGGATTGAGGTACTGTTCGATCTTCGGATGATACTCTCTTCTCTCCTGTCCAATTAGGTCAGTAGATAGAAGTCCGCCAAGCAGGAGAATGGAGAATAGAAAAAGTGTCTGATGGTAGAGTCTGTATAACGTGCTCATAGTTCCAGGTCAATGTCTTGTGGTGAAGGCCAGTGATTATTTCGTGATATAAAACTCGGTTGAAAATTAGTTCTCAAGTGATAAATCTGATTGTTCAGTCGGGCTGATTCCTTGTTCTGATTTTTAGTGCTTGACGAGAACCGAACCGCTTTGCTCAACTCCTTCTCCAGATAGTCGCCAAGTGTAGAGAGCCGGAGGAAGGATGCTTGCACTCCACTCAATTGTTGTCTCCCCCTCGGCCAACAGTCCATCGTGAACCACAGCAATCTCTTCTCCCAACATTGTGTAGAGGCTTAGTCGTACATATCGTGATTCAGGAATGTTCAGGGAGAAACGAGCCGTGTTGACCACGGGGTTCGGTGCAAGGGTTGTGCTAACGCCAACGTTCACACTTTCCGTTGCGCGGCTTCGAGCAGCGTTAATCGGGAATGTTGGCATATTCGTGTTCCCCGGTTTCATCCAACGACCAATGTTTAACGATGACTTTGCTCCGGCATAATCGAAAACCCCCCCAACGAAAACATCATCGCCGTCGGTAGCTAAGGCATAACCTGTCGGCAAGCCCTCTTCTGCCTCAAGTCCACTTCCAAGCCCTGTCCAAGCAGAGCCATCCCACCGAGCAATGCGCGAAACATATTCGACACCACTAATTGTGAAGCTGCCGGTAGCATATATCCCATTCTTCCCAAAAGAAAGTGCGCGAACAAAGCCCGACATACCTTTGCCGAGTTTATACCACTCCGTTCCATCCCAGCGAGCTATGTGCCCTACGCCGTCAACATCCCCTGCTCTACTAAAATTCCCCCCCACGTAAAGCTCTCCGTCGGGTGTGGTGGTCATTGCCAAGACTTCGTTGTTTATACCTCGCCCGAGGGCATTCCACGCTGTTCCATCGAAGCGGGCGATGTTGTTGGCGCGAACCGATCCAGCAGCAACAAATGTGCCACCGACGTAGACGTTGTTTCCACTTACTGCTACAGCATTGATTCTTGTGTTAAAGCTACTTCCTCCGATTCCTCCGCCAAGTGGTGACCACGTGCGGGTTGATTCATCCCACTCAGCAATGCGGTTTGCAAGTGCTCCCCCTGCGCGAATGAATTCTCCGCCGACGTATGCCTTCCCATTTTCAGCGTCGAGTGCGAAAACTGTCGAGATCGAATCGTAGGGACCACCCTGACCGTTCAATCCGATACCTTCTCCTAACGGTTCCCAATCCTCTCCGTTCCAACGTGCGATATTATTTGCTCTGACTCCTGCCGCAAAATCAAAACGTCCTCCCACGTAGACATTCTCTCCGTCGACAGCAATTGCGCGGACTGAGGGGAGGAGGGTTGTAGAAATTGCTGGATCGATTGCAATACCTCCACCAAGTGGTGACCAGACTTGGGTTTGGCGATTCCACCGTGCTAAGGAGTTCGTTCTAACGAGACCTACGGTAGAGAATCGACCTCCGATATAAAGATATTCGTTGGTGAGGGCAACGGCGTAGACC
>JBFWSB010000423.1:0-3524 GCA_050248595.1 Kapaibacterium sp. (SeqCode)
TGTTCTTCTGGAACTGATCCGGGGGATTGCCAAAGAGCAGACTGTTTGCCTGCCATATATGGTGTTGGAATCATTGAGAGCAAGCACACCTCTGTTGATACGTTGCCTCCGATTTACTCACTCTTCGCAATTATCGAGCATGAAGATGGAGTCTATACTGGCAATAACACAGTCGACCACCTTATAGAATTTAATGATCGCTTGGCTTCCTATGCAGTTGGCGAATCGTTTTCACTTACTCTCAACGATCAAAGAGATACTTTGAGCGTTGCCCCATCCGGCGCATACAACATTTGGAAGATTGTTGTCGATGGCACACCTGTGGTCTGTGATAGCATTCAGACTCCTGTTGACCCCCTCCGCATCACTTCCCCCGGAAACAGAGAGTACTTTGATCCATCCGAAGATGTTGTCTTGACCATTGATGGTGATTTCGGATCGGTTACCTCAGCAGAGCTTCGCCCAGTGTTGGGCACTGATTTCGATGTTATTGACTTGGAGAATATACCGGTAACTTCAAACAGGGTGGTGATCCCTGCATCGGTCTTTCGAGACTATAGGGGGGAGAGGTTACGGTTGAATATCTTTCTTTATCAGACTTTTGTAAAGAAAGCTCGAAATGCGTTCGGTGACCCAGTGCAGGTAAGCTACATTCGGAACTATAAGACACTTCTCCTCTCACAACCCTAAATCACTTGAAATGCACCGAGTATTCTGCGCAATCATTCTCACTGGTTTTCTCTCCTTTTCACTCACAACGTTCAGCTTTGCTCAAGAGGGTGGAGCTGTGGCTGACTCATCCTCACCATCTATAGAACCTAATTGGAAACCGGAAATCTCTGTGCGAGCAACCATGACGTTCGCCCCACCACTGGTCTCGAACCTTCATGCCAATGAACCTGAGTTTACACGACAACTGCTATTAAGGGATCGCATCCGCTCACAGGAGTGGGAAGCAAACTCGTATACAATTCAGGATAATCCCCTGTGGCATGCTGCTGCTGCCGTTGATGTCGACGCACTCTTCCACCCTTGGCCGGGGCTTTCGTTGATGGTGGGGGTAACGGGAGAGAATCGTGGCATCTCGTATGGGGTGAGTAGTACGCAAAATTCTATTCTGCTCCCTCGCTACCAATTTCGTATCGACACGACTCTGAAGTTGTTCGGTGAGGAATTTGGTGTAACAGCGACTGCTGGTGATTTCAGGGAGAAGCGGTTTGGCGAAGGACTCTTCTTCAACAAGAGAGATGTTGAGGGGGGAGAGATCACTCTTCGATATGAAAATTTCCTCTTCACAATTGAGAAAGTAGGTGATGCGTTCGCAGGGGTTGGTTTGAATTTAGACGATGTTGACTTCTACTCAGTCGAGTATCGGGATATTCCGCTTCCCGCAAATATCACAGCTGGTGTTGGACTCAACGGTCAATGGTTCGTACAGAAAAATGATTTCGGATACTTGGATCAATCACCACGGCAACTTCTACTCGACTCAGTGAAGCTCTTGGATAGGGGATTCGGTTTTACCGGATACGTAGCATTTCCAGATAGTACCGTGCGATTCTATACACAAGGATCACTCCGCGCAAGTGAAGGTGGAGGTTCGGTGATGTCACGGACTGCATTTTTGGCTGGCACATCCTTCAACTTCGCCACGAGTGCTCTGCAACTGGAAGGCTTTGCTGAGTATAAGTTCTACGGCGGTCTCTTCAACCACGGGTATCGGAATACGGATGTCTACTATCGTGACCCAGAGCAAAGCGCGGAATTCGCAAACACAATCGGGCCACACCTCTATCAGCTGCGATGGTTCGACCTACCTTTCGCTCAGTGGCCTCTCTTTGCCGAGTACCAGAACCTAAAGGATGTAACCGGGTGGACTCTGAACGTCCACGCGAAGTGGTTTTTATACGAGCGATTTGCACTTCGAGGAATGCTCGACATGACCTATATCGTACCGGAGAAAGAGGAGTCGTTTCTCTACCCATTCTATGACGTTGGAATTGCGTGGGAACCATACGACAACTTCTCGTTGATCCTCTCCGGCACGAACAAGGGAATGAATCTCGACAAACATTATCCGACGTTCTACCTATATAGCAAGCCAATTGGGAGCCTTGCCTTTCGGTGGGGCATAGAGTGAGGTTGTATCCCCCACATTAGGTGTCAGATTAGAATTTGGGAGAGTATCGAAGGAGAAATCTTTTATCTTCAACCCCCACTGCAGTGCTCACCTTTTCAGGTGATTACTCTACGTGACACTATGCAATGAATGGGCAGTATTGTTCATTAAAGGAAGTTGAAGGTGGCTGGCAATCAGTTGCGCTGCGCTCGGTATATTTTAAGGGTGGGTCGAAACCGACTTGGTGCTTCTTCGTGTTCTTTGTGGTTATTCTCGTATGATTAACTCTACCATAAACAACTATCGGTTCCTATCTCATTTGAGCGTCAGTCTCCATAATGCCTGCTCTGTTGAAGTCATGGAGTTATTATCGACAATCATAGTACCGTAAGTGAAAACAACAACAGAAGTTCAACACCTGAATCAACTGCAAAGGAAGTACAGCCTGAAGCGGAATAGGGGACTACGTAAAGAAATCGGGTATGCACGGTTTCTCTTGTTCTTTTTTCTCTCGATCTACTTCAGCACAGATTACTGCAATCTTTGGGCGCAAGTAACGGTTGATGGCGACTCTGCATCGATTGCAACTACGTTCAAGACAGGGGAGAGCTATCGTTACTCGTACAGTGAAACAGTAATTCAGGCGGAAGTTGAAAAGAGTACCAACATCAACTTTACGCTCCGTGTAGACGATGAGACTGACTCCAGTTTCATACTGACCCTTACCTACGATTACCCAGTGAGCGACCCATTGGAAAAGGCAATCTACCATGATCTCGGCATCCGATACGAGATGAGCAAGAGTGGTCAGCTTCAATTTTATGATGTCGATCAGTTGAAGTCAGCACTTGCGGCGAGGATGATGAATTTGGCCGAAACCGTCGACTCATCCAATCATATTCGGATACTAAAGTTCCTCGAACGCTTGCAGTCTCCTAACGGTTTCACCGAGACATTCAAGCATATCAAGTATCTGTTTCAAGGATCGAATCGCACCTATCCATTCGACACCGAACAGAGGCGCGAAACATCAATCGACGGACTTGCAGGGTTGAGTTTGCCGGCTGTTGAGACGTCCCAATTTGAGAAGAGCAAGGCAGAGGGATCGACACTCTACGTGCTAAGCTTTGGCGTTGAAGCCGATCAGGATAGGGGACACGAGGCGATCCTTGCTGAGCAGACCCGACATATCCGAGAACAATTGGGTGATTCAACTGCAACGCTCGCCTTAGATGAGAAAATCTCCTTTGTGAACTATTGGCTAACGACGATTGAATTTGAGGGGACAAATGGTGTGATGAAAAGCTATAACGATATCAAGGAAGTTTCCTGTGGGGGAATGGGGGCTTCTATTCGGCGCGTTCTGGTGAGAGAATAAATCTGAAGGGACGATTTGTTCAGTTGC
>JBFWSB010000424.1:0-3494 GCA_050248595.1 Kapaibacterium sp. (SeqCode)
ATCAGTTCTAACAGAGAGGGATCAAATTCAAAGGAGAGAACCCTCTGCATGATCCGTTGTTTTCTCTGGCGAAGTTGTAAGATCTTCTCATCAATTGCCCACAACTCACGCAACTCAACTGAGCGAAGACTTTCCAGATAGGGAGTAGCTTGCTCACGACTTCTTTTATTCTGCTTCATAGCAATTCAACCTGAACTTGTTTCATGAGATTGATGGACTTGAGTAGAGTCTGTCGAGTGGGCGGAGCATCTGAATATTCTCCCACTCCCTCTCTGTTACTGGACGGACTATCGAAGCATCTAACTGAAACCATCGAAGACAATCTGCCAGTTCGGTCTGCTTGTAGAGTTCACTTGAGAGTATTAGCGAGCTGAATTGCCGGACGAACTTGATGTCGATGAAGTAACGTCCCTCGTGACTATCGGGAACATTCACTCCCCTCGCCGATGACCGAACTGTGAGTGCGTCAGCGTATGGGTCGGAACAGATTTGGAGGATACCGGCAAGACCAACATCTCGTCCATCAAGGTTGCCAGAGTCGAGGTGGAGAAGGAAGGCTAAGTCTCCGGGTGACATTACCTCTCGAATGTATCTGCACGACTCAGGATCATCTCCACTCTCCCACGAGATCACACCATCACATCGGAGATCGTTAATCGAGTATCGTGCTGTGCTCGTTGTGAACAACCATCGGCGCATAAGCCATTACTGTGATTGATGTTTAAGAGAGAGGACAACCTTGTTGGCAGCCGGTAGCAGATGCCGCGAGAGAGGCGCACCATTGCTGTCTTTAACTATTATTCCGACTGCCAACGAGACTGTCCATGAAATTTGAAGCGGGGAATTGAGGGGCGAAAATTGACGGTAAAACTCCCACACTTACCATCCGCATAATACAGTAGAAGAGGGGGCGGATCAATTGTTTCTCGCAGGTGCAGTTGTATGCATTCTTCAGGAAACGTGAATTAGGTTATACGTGAAAAGATCATCCACTCTTGCAGGCCAACCTTGTAAAGGAGCACATCCACTTTTCGTGTTGGTCAAACAATTGCAAGCAGTAGAGAAGGCGTGGTGAATTGTGGGGGATGAAAACGACCTCTCTCCATTCTCTACACAAATCGACGAAGTTATCCACATAAGTGAGCAAAGTTGTTGTGTTTTATAGGTGAAGCTGTACAGCAAAATCTTTCTTGAATTGTCACGCTGAGACTCTCAAGAAGAATGCAATATCAAAAGCTGAAGAGACTGAACTGAAGAGTTGATTTACGAGAGAAGTGATCTCAACGTTTGAGCTTTGAGCCGGGGATTTCATTCCCGGCCACATAGCGGTTGCCCCTTCGGGGCAGTCAGAGAGCGTGAGTTCTTTAGGAGAGCACTGGTAGTGAAGTCTGTTCTTCTTGAAGACGCAAGGTGTACACACAACAAGCCATCAACTATCGAACAGCTCCCGAAGGGAGCACTCATACGTGGCCGTGGGGAAAGCCGAAGGCTGCACCCCACGGAGCCAGAAAAAGCACTCAGAGAACAAATGACGTAAGTGAGATGTGGGCAGTAACGACGCCGTGAACTATGACTTCTTCGGTTCTGAGTGTCTTTGCGCTGTGCTCTTCTGAGTCGAACGTGAGGACTGTTGTCGATCGAAGTTGGCGAACTTGGGCGAGAATAATTTCAGGAGAACCAGATCGGCTGAGGGCACAAATATCACGAGGCTGGTAGTCGCGAAGTGGACTAATCACAACAAAATCTCCAGCCAGAATACCTCTCCCTTTCATCCAGTTTCCTGTCACTCTGATCACCCGGTCGGAGCCTTCCATATCGGGAATGATGTCGGCAAGGTTGGAGATTACGTCGTGCTGCATGTTGGAAGCACTCTGAATAGGACCGGCTGGAATCACGCCGAGTAGTGGCCACGACTTCTCTCCCTTCAATCGAGCACGCTTCGTCAGCTTGTACCGCAGCCGAACTCCACTCTCCCCCTTCCCCAACTCGATATATCCTTTCTCTGAAAGCTGCCGAAGAATTCTATAGAGATTCGTGCGGGACTTTTTTCCTGTCTGTTGGAGAATTACAGAAACATCGGGAACTACTTGTTCCTCCTCGAAATGCTTAACGATGCAATCGAGGACTTCCCGTTGAGTGGAAGTAAGGTCCGAAGACTTACTGTTTCCCTGAGATGTCCCGATATCATGGCGCATAGGAACGACGCTGCTCTGTTTGGCAATGCTCGGTTCTATTAGGAATTGTGCTTCACTGGGGAGGAACCAGACTGAGACTGTGCAGGAGGAAATTTAGAAACATCCTCAGCACCGAACAACGTGTTATAGAAGGATAACAGAGGAGAGATGCTTGAAGGAGGAATATCTGTGCAACGTAAGCTGCTTCACTTAAACGAAGTCACGTTGATTGTGGCAATCAACACTCCCTGAACGTTGATACTCTCAACAGGATATTCCATTTCACTATAGTTGCTGTTGGCAGGGACAAGTCTGGCAATACCCCCCTCAACGTAGAGATGCTTCAGTGTTCCCCCCTCCCCCTCTACCCAGATCGCACAGATTGCCCCCTGCTTCGGCGTAACTCCGGGACGCATCAGAGCAAGTTGGCCAGGCTGAATTCCGGCATCAACCATACTGTCGCCAGTGATGCGGAGGAAATAATCCCCCTCGCGCGCCTCAGGACAAATATCGGCAACATCGTCGACGAGGAACTCTCGATAGTCTGCATTCTCGTTAATGTTTCCAGCGGCTATCTCACCTCGAAAAAACCAGAGTGGCTTCCTCAGTTGGTAGGCTTTCTCGGTCAGTTCGATTACTGGATTGCGCTGGTCGTCGGCTGAAGTTCTGGTGATGTATCCTGCGGATTCAAGTGCAGTCAGATAGCTCGATCCAGAGGTTGGATGTTCGAGATTAAATCTTCGAACAACTTCTTGAAGAGTTGGCGTCTTTCCCGACCTCCGCGATGATTGGAGCAGATATTCTAAAACTATACGCTGCGAACCACTCAGTCGACCCGGACTGCTTTCGATCAACTTTCTCGACATTAGAACGAACCTCTCGTTAGTATACAGGTATCGGATGCAAGAGAACAGATAATCCCCCCTAAATGTTTCACCCCCCTTTCAGACAGAAAAGTGAGCCGCTACCGTGCTTGTTGCCAAGCGAGCGTATGCGTTCCCTCTCACAGATCAAACATCTTCTCGATCCTTAATCTCCATCAAGAAAGCCTTTGCTGCTTCGTACTCGTTTGGGATACGCCCATCTAAGATTGCCTCTTCGATTGCGCTCTTCAGCAAGCCTACACGTTTCGAGGGGGGGATGCCGCAGATTTCCATGATCTCCTCGCCACGAACTGGCGACTGAAAAGCACGGAGCCGATCCTTCTCCTCAACTTCTTTAATTCGCTCAACCACGTGATCGTAGTTTGCAAGGTAACGCTGAACTTTCGACTGGTTCTTGCTTGTGATGTCGGCACGGCAGAGGATGAAGAGATCGTGC
>JBFWSB010000425.1:0-3488 GCA_050248595.1 Kapaibacterium sp. (SeqCode)
AAGGCATGAATACTAAACAAGGTGTACAAGGGGATGTTTCGATGAACGGACATCCAAGTACGGAAAAGCTCGGCGTTCTGGTTGTTGGATTTAATGGCGCAGTATCCACAACCTATGTAGCCGGGCTTCTTAGCGTTCGTAAGGGACTCTCTACGCCGGTCGGTTCACTTGCGGAGCTTGGGACTCTTCCATTTGCTGGGTCAAATGGCTCGGCAACCACGATACCAATTCGTGAAGCTCTTCCGTTGGCGAAGAGTGAGAACTTGATTTTTGGCGGATGGGATATCCGGGACGAGTCACTTCTGGAAGCTACGAAGTATGCCGATGTCCTTCAGGATAAGGACATCGCGCCAATTGCTGATGAGCTTCAGGCACTCCGCCCAATGCCGGGTGTATTCGACTCTGAATATGTCCGCAATCTCAGGGGAGAGCATGTTAAGAGTGGTGAGTCGAAGTTTGCCTTGATGGAACAGATCAGGGAAGATATCCGAAGCTTCAAGCTGACGAATAACCTCGATCGCGTTGTAATGATTTGGTGTGCAAGCACCGAGGTCTACATCGAACAGTCAGCTTCGCATCAGACTATCGAGTCCTTTGAAGAGGGTATGCGCCAGAGCGATCCGAATATTGCACCGAGTATGCTCTATGCGTGGGCTGCGATACTTGAGGGTGCTCCATTCTTAAACGGTGCGCCAAACCTGACAGTTGATATACCGGCGATGATCGCTCTCGCCACCCGTGAGAACGTACTGATTGCCGGAAAGGATTTCAAGACGGGTCAGACAATGATGAAAACCGTTCTTGCTCCAATGCTGAAGGCTCGGATGCTCGGTCTCAACGGTTGGTTCTCCTCGAATATCCTCGGCAATCGTGACGGTGAGGTGCTGGACGATCCAGGTTCGTTTAAGACGAAGGAGACGAGCAAGCTCTCCGTGCTGGATTATATTCTCGACACCGATGAAAACCCCGAACTCTACGGTGATATTCACCACACGGTACGGATTTACTACTATCCGCCACGTGGTGACAACAAAGAAGGGTGGGATAACATCGACCTCTTTGGGTGGATGGGATATCCAATGCAGATCAAAGTGAACTTCCTCTGCCGCGACTCAATTCTTGCGGCTCCGATTGTTCACGATCTTGTTCTCTTCGCCGATCTGGCTCAACGGGCTGGTCTCGGAGGTATTCAGGAGTGGCTTGGGTTCTACTTCAAGAGTCCGATGGCAACTGCCGGACACAGGCCGGAACACGATCTCTTTATTCAGCGAGACGTTCTCCACGCAAAGCTTCGAGAGATTATGCAAAAGCTACCGCAGATTTCTATTGCACACGCTGCATCCGAAGTATAGCGTATAAGTTGGGTTGAGTAGGCAAACTCAGTACTGAGATTCATACAGTTTATGTAACCGCGCCGCAACATAATGTGCGGCGCGGTTATTCGTTTTGGGCTGCAATTCAGGCTCGTACACTTATCGAGAAGACCGAGAGGAGTATTCCATGCCGGACAGGCTGATTATCACGATTGCAACAACGGGATTTGGAGTGGCATTCTTACACGCTGCCCTCCCTACCCACTGGTTGCCATTTGCGCTTACATCGCGCGCGCGCAGGTGGACCGGAACCAAAACTTTTCTCGTCACCTTCACGGCTGCCGTTGCCCACGTTCTCTTCACGATAATTCTTGGTGGGATTGTCTTCTGGGGAGGGGCTGAGTTGAGCGAAGAGATCCACCACATCTTTCACTGGACAGCCGGTGGGATATTGATCTTGCTCGGATCGTGGTTTGTTCTTAGGCAAGTGCAGGGGAAAGTTCACGGCCACCTTCGGCTCCTCGGTAAACATGCCTCAGAAATACACGACCACGACTACGATGAACATTGTCTTGACCGTGAAGTGGACGAACGAAAGGAGAGTGCCCTCAGTATTGGGAGCCTTGTGATGATGCTTACTCTCTCACCATGCGAAAGTTTTCTTCCGGTCTACATGAGTGGTTCTGCTTTCGGGTGGGAAGGGTTCATCATCCTCAGTGCTGTTTTGTTAGTGGCTACAGTCGGTGCTATGACACTCTTCACGATGCTCGCCCGTTCTGGTGTTGATCGTCTACCACTCGGGGTGCTTGAACGATACGAAAATGGCCTCCTCGGTATCCTCTTAATTATCCTTGGATCGGTATTTCTCGTTTGGGGGCATTAGATGAGAGTTCGTAGAGTGTGTAGTGTTGAGAGTTTGTAGAGTTTTTCACTATGACAAGATTCAAAGTTACTGGAATGTGTTGTGCTGAGGAGACCGCTCTTCTTCGGAAGAGTATCGGTGAGCGGATGGGGTATCAGGATCGAATTCGATTCGATCTCTTGAAAGGTGAGATGATTCTCGATGCAGTACTTGATGAGAGCGAACTGTTGCGGGTGAAGGATGGTGTCGCGAAAACTGGCATGACGGCTGAGCTTGTCACTCCAGAGAGTCCGGTGGTAAAGCAGAGTGAGAAGCCGCACCGAAATCCATTCTTTTTCTCAACTCTGATTTCAGGAATTTTCGTTGTAGTCGGAATTTTGCTGTCGCAGATTCCATTTACTTTTTCAGAATATTTGGCAAACGGAGCCTACGTTGTTGCCATCATTGCAGGCTTCCGACTTGTTCTCCCCCGCGCTTGGGTTGCCCTTCGGTCATTCCGACCAGACATGAATTTGCTGATGACCTTAGCCGTTATCGGCGCACTCATCCTGAACGAGTGGGTGGAAGGGGGTGTCATCTCTTTCCTCTTTGCTCTCTCACTCCTTCTCGAATCCTGGAGCTTAGGTCGCGCCCGAAATGCTATTGCAGCTTTGATGGAGTCAGCACCACAAATTGCCCGGAAGGTGATTGGGGGTGGTGAATATGAAGAAGTCGATCCTACTTCAGTCTCGATTGGTGATATGTTGCTGGTAAAGCCGGGAGAGCGATTCCCAGTAGATGGCAGAGTAGCTGCCGGAAGTAGTAGTGTCGACCAAGCCTCAGTAACTGGAGAGAGTGTACCAGTTGAGAAACGTTTTGCCGATCCTGTATACGCCGGTACGGTTAGTCTGGATGGAGCACTTGAAATAGTTGCTACGCGCAAAGCGGAGAACTCCACATTTGCCAGAATTATTCGGATGGTTGAGGATGCCGGAAGTCGCCGCTCACGTTCGGAACAGTGGGTTGAGCGATTTGCTCGAATCTACACACCTTCTATCCTCATTCTCGCCACGCTTCTCATTCTGATTCCACCCCTATTCCTTGGTGGTGAGTGGGTTGAATGGTTCTACCGTGGACTTGTCGTTTTAGTGATTGGCTGTCCTTGTGCGCTGGTGATCTCCACACCAGTTAGCATCGTTGCCGGTTTAGCCTCCGCAGCCCGACAAGGTGTGCTGATTAAGGGGGGAGAATACCTCGAAGTTCCCTCTCGCATACGAGCAATTGCATTCGACAAAACTGGCACGCTGACGAGAGGGGAACCCCGTATCTCGCAA
>JBFWSB010000426.1:0-3457 GCA_050248595.1 Kapaibacterium sp. (SeqCode)
AGTGGTATCCGCGAAGGAGACGTTGTGTTGAGCGTGAACCGTAAGCCGGTTGACTCGCCAGAAGAGATGGAGGAGATTGTCGACGAGGTAGATTCTGGAGAGGTTGTCCTCCTCGAAGTCCAGCGGAATAACGGGATGAAGAGCCTGGTTGCTCTCGAAGTGAAGAAATAGAGTTTGAACGATCTATCTTAGATCGATCAAACGTTAAGCACAAACGTTAAGCACAAAAGTAGAGCACAATAACTGAACGTCACTCGGTGAACAATTCGCCGAGTGACGTTTCTTTTTGCGGGATTTGTGGAGTAGCTCAAGCGAAATTCATCGCACTCTCATAGTGAAATGCTGATGCACTTACTGTGATAGGTATTTGCCTATACCTTTTCAGGTTCTGCGATTTCATGTAGCTTATCTACTCCTCGGGGAGATTTGCTCTTCGAAACTGGGTCTATTATCTCGAACTGATCGATTGGAATTCTCTTTGTTGGAAACGGCTCTCTACATCGTCTGCGGCATCTACCTTGTCGAGTATCTCGTCTTTGCACTCGGAATTCGTCGTGCCCTGGCCGGAACACCAAAGCTGCCGGGAGAACTTCCTCAAATTTCGATCATCGTTGCCGCACGGAATGAAGAAGCAAACATTGAGGCTTGCCTTGAGGCTCTTCTCAGGCAGGACTATCCAGAAGATCGTTGCCAAGTGATTGCCGTCAACGATGAGTCCGACGACGATACACTTACAGTAATGAACCGAGTGGCCGATCGATGGGGCGAGAGACTCAGAGTGATCACGACAACAGCCGAGTCGAGTGGCATTATCGGTAAAGCGAAGGCAATTGCTCAAGGAGTTGATTCGGCATCAGGTGAAATCATTCTCCTCACCGATGCAGACTGTATTCCACCCACAACCTGGGCATCGACTACGGTTGGTCGGTTTTCTGATTCAGTCGATGTTGTTGCCGGCTTTACTCTCGTCCGCTCCACAAAACTCTTCCACAGACTACAACAACTCGATTGGCTTCACCTTCAAGCAATTGCAGCCGCCTCAATGGCCTTTAACTCACCGGTTGGAGTTGTTGGGAACAACTTAGCTTTTCGAAGGAGTACTTACGAAGCGATTGGTGGATACCGGAATGTCCGATTTAGTATGACAGAAGATTTCGCTCTTTTCTTGGCGATGTATCGACGTGGTGTTGGGGTTGCATATGCCTGCGATGATGCCTCGTGCGTTGAGACGCAACCATGTGCAGACCTTCAAACAGTTCTCAGGCAAAAGCATCGCTGGGGACGAGGGGGGATGGAGTCTACGCCGCACGGATATTCAATTTTAGTTATTGCGTTCCTGATGCTCTGCGCTCTCTGCATTGCTCCCTTCACATCTCCTTTAATCTGGGGAGTTGTGTGGGGAACCAAATTCATAGCAGATTTGATACTCCTTCTACCTGTGTTGCGCGAACTTAAAGCAGTGAACAGTCTAACAAGTTTCGTCCTTTTCCAGTTCTACTTCTTAGCTCAAGCGTTAGTTGTTCCACTGATGATCGTCAACCCCAACGTCCACTGGAAGGGGAGAGTCTTTACCCCGAGAAGTGTGAAGTGAGCGGAGAGCGATGCCGCAGATCGAAATCACACGTTGCTTGCTTCAACCTTGAACTGTACGTCGTGCAGCGTTCTGTATGTGCCGTTAAGGGAGAGAAGCTCGTCGTGATTTCCAGTCTCAGCAATCTTACCATCTTGGATTACCACGATTCTATCTGCATTCCGTATCGTTGAAAGTCGGTGGGCAATCACGACTGCAGTTCGCCCTTCAAGCACTTGTTCTATAGCCTGCTGCACAAGTAATTCGGACTCCGTGTCGAGTGCCGACGTTGCTTCGTCGAAGAGAAGAATTTGCGGGTCGCGGACGATTGAGCGTGCGATAGCAATTCGCTGGCGTTGTCCACCTGAGAGGAGGACACCTCTATCACCGATCACAGTATTGTAGCCGTTTGGTAGAAGCGTGATAAACTCGTGTGCGTTAGCTACGCGGGCAGCCTTCTCAATCTCTTCGTCTGTTGCCTCTGGTGCGTTGTAGCAGATGTTGTTGCGGACGGTGTCATTGAAGAGGAATGATTCCTGAGTGACTACACCGAAGAGTTTTCTGTAGCGGTCGAGCGAAAAATTCCGAATATCTTTCCCATCAAGTTTTATTGAGCCAGCCTCAGGGTCGTAGAAGCGGATTAACAAATCCATCAACGTTGATTTCCCACCACCTGAAGGGCCGACTAAGGCAACCGTCTCGCCACGTTTTATCTGAAGAGAGACCTGCTTGAGCACAGGAGTATCTGGTCGATAAGAGAAGGTGACATTCTCTGCTTCAATCACATTCTCGATCTCCTTTACATCAACCGATCCGAGTGACCGTTCTGGTTCCTCTTCCAACATTTTCAGCACCCGTTCCCCGGCAACAATCCCACGCTGAATGTTTGTTGGGATTTGCACTACTGAGACGATGGGGGTCATGATGCTGAAGAGAAGAAAGATGAAGGCGAATAACTCTTCTCCACGCAATTCACCACTCAACACGTCCGATCCGCCGTAGAAGAGGACGATGACGAGAGCGACAATGGCGAACATCTCACTTATCGGACCAGCAAGATTCTTGACGACCGCATGTTTGATTGCACTTCGGGTATACCATTTGGTCTCACGTTCAAACCGCTCGTTCTCATACTTCTCACCGGCGTAAGCCTTAATGATCCGAATATTCTGGAACGCCTCCTGAAGGCGAGTTGTCATATTCTCCAGCGCTCGCTGCATTCTGATAGAGTATCGGCGGATATAGGTGCGGAGAAGTCGGATCAACAGAACAGTGAGGATACTTGTAGAAAAGGCAAGCAACGTCAACTCAGGTGAGAGCGCAAGGAGGAGAAAGAGGATGGTGATGATTTCGAGTGGATCGCGCGTTAGCTGGATCAGCGTTGGCACTAACGCTCCATTGATCGTGTTCACTTCGTTGGTCACAACGGAGATCATCTCTCCCGACCGTCTGTTGTTGAAGTAAGTAATCGGCAGTTGCACACTCCGTCCAAAGAGGTGATTCCGAATATCCTTCATGATCCCTTCCTGAATGCCGGTGTTCACCACATTCGAGGTGTACTTCACGATATTCTTCAGGAGAAAAATGCCGACCACGAGGAAGCACATATTCAAGAGCGACTGGTGGGGAGCACCGTCGGCGACAATCAGGTCGCTGATCCAATCTCGGATTGTCTCCTTTACGTTATCGAAGAAACCAGAAGTGGCGTTGGCTGTAGCTGCTGCCTCCGGACTTACTGTTGTGCTCGGGAAGATGATTCCTATGATTGGCAGGATGATGTAGATTGATGCCGCGCTCAGGAAGGAGAAAATCGCACTGAGGATTACGGTCAACACCAGTTTCGCGCTGTAGGGCTTTACGTAGGGGAGAAATCGGCGGATTACATTC
>JBFWSB010000427.1:0-3445 GCA_050248595.1 Kapaibacterium sp. (SeqCode)
TTTTTTCACGGGATGATCTACTACCGGTGGGGCTTGATACGTCCGCTCCCTCCTCTTGGTGTTGGCGTTTGTAGAGTGTGGATCGGAGGCTCCTTTCTGTTGGGTTTTCTGCTGCTGAGCATGTTGTTGTTCAGCATTCTGCTGTTGGGCACGTTGCTGACGAGCTTCTTCTGCTTGCTGCTTCCAGTCGATTCCAAACATCCAGGTGTTCTGTTGCAACCATGTGTAGGCTGCATTGATCTGCTTCATCTTCTCTTCAGCCTCGCTCCGTTTCAAGGGATCGTTATTGAACCGGTCTGGATGGGAGGCAAGAGCCATCCGACGGTATGCTTTACGCACATCGTTGAAGGAGGCTCCTCTGTTCAGGCCGAGAAGAGATAGGGCTTGGTCGAATTGCAGTATGGTTCCTTGCGATAACATGGTACTTGGCTGTGGCGTTGAGTGATGATTTTACTTCATTCCCATTTAGAATGTGGTGGATGGATATGTTCAAACAATCTCTTAGGTAATTCATTAGATAAAAAACGGGAGGCGTTGCACCTCTACCAGTGCAACGCCTCCCGTTAAAAGTTGCGTTCGCTACGTGTTGGCGTTCTCGCTAATCTGGTTTGATGTAGAGCATCTGGTCGGCAAAGTCGATAACTGCGTGATGTTTCAGGAGGAAGTCGCGACCAAGAATCCCGGTAACGCGATAGTCCTCGAACACATCAAACTCACCGAACTCAAGGCAGTGGAGTTCCTCCGGCCCAATTTTCCCGTTGCCGATGTTGATACTATCGGTGCGGACTGCGTAGAGGTCATCTTTATCACCATTTACCTCGAACTTCTGTCCCGTTTTCTGATACTTCACACCCATTTCATCGAGCCGTTCAGTGTTGAAGATTGTGTTGGTAGCTTGGAAGCTCAAGATCATCGTAATTTTCTTGTCTCCATTTAACCGAGCTTCCACCTCAAATTCATGCTGTACATTCTTGCGTAGCTCTACGGCTGTGTAGCCAAGCTGCTGCATTGCCGAAAGCATGTCCTCGCCGTCAGGTGGTGGCGATGCGTGGAATGGATAGGTAACCATGATGATAAGAAGTAGAACTCCTGCAGTAGCAAGTAGTTTTTGAGTCATAGGATGCTCCTAATTCGAGTAGTTGGTAGTATATGTGGAATAATGAAGAACGTCAGAGTGCGAAATTCGGTTCTAAAGAGGATAACCTCATATAGACAGTTTTAAAGATAACATCAGAGGGTATCTGGGGCAAGAATGAAAATGCCTGCATTCCGCTAAATCCTACCATTGTTTGTCAGATGATAAACACCACGCCACCTTCACCCGTAAACGTTTCCATCTAAATGATGTGGAAAGAACATCTCTCCAGATTTTCGTCAACCTGGAGAGATGCGCATCAAGCTGATGGAACTATGCGCTTCCGTGCCAAAGCTCTCGCATCGTCTCCCGCTGTTCCAACAGTTCATCCAAAGTCCCAACAGCGTCGACTCTCCCCTCTTCCAACAACACAATCTTGTCAGCCCGGCGCAGCGCAGCGCGACGGTGCGAGGCAACGATACACGTGACGTTGCGTCGCTCAAACAGGCGTCGCCAGAGAATAGACTCCGTCTCCACATCGAGCGCGCTGGAGAGGTCGTCAATCACTAACAGTTCAGCTTCTCGCACGAACATTCGTGCAGCAGCACTCCGTTGTACCTGTCCCCCTGAGAGCTTCACACCACGAGGGCCTACTTTTGTGTCGAGTCCATCTTCCAGAACGTCGATGTCTGGTTCCATCACTGCAAGCTGCACTGCGTCGGCAATCATGCCATCTCGCTCTGCCTGCCCCATCAGGATGTTATCCCGGAGCGTATCGCTGAAGAGTCGCGGTGCTTGCGAAGTGTAGGAGACTCGTGGTGGAGTCATGAATTCAGCCGGGTCGCTAATCCGAGCACCATTCCAGAGAATCTCTCCCTCTTCAATTTCAACAAGGCCAAGAAGTGCCCGCAGAAGTGTTGTTTTTCCAGAGCCAATTTTTCCCGTTACCACAACAAACTCACCACGCCGCAGCGTAATGTCAACGTCCTCTATACCACGTCCAGTTGAAGGATAGCGATAGCGGAGGGCGTGAGCCTCGAACTGACGCAGTTTATCTTTTCGTCCCTTCTCCCGAATCTGAACATCGGGTGGGTCGCCCTTCATATAGAGAGGAGATGACTTCACAATAAGCTCTTTCGGTGCTTCCGGAGTCATCTCCCTTAAGCGATCCAGCGAAACACCCGTTCGTTTGTGTTGAGCGAGAACATCTCCAATAAAGAACATGTTCCAGCTCAGGTGTTGGAGGAAGTATGTGAAGAGGAAGAAGTCTCCTGCGTTGAATCCTTTTCCCCTAACTGTTCCGGCCACCATCAACATCATCAAGCCAATGCCAACAAAGGCCATGTTTGTGTTAATAGCACGGAAGAGACTGTTGAAGAGAACGTCGCGGACTGCCACGTCGTGGCGTTCGTTGTTCAGCTTCTGGAAGTGGCGAATT
Organism: Kapaibacterium sp. (SeqCode); assembly: GCA_050248595.1. GTDB lineage: Bacteria > Bacteroidota > Ignavibacteria > OLB7 > OLB7 > JAGWAZ01. The sequence continues at coordinate 2,514 of JBFWSB010000427.1, forward strand.
ACATCTTCTTCTGCTGCGGCCACTTTCACTGCTTGTACACCACCGAACACTTCGCCAATAAACGAAGTGATGCGTCCGGTTGCCTCGAGCGTTGCTCGCCGGTAGCGTTGGATCTTGTCACCAACAGCATACCCGAAGATGAGAACGCCAACCAACGGAGCCATTGCCACAAGTGCAATCAGAGGATCGATATTCGCCATCACAACAATGCTGCCAACTAACATGAAGAAGATGCCGCTGAAGTCTGTCCAGTTTTCAACGGTCATCAACACTTCGTGTACATCGTCACGGAATCGTGTCACGGCTTCGCCGGGTGATCCGGGAAGTTTCTTCGATCCCGGGCTGGTCATGATCCAGTCGAAGATATTCCGGCGGATTAACGATGCCAGCGTGTAGTAGGCAGTTGACCAGAGCCAGACACCCCCAATCATTACGGTTACTCGTGAGAGTGAGGTGGCAACAATCAATGCTAAAATTGTCCAAACACTCATTCCCATTCCGGAGGTATTGCTTAGTGCATCAAACACTTCACGCCCTAACAGAGCAATAAACAAGGGCAGCGAGTGGAATATCCCCCAGGCTAAACAGGTTATCAAAAAGAACCAAGGCTGGTATCGAACCAGCGTTATCAAAGATTTCAGTGTAGACATTCTTCTCTATGTAATCAGTTTTGATGTTCAAGTTTTTCTATTGCAGATTTATGATTGCGGATTTCGGATTGAGAGAGACTTTCCGAGGATCGCCGGAGGTAATCTCGCTGTTAAGGTGGAGAAACGGGGCTTGCTCCGGGTATCACAGCGAGACTCTTCGGCAGACCTCTATTAGATTAGAGGGTGACTGCAATCGACCGAGCAACCCTAAGATAGACCTTACTGTGCAACAGTATATTCTGAAGCAGGGACGGTCGATGTCAATGCCCATGTTAGATAGAC
>JBFWSB010000428.1:0-3443 GCA_050248595.1 Kapaibacterium sp. (SeqCode)
AATGTTCACGCGGAGTCATGTCGAGACCCATAATGTCTAACAGGCCGTCGTTGTTGAAGTCGGCAATGTCTGATCCCATTGAGGATGTACTGGTGTGGCGCATCAGTACACTCATCTTATCGGTAAATGTTCCATTCCCGTTGTTGATATAGAGAAGATCGCGGACTGAAAAGTCATTTGAAACGTAGATGTCTAACCAGCCATCTTCATTGACGTCACCCACAGAAACGCTCAGTGCATATCCGAGATCGTAGATGCCCGCTTCAGTAGTAACGTCAACAAACTTCCCATTGTCGTTACGGAAGAATTTGTCGGGAAGTCCCTTCACCATCGGTTGCCTTTCGTAGGCACTACCGTTGATGCCGAGATAGAGATCGAGGTCGCCATCACGATCATAATCGAGGAAGGAGCCTTGAGTGCTACTGCAACAGTAGTCCAGCCCATACTGGCTGGCTTTATCGGTGAACGTCAAGTCTCCATTGTTGATGTAGAGTGAGTTCGGAGCATTCTGCTTGCAGGCGTAAATGTCTAAATCGCCATCGCCATCAATATCAATCATGGAGACTCCGAAGCGGACACTTGTTGAGTCGAGAAGACCGGCAGATGCACTTATATCTTCAAACTGCAATCCCCCTTTGTTCAAGTAGAGTCTGCTGGGAGAGTGGCTCTGCGTCCCAGAGAAGTAAATATCTGGTAGCCCATCGTTGTTAATATCTCCGATAGCTACTCCACCACCGTTGTAGGCGTAGATAAATACATTCATGAAGAACGTGTCGGATTCGATCACGTGATTCGAAAACGTGATACCAGACTCTTCTGGCGTAAGTAGCTGGAAGAGAGGTGCTTCATCCCGATCTTGGGCAGATAGTGTAGATGCAAAAAATCCTGTCAGCAGAGTGAGCAAGAGAAATAGAAAAAGGCTCCACCTGTAATAATCTCGAAAATTTTCCATATTCCTGTCCTCTTCTCAAAGAGGATATTGATAATTTGATGGCAATAGATTAAGTCAACGATCTGGGCTATCTACGTTTATGATAGGGAATTCAGATGTTGTTGTACCACAGCACTTTCCAGCGCAAGTTATGAAACTTCATATACGATTGATTCGGTTTTCTATTCTGTTCTTCTTCGCCTTGCTCTTAGCTCGGGCGACTTCCACTTCACAGATTACTCTGCGCGGACATACCGACGCCGTCTCTTGGGCAGAGTATAGTCCCGATGGAACGCTGATTGTAACTGCTGGATATGATGGGCTTGCTAAGCTCTGGAATGCTGCAACTGGAGAGGAGGTTCGTTCTCTGGTAGGCCACACAAGCCGACTCACCTCTGCAAAGTTTAGTCGTGACGGAGAGATGGTGCTAACTGTCGGGGACGATCTCACCGTTCGAGCCTGGCGAACAGCAACGGGAGAACTTCTCCAGACGTTCACCGCAACAACTCGAGTTCGAGATGCTGCCTTTAGTCCAGATGGGAAGTGGGTAGCAGAGGGAGTTTGGGATTCAACTGTGCGGGTATGGAGCGTTGCTACAGGTGAAGAACTTCACGTTATGCGTGGACATACCGGCAACATTTTTAGCGTCGACGTTAGCTCAGACGGCAAGCTGATTGCCAGTGCCTGTCTCGACAACACTGCTATCATTTGGGATGCAGAAACAGGGGCACTCCTCCACCGCCTTACGGGGCATACAGATGGGGTGAACATGGTTCGGTTCAGTGACGACGCACGGTATGTAGCTACGGCAGGTTTCGACAATGTTGCTATCATCTGGGATCCAACCACAGGCGATTCCCTTCGAGTTCTTCGGGGACATACCGGGCGGGTGAGAACTGTCTACTTTAATTCTGAGGGAACTCGTTTGGTGACAGCGAGCTTCGATTTCACAGCACGGATTTGGGATGTGCAGACTGGGGAATCTCTCCACCTGTTAGATCAACATCAAAGTCGATTACGAGAAGCAACCTTCAGTTCTGATGGTAGGTTTGTAGCAACGGCAAGCGAAGATGTGAGTGGAGGAGTTTGGGATGCCGCGACAGGAGCCGGTTTGTTCCCATTGTTCGGGCATTCCGATCGTCTCTTCTCCGCACGATTCAGTCCAGACGTTTCCCACGTAGTTACTGCCAGTTATGATGGTACTGCTCAAATCTGGGATATTCGGAGTCTCGGAGTCGAGAGTCAGGAGATCAAGGTAGAGCCTCCACGCTTCAGCCTCTCTCCAATTCCAGCTTCGTCAGTCGTCAACGTACACCTTCAGAGTTCGGATGTTCGCGAATATGACCTTGAAGTTCTTGACTATTTGGGGAGGAGTGTTGCTTTTAGGAGGGTGGAAGCTGGCTCAGGGGATGTTACGATACCAGTGGATGAGTTTGCGAACGGCATCTATCTCTTTCGGTTTCTTTACAACAAAGGGGAATACGCGGAGCGAATGGTGATTCACCGATAGCCTCTACTCTTCTTCTTGCGGAGGTCCAGTAAGTGGTAGCCCAAGCCGTTCGCGTTGGTTTCGTAGAAGTGAGTCTACTCTATCACTACTCATGGCAAGGTAGCTCTTCATTTGATCTTCGTGCAGGCTTATCCAGTCTTTCGAAGATTTTGGATCGACAGATAACCGGGTATGGTAAACTAAACAGTCGAGATACTTTGATTGGACGATCTGCCGCAACCAGGGGACGTAGTAGGCTTGAACAGTAGAGTCCAATTTTTCAGTTCCAACCAACAATCTCGACAGACCATCGCGTAGTTTTTCGGGAGATAGGTGAGATGTGGTAGTGATTGAAGAGAGGGGAAGACCTGAAGGTTCCTGACTGGCGAGGAGAGAATTCTCGAGTCGAATCATGTTCCGGTCTGCTCCAAACTTCGTTGGGGAGACATCCAATGCTCTAACAAAGCAAAATGCGGCCTCATGAAATTGCCCACGTTCTAAAAAAAGTTTTCCGAGGGCTTCGTGTAGGTTCCAATAGTCCGAGCGGACAGAAATTGCAGTGCTAAGGACTTGACCTGCCCGTTCACTATCACCACGTATTTTGAATGCCGTTCCAAGCCTATACAACCGTTCAGAGTCCTCCTCTTGTTCACTACGCCTAATGAACTCGGCAATATCTTCTTCGGTTCTCACACTAAGCTCATATGCAAAGTCTGCCATTGGAAGATTGTAGGTGTAGTTTTGTGCCAAGAGTGTTTGGATGTGGTCGGTTGAGTCTCCCGAATAGTAGAGAGCATCAGATAGAAGACTGATGCTTTGCAGATAATCTCCAAGTTCATATTGCGCCCAGGCCAGTTCGTAGAGCACATCACCGTAAGTGGGGTCAGTGTTGGGGATCTTGTTGTAGTCCTCAATAGCTTGCAGATATTCTCCTCGGTAAAAATGCCTCTTCCCAGCCTCCATTGGGGAAAGTGTAGAGTCGCAAAAGTGATTTTGCGCGTAGAGAGAGCCAGAGCAAACCAC
>JBFWSB010000429.1:0-3441 GCA_050248595.1 Kapaibacterium sp. (SeqCode)
GATCGATCCTGCGCGTAGATATCGGCACAGTGGATCTAACAAGCGTTGCTTGTTGAATAGCACAATCGAAGCAGGGAAAAAGAGAAGTTCACTGTCCGCGTTCCCACTCGCGGACAGTGGTTACCTGATGTCGGGTGGAGGAGGTTTGTCAGCAGTCTCCACTGACTCTTCGTGTATCAGTTGTATGGTGGTGATCTGTCTACCAACATACTGATCCTTGTACCAGAGATCTTGGCTCCGTTCAACACGGAGCGGAGTGCCATCATCCGACTTGAACGTCTGGTGAACTTCAGTCTCGTGTCGCCACCTGTGCCCGGTGGTGCTGTCGCTCCTCACGTACATTGTTTCACTCCCCGTCAAAGCAATTTCCAGGGACGATCTGCCGTTCTGCTGAACGCGGGCGAAATATGTTCTGTGGATCTGTTGAACATTTTCTCTCGGCTTCAGGGATGCGAGGAGAATCTGTCGTTCCTTTTCACTCTCCTGACGGGACACTCCCGCAATCTCTGCGTTTGGAACCATCAGCCCCAGTCCTATCTGTAGCTCTGCGCGTGCCCGCTTCCCCTCGGGATCGTCAGGATAGGGCTGTATCCCCCGCGACTTTGCCGAGGTGTAGATTACTCGCCCCTTCACCGTGTCCAGGTGGCGGGAAGGATCGTTGAAGGTCTCGGGAGAGAACTGTTCAATGGTGTCAACACTGAAGGAAGAGTCCACAAACGTATTGCCTGAGGTGCGGGCACTCCACTCGGGCAGGAGAGGGAACCAGCTGCGGAAGTCGATCTCGGTGATTCTGGTTTCAACAGGCAGAACACCTCCACGGAACTCCGGATTGTTCACCATCCTCTCCCAGTTCTCGCGGGTCGTCGGGTCAACAATTTCTCCACTGAGAACCTTGCCAGTCGGCGTGATCGTCACACGATAGGCTCCCATATTCTGAAGCTCAAGAGGCGACGCTACCTTTCCCTCCTTCGGCTTCAGACTTCCGGGAGGAATTGGCGTTACTTTCACCGTAAGGTTTCCTGCGTCGTCCCGAGATTCAACGTCAACCAGTATCTGCTGGACGATAACCCTGTATTCATTCTCGTCCGTAATCTCGTACAGGAGCTGTTTTCCCGGTTCCATTCGATATCCCCACACACTTAACTCGCAAGATGGTGGATAGGGAGGAAGGAATTCCGCCTCTCTCCCTCTTGCTACCGGAACGGTTCGGGGAAAGGTTTTCTCAACCTGATCCTGCTGCTGGTGCTGGATACGAGTGGTCACAGGGTCAGGAATTGGCGTGAATCGTTCAACAGGAGCGAACGATGCAAACCTCTCCTGAGTTTGCCACTCCACCAACTCACCCCAACTTATCGAGAGAACAAATCCGAGGACAGCCACTACTCCAGCCAAGAGCACCAGTCCTCCCTTGACCGAGAACACATTCTGGAATGCAGAGTATGATGCTCCCTCAATCCGGGCAGCCTTGTCGTCGACAATTGCTTTGAGTTCTGCCTCGGTCAACCCGTCCTGTGCCGCAAACAGGTCGAAGTAATCAGGCAATCTGGATGGATGTTTGCTGTCCATTCTTTTGATAGTGAGTAGTCTCTGCCGTAACGGATAGTTCTCTGTTAACCTCAACCCCCAACAGTTCCGCAAGTCTCTTTCTTCCTCGGACAAGTCGCATCTTCACGCCTGAAAGTGATCCTCCCTGGATCTCGCAGATTTCCTGCAGTGAGAGACCTGAAATCTCGAACAGGACAACGACCTCTTTCTGTTTTTCCGGCAACTGCGCAATCGCTCTGCGAAGTGCCTCGATGTCGGCCCGTACCTCCTGATCGTACGCCGGAGTCGGAAGTGTGTCCGGATGAACCGTCGTATCGTAGCGCTGGAAGCGTCTGCCGCGACTGCGCCTTCGCCGCTGCAACCGGGTGGCAATTGTGAACAACCACGAGAGGAAGGCTTCCTCGTCCTGAAGTTTTGGGAAAGCTTGCAGGGCAACCAGAACAACGTCACCAACAAGGTCACGAGCCTCCTCCTCGTCGTCAGTCAGGGCGCGGGAAAACTGCACGAGACGGTGCCGTATCGGCAACAGAAGTCTCGTGAATCGTTTTTTTTCTTCCTCTGTAATATGTTGGCTCACGCGTTCAGCCCGTTCAATCGTTCTCTTCTCCCCCTCGGAAGTTTCCAGTAGGTGACACAACTCTGAAGAAAGTCACACGCAATTCTTCTTCTCTGCCACTTCGCTCTCGCTTCACCTCTGAAAATGCCAGTATCTGTTGTCAATATATCTGGAACTCAAAGAGTCATCCGAAGTGGAGGGAGACCGACCAGGGGTATACCACTCGTAGTGATACTCTCTGATGAGGACAGGTTGGTTGTCTGGAATTCCCTTCCTGTGCGATGAAATTATCACATACCCTCCGTGAGACACTTCTTCAACGACTCTCCAGATCAGTGACACCACAGGATGGCCACCGCGGTTAAAGTATGTGGCCTCCATCAAGTTTCCCTCTCTCCCGTATACCCGCTCGATCCTTCCAAAAATTCCGAGATATACGATCTCCGTTTCTCCGCTGTAGTAGCCAAATCGATCAAGCCGAATGACCTTCCGCAAGGTTCCCTGACTGTTGTAACTGTATAGTTGTGAGTATCCAAGTGAGTCAAATCGAACCAGATCAGTCTTTCTTCCCTCGAAACTGATGGTGTTGTAATGAAAACTGAGCGTGTCGTATTCCTCGTATACATCATCCGGGCAAACACAGCAGTTTGCGATTTCGGGAAAGGCAATTACTTTCATCACAATGTTCCCCTCTTCACTGTAGTGGAACCAGGTTGTGTCAGCTCTTTCTATCTCCTGCCCACGATAAGAAGAGTGCTCAATACGCTCTGTATCTCCTCTCTGATTGTAGAAGTAGTACTCTTCGGCATCGAGATGTTCTGCGGAGACAAGTTGAAAGAGCTGCGGGATATACTGAGTGATGAGAGGTATCATCTGGCTGGAGTAGTGACGAGCTGATCTCAACTTCTTCTCTCCGGACTTCGTGCTATCGTATTCGTAGAATGTTGCTCGCACCATCACGTCGGCATTCAGCATATCTGTGCTGGTGTTCCAACTGGTCGGGAAGTGCTCGTCGTGATCGGGGAGGTACACCTTCAACTCCATTTCCGAGAGTATGTTTCCGACAGAATCGAATGTCATTCTTCGGGCAGGCATAATGATCTCGCCGGAGTCATACGGTTTTCCTTCACTACAGTCACCCTGGAACGTCCCCACCCAAACACCCTCCTGCAAACTCCGCTCCCAAGTCATTACGGAACGAACGGTACGCTTCAATGGAAAGAATTCAACTTCAGAATCGGATTGACGATGGCAGGCAACAGTAGACAGGAGGGGAATAAGTGCGCAGAGTAAGGTTGAGCGTGTCATAGAATTATCCTCCGGTTAGTGAACAGCAGGAG
>JBFWSB010000430.1:0-3439 GCA_050248595.1 Kapaibacterium sp. (SeqCode)
GTTCCGTAGTTCTACCGTAGCGACTTGTTTTCATCACGAGAAACGTGATCGTTCGGTAGAAGGAACCTCCTTCCAATAAATGAATTGGGGTTACTCTACTCGCATCACCGAGACCGATCCTACATCTTGATTATTTACCACGACCCGCAAGAGATACTGTCCTGACTCCAGGCCACTGGCGTCGATTGGAATTCGGCATCCGAACTTCTGTCCGCATGATTTTTCTGTTGATCTAATACTAAATAAAGAAGCGGAAGACGTATATCATCATGCAGACATAGGCCATCCTGAAAAGGATTTGTCATGCTGAAGCTGCCGAAGCATCTCTCCAGTTCAGTAGTGCAACACTCGTTTCTCCCCACTCCTTGTGAGATTACCTACGGTGCTGCCTGCGGCGGTCTTCATTCCGCTTCGCTTCATTCTGAGTGACAACCTTGGGTAGGTAGATATACCTCTTAATCTACTTTGGTATTAGCATAGCTGTTCAAGGGTAACAGGCACATCGAATACAGAGGCAAAGCTACCTGAGGAAGGATAAAGAAGGGCTACTGAAAAACTACGCAAACGTGAAGGTTGGATTCTCCTGAATATGAAGTTGATCGTAAGAGAATCACCACCAAGAGCACCGAAGGTCACCGAGGATGATACTTCACTGGTTGCCTCTATCAAAGACTCAGAATGATTGAGATGATTGAAGAGAGAGGAGAGTTACAATCCTGCCAAATAGCCAGCAAGGTTGTTCTCGCTCGATAACCCAAGCTTTTTCCGAATTTTGTAGCGATGACTCTCAACAGTTCGCCCAGAAACGCAGAGCAACTCGGCAATCTCCTTGTTTGAGAGATTGATATGCATCAGGGCACATATCTTTAGCTCAGTACCACTCAACTCTGGGTACTTCTCCGATAGTTCCCGAACGAAGTCGTGGTGGACAAGCTGGTACATCTCTTCAAAGCGTTGCCAGTCGTCGTTGGAGCGGAGGCTCTCTTCCACCTGTGTCAGAATCTGTTTGGAGAGAAGTTTTGCCTTCCCCTCTGACTGATCCAGAAGTGAGCGGAGATTTTTGCGAAGGTTTTGTAGTAGGGTATTCTTTGCCACTAAGTGCATTGCCGTTGTGGAGAGTTCCTTTGAACGTTGTCCGGCAAGCTCTTCCATATACTCTGCGCGGAGTCGAAAAAATTCCCGCTCTCGCTCGGCGCGCTCTACGTCGAAGCGTGCCTGCATCCGGGCTATCGAATCTTGTCGCTCTCCGCTGAACTGCTCGGTCATCAGTTCACTGTGCCGTATCATTTGTCGTACGGTCTCTTCAAGATCGCCGATCTCTCTATGTGCCAGTGCCAACATCCAGCGAATCTCCTTCTCCATCTTCACAACGTTTGTCTCTTCCAGTGCTCGCAGCCCTTCGTTCAAGGCCTCAATTGCCTCACCATACTTTTTCTGGTTGAAGTAGAGGGTGCCGATGTGGTACTGTGCCGTTCCGTAGTCGTGGAGAACGTGAAGAGATTGAAGGGTGGAGGCCGCACGTTGGAAGCGCTGGAGGGCACTCTTATACTTCTTCTGCTTCTCGTCGATAATGCCAATCTCAAGCAGAATCGTTGCCTGTAGCCGCAGCTCCCCAATCTTCTCAAAGATTTCGGAAACTCGACTGAGCATTTCACGCGCAGCATCATATTCCTCCCGCGCGATATAGACAGAAGCAATGCCGTTCAAGCTCAGTGCAAGCGAGTATTCACTCTCGAGACGTTCGAGTGTCTTCTCCGATCGCTTGAAGTAGTCGAGTGCCTTATCGTAATCACCAAACTCTCGCCCCAAGTGGTAGTAGATGCTTCCGATGTTGTACTGCACCATCGCCCCGTATTCCTCCTCACCCTCCTCCTCGTAAATCTGCAATCCTTTCAGGTAGGCTTCTAAGGCAGGTTCGTAGTTGCCGAGACTGTCGTGAATGCCGCCGATGTTATTCCAGGCAGTGGCGAGGCGGATGGCATTCCCAAGTTCTTCGTAGATGTCGCGTGCAGCCGAGAATGAAGAGAGTGCTTCCGCCAACGCAGCGTTGTTTTGATAGCTGATCCCTTTGGTGTTCAGTACTTTTCCCTCTCCCTCTTTGTCTCCCATCTCTCTGTAGAGAATCAAAGCCTTCTCGGCATAGTCGAGTGCCCTGTCGTAGTCAGACAATGTGTCGAGGCAACAAGAGAGTGTGTAGTATGCCTCTGCTTGTTCTCCTTTCCCTCCAAATTCTTCTGCTAACGCTCTCCCCTGTTCCGCAACCCGAAGTCCTTCCTGAGGATCGGAGCGGTGCATGTTGAATGCTTGGTTGAGAATCTCACGGATTTGTTCTCGTTTCGGAGTTGTAGATGTGTTCGATCCACTTGGTTGTCTGATCACATCGTGAACATCTTTGGACATTGGCATGAATGATTGTGCTCGGTGATCTTCACCGTATCAGCTATCTACCCTGAAAAGGTGAAAGATAGGAAGAGAAGAAGATGTTAGCCGGCATATCTTTCTTCCATCCGGTTTTGTGAACACCGGAAATGAGTCCTGAAATTCTTAAGAAATATATGATCTCTCACTCCACCGGCGTCTTCGCCGTTATCTGTACTGTTCTGCAGAGGAAACGTCCTTCTGGGAGATCGTTTGTGTAGAGGAGACGTGATTCTCCTCTGCCAATCACAGTTGCGTCGGGTCTCCCCAATGCCTCCGCACTTGCCTCGGCTCGTCCGGTTGAGAGTTTGCGGTTCCCTTCGTCCGATCCCGTTCTGTCGGTGAAGCCTTCAATTGTTAGCTCCGATGTCGGCTTCAGGTTGGACTTCACCAGATCGACAACGCGCTGCTGTGCGGCGTTAATGCCGGAGCGATTGAAGTCGAAGAGTACCAGACTGTAGCGGTCAATCCGGTAGTCTTTCTCTCCCCGTTCTTTCTTCTGCTTGATCGTAATCACCTCGGTCGGAAGCGTTGCGCGCAACTCTGCCCTCCGTCCATCTGGGTCGCGCAACTCAACAACAATCTCCAGCGGAGCGCCAACGCGCGGGATCGTCTGCTTCTCTCCCTGTAGGTCCCAATCAACGTATGCCGGAGGTGCTCCGGTTCCTGAGAATGAGCGAAGCTCTCTATTCTCTTGGTTGATTGTCAGCTTCCAGTTTGCAACTCCCTTCGTTGCGGCTGAGTTTACTTTCAGGCGAACGATTGGCGGGTTCGTTACCCGCGCAGTATCGAAGGCTTGAAAAAGTTCAGTCACTGCCGGTTCGTTCGAAGTAATCTCTACGCGACGGTTCTCCTCCTTCCCCTCCAACGTCTTCGGGTTCGATGGGACGTTCGGAAGATTCTGTGATGTGAGCGTGATTCTTCGGGGGGAGACCTTCCAGACGTTTAGGAGATAGTCCTGAATTGTCTCGGCTCTACTCCGCGAAAGCCCACTATCTCCCTTCTCTACACCTTCGTCAGA
>JBFWSB010000431.1:0-3434 GCA_050248595.1 Kapaibacterium sp. (SeqCode)
AAACTTGATCGTCTTCATCCTCTCGCTTCCAACGGCAGTAGGGCTAAACTGCATGGTATCAGCACTCGCCTCACCTTCAAGTTTCAGCTTCGGAGCGGGAACGCGGAACTGATAGTTGATCTCATTCCCAAAATCATTCTCAAAGTCCTTGAAGGGCTTCCCATTTGAACGGAACTGAATCGATCCCGTTCCAAGCTGGTCGCGATAGAACCAGAAGTCGAGTCCCAGCCCTGCCGGGTTAACAAACCGGAAGGTATAGCACCCTTCGGGAAGATTCATCGGGTACGTGAGTGTGGTATTTGACTGAATGTTGGTCTGCCGTTGAACGACATTCCCATCTGAGTCGAGAAGCTCCCACTGGTATGAAGCACCAGCAAACTCAGTTAGATTGTTTGTCACGATGCGAATATCAAACTGCTCTGGAACTCGCTCAGGAACCTCAAACGTGCTCTCGGCATAGTTGTTCCGGGCATACTCGTCACTCTTTCCATTCGGGTCTTTTATCCGAACCTGAAACGTTCTCGACGATGTTTCCCACTCTTCTATCGGAATCGACGGCAACTGAACAACTCCATCTTCAAGAAAATCGAGCGAGCCAGTCCAGCTGTAGCTCATCATCTTCCCTCCAGCAATTCCATACTCGATGGTAAGTGATGTCAACGCTTCACTCCCGGTGTTGCGAATGCGGACAATTGGGGATGAGCAGATCGGGTTAATCCGGCTGTGCCTATCGTCGGTAGTTGGAGCGATAATTTCTTCAACAGAGGCATCTGTTGTAAAGTTTGGAGGACCGTAGGCAATCAGATCGGCCCAGAAGACCCAGTGACCGTATGGGACAAACTGTGGTGGATTCTCGATACCGTAGTCGACCGTAATCGTCTCCCCCGGAGTAACAAACGGGGTCAACTCATGCTGTTGCGTCTCAACGATTTCTCCGGGACACCAACCGGCACGGTCAATCAACCACGTTCCCCCCTGTGGGTAGACCGGGATATTTCCACACTCCTTCCAAACATTCCACCGGAACCGCTCCTCACCATTAATGCGCAACCAATGTTCCCGGTCGCAGAACTCAGCGCAATTATCGGTGTTTGGTCCCCCGTTGAAGTTTCCACCTTGCGGACGAGTGTTGATGCGATACATCGAAGCAGAAGGATTTAGCTGCACTTGAATTGGCTCCAGCAAGCTATCCTGCACAATCTTCTCGTAGCTGTGGCTTCCCGGTCTCCAAAGTCTGGTAACGCTCAACGGATCGCGTGGCGGTGTCCCCTTGATAAAGTGGAACTGTAAGTCGAGCAGCTCTTGGCTATTTCCAGCAGTCACTCGTTTCGTTCCCGTAAGAATTGGGGTGTAGTCGGTTACATCAAAAACCCAGGTAACACCATCGGGGCCGAGGCTTAGGTTGATGCCGTAAGGTGTAATGAATCGACCAATCTCCCAGTGAGTTACGGAATCATCCCAGATACGTGTCCAAGTTGAGTAATCCCACTCACCACAGCCATAGTTATCAGCCTTCGTGCGGGCATCACACTTCAGGGTGTAGTACATCAGGATCTTCTCGTAGCGTCCCCCAGCCTCAGGGAAGTCGACCATTCCGTCGTACTCGTATATCTTAGCAAAGTTTGTGTAGCGTTCTGGATCATCGTCGAAGGTAAATGCTTGAACGACAATCAGACTATCTGTATTCTGAGCAACAGCTTCTGTTCTGTTGACAAGAATGGTTGCGAACAAAAGAAGTGGAAGAAAACCGAGAGGAAAAGTTAATAACCGAACGTTCATAAATCAGCTCCAGTGAAAGTAGAATTATACGTGCGGGTGGTAGCCAACGCAGTGATGCAATGTAACCTCTTTTTCATACGTGAAGAAATTCTTCTATCAACTCTCATCATCACAGAATTCAAAAGATTCATCGCGGAGGCATCGTTTCCCTATGCCTTGAAGTTGGCAACCTAACGTAGTTTGTACATCTCCGGTCGTCGATCACCGAAAAGATCGTTAAAGCGATTGAACTCCTTAGTTCGGGTCTTCTGTGGTATGACTTCGGCAACGATCAAACGATCCTCCTCGACTCCGGCCTCTGCAACAACCTTTCCATTCATGTCAACAATCTGGCTTGCGCCACTGAATACAAGGCATTCTCCCCCCCTTTCTTCCTTCCCATAACGGTTAGCTGTGGCAGTAATCACCTTGTTCTCAAATGATCGGGTCTGCATCGTTGGTCCCCAAAGATGCTTCGCAGCAACAAGATTTGAGGGGTGGACGATAATGTCGGCTCCCATCAACGCCAATGTTCGAGCAGATTCTGGGAAACGCCAGTCGTAGCAGATCATCGTTCCAATCCGAACCCCTTCCCACTCAACCACAAAAAAGCCGCTATCTCCCGGCTGGAACAGTTCCCGTTCTCTGTAGAAGAGGTGCGTTTTCCTGTAGACACGATAGGATTGATCGGGGAAGGCGATCAGGGCAGAGTTGTAGAGAGAGTCACCGGCACGTTCTGAAAAACCAGCAACGACAACGGTAGAGTGTTCAACAGCCAAGGTTCGTACCCAACTGCAGAATCGCCCTGACTCAGGCTCCTCAGAAAGCTCTACCAACTCCTCCCTTTCAGGAAAGAAGTAGCCGGTAGAAGCCAGTTCAGGGAATACCAAGATGTCGCTTACTTCTCTATCAGTTAACCGCCTCATCAGTTGAAGATTTGCTTCAACATCGGCAAGGATAGGGGCAAACTGCACGACTCCAACCTTACATCCGGTGCTATGCTCTTCGTTCATAATCCACTCCAAACCGCCGATTCTATCGCGTTTTCAATTACAAAGCCTTCATTTTGGGCAAATTACAAAGAATTCATCCCACCCACTCCTCTCTATGCCGTATCATTGCGCCCTTTGAGAGAGAGCTGGGGGTGGTTAAGAAATTGGTTGAACTACAGAATCTCCTCAATAACCCCAACCGGGATCCCCAAACTCCGGTGTTGAAAATGAATAACAACAACAGTCATTCAATACGGGATGAATATGAAGGCAACGGTACACCGTTCCTTTTTGACAATTGGTCTTGGAACTCTTCTTGCAGTTCTTACACTTGGCTTTCACGCTACTGTTGAAGCCAGTATAACTCCTGAGCTATCGTTATCGGCAGCTGAAGAGCAAATAGACACATTCGCAATCTTCGCTTCGGATGTTGAAGACATCATCCGCCGCTACCTCTCCTACAACGAGATGGTTAGGCAGCTTGCTGAGGAGGGTGAGGAAGAGAACGATGTCACGGTTCTGGGTGGTTACTTAGATCGAACGCTGATCGAAGTTCTACAGACATCCGAATCGCCAATCCCTACGTCACTTTCTCAATCTGTTCAATCCCTTTCAGTCCTCTCGCTCGGTCGTGTGGGTAGAACATTCCCTGTCTCCCAGACGCTCTTCTACACCGATATGGAG
>JBFWSB010000432.1:0-3433 GCA_050248595.1 Kapaibacterium sp. (SeqCode)
CTTCGGTGGGTTTGAATCTTGTTTGTTCCGTAAGAGTTGTAGAGCTTCAATCAAGATTGGTCTTGTCTGTGCTGGCTCTATTACGTCATCGATATAGCCACGTTCGGCGGCGAGATATGGGTTGGCGAACTTCTCGCGGTACTCTTGGTCGTGGCGTGCAAGCTCTGCCTCAGGGTCTTCGGCCTCGGCAATCTCTTTTCGGTAGAGAATTTCCGCAGCCCCCTTGCTTCCCATCACGGCAATCTCTGCCGTTGGCCAAGCGTAGTTGAAATCACCTCGGATATGTTTCGAGTTCATCACGTCGTATGCGCCGCCGTATGCCTTCCGTGTAATTACAGTAATCTTCGGCACTGTTGCCTCGCAGAATGCGTAGAGGAGCTTCGCGCCGTGCCGAATAATGCCCTTCCACTCTTGGTCTGTTCCGGGAAGAAAACCGGGGACATCTTCAAAAACAATTAATGGAATGTTGAAGCAGTCGCAGAAGCGGACGAAGCGTGCCCCCTTCACCGACGCGTCAATGTCAAGCACTCCAGCTAACGAAGCTGGTTGGTTTGCCACAATCCCAACCGACTCTCCGCCGAGGCGTGCAAATCCAACAACGATATTCGAGGCAAATTCTTCGTGGATTTCTAAGAAGGAATCTTTGTCGACAACCCGCTCAATCACACTCTTAATATCGTACGGCTTGTTCGGATTCTCTGGAACAATCGCGTTCAACAAGTAGTCGAGTCGGTCGTGTGGATCGTCCAAGTCAATCGTTGGAGCCTTCTCTCTATTATTCTGTGGCATGTACGAGAGCATTGCCCGGATCGACTTCAGTGCCTCAATCTCATTCTCCCGGACAAGGTGTGCTACACCAGACTTTGATGCGTGCGTGTGTGCGCCCCCCAACTCCTCTTGCGTTACTTCCTCGTGCGTTACCGTTTTCACAACGTTCGGACCAGTGACAAACATGTAGCTTGTGCCGTCGGCCATTACCACGAAATCGGTGATAGCGGGGGAGTAGACTGCACCACCGGCACATGGGCCGAGGATTGCTGAGATTTGCGGGATAACTCCGGAGGCGAGTGTGTTGCGCAAGAAAATATCGGCGTAGCCGCCGAGCGAGACGACACCCTCTTGAATGCGCGCCCCCCCCGAATCGTTCAAGCCAATTACTGGCACGCCGATCTTCATCGCTAAATCCATGATTTTGCAAATCTTCTCTGCGTGAGCCTCGGAGAGTGAGCCGCCGAAAACCGTGAAGTCCTGCGAGAAAATACAAACGCTCCGTCCGTTGATCTTTCCCGTTCCGGTAACTACACCATCCCCTAAGTAGCGTTGGGTCTCAAGTCCGAAGTCGTGCGACCGGTGTCTGACAAGTGCATCGATTTCTCTGAAGCTCCCCTCGTCGAGCAGTACGTCCAACCGCTCTCGTGCGGTCAGCTTTCCCTTCTTGTGTTGAGCATCTATCCGCTTTGCTCCGCCACCACCTTTCGACTCTTCTCGTAGTCTGTTCAATCTGTCCAATGGATTCTCACCCTCTCCGTTTTTGCTGAATCCATTTTGATGAGTTGAAGGGTGGGGATCAATTTTTCCCTTGATTGATGTCACGTCTTCCAGTTCTTTCATGTTGATGCTTTGGCAGATTCCAGTGTAACAAACAGGCTTCTTTTCCAGTCCTTAAGTTACGATTTCCAAGCTCAATGGTTTTTCTCAGGAAAGGAATCAAATCATAAACCCATCTGTTCTTCAATGTGTCAGGCGGGACGTTCAATCTGTAGAAAACGATGAATAATGAATTGAATAAGGAGGCAAGAATGAAACAGCTACTGATGGTGATGGTCGCCTCGGTTCTGGTGTGGGGGTGCAATGATATTCTCACCAACCAGTATCCATACGGCGAAGAATTCACGTTGGATTATCGGAAGTCGGCTCTCGTTGGAGGTGAAAGTCTGGTGCAGTTTATAGGGATTAAGGAAGATTCCCGCTGCCCAACCGATGTTGAGTGTGTTTGGGAAGGGAATGCCGCAGCCGAGTTTTCAATGAAAGTTTCGGGTTTCCCGGCAGTACGATTTGTGTTGAACACCCACTCCGGTTTCGAGCAGGAAAAAATAATCAATGGAGTACGAATTCGCTTAGTTGAAGTACTTCCGGCTCCAGTCTCTACTCAGCCAATTCGTCCCGATCAATATACCGTTCGGGTTGTTGTAGATCGTTAAAACTGAAGCGAACAACTGAGTTCTTATTGAAGTGCCGCACTCGCGGCACTTTTTTTTGGTTGACTTCGAGTTTAGATAGCCTTATATTCGTTTTAGGTATGCCGAAAATAGAAGTTAACCATACTGTCGAAGATTATCTTCGCGCGATCTACCGGATCGAAGAGCGAGAGGGGAATGTGAGTAACGCTGCACTCTGTCGTGAACTTGCGGTCTCTGCTGCTGCCGCCAGCGAGATGGTGAGAAAACTTGCCGATGCAAAGCTGGTGGAGTATCGCAAGTACTACGGAGCCAATCTGACGAAAGAGGGACGACGGGTAGCACTTGCAGTTACTCGCCGTCTCCGGCTCTGGGAAGTCTTCCTGATCGAGTCGTTGAACTTTGCGTGGGATCAAGTTCACGCACTGGCCGACCAGCTTGAGCACATCGGCTCGGAAGAACTTGTAGATCGTCTCGACGATTTTTTAGGGAACCCAACGCACGATCCGCACGGCGATCCGATTCCAGCAAAGGATGGCAGAATTACTCAACGAGACCTTTTCCCCTTATCAGTGATTGAGCCGGGAAGGAGAGGTTCGGTAGCCCGAGTCAGCGATGAGTATCCAGAACTTCTTCGCTATGCCGCATCACTCGGCTTGGAGATAGGGACAACAGTGCAAGTAGTGGAACATATCGGATTTGATGGCTCCGTTCGGCTAATTGCCGGAGAGCGAGAGTCTGTGGTTTCACAGAAACTTGCCGAGAGCATTTTTATTGAACTTGACTTACGGAAAGGGAGAGAAGCCTAATGTTGAAGACAACTCAGAAATGGTTCTTGAAATCTATGCTACTCTCGTTGGCTCTCTTCCTCTCTCTGCTAATCGTTAGTGGATGTGGAGGGGAGGAAGGAGAGAGCGGAGATCAATCTGGAGAGAAGAAGCTGAAGGTTGTTGCAACCACCGGCATGATTGCCGATGCTGCGGAGAATATCTTAGGAGATCGTGCCGAAGTGATTGGATTGATGGGACCTGGCGTTGATCCCCACCTCTACAAAGCATCGCAGAATGACTTGAAGCTGCTTACCGATGCCGACATCATCCTCTACAACGGTCTTCACTTGGAAGGCAAAATGGCCGAAGTACTCGAAAAGCTTTCGAGTCGGAAACCGGTGATTGCCGTCGGTGATTATGTCGATCCCTCGCTCCGCCGTAGTCCACCAGAGTTTAAGGGAGCCTACGATCCCCACATCTGGTTCG
>JBFWSB010000433.1:0-3413 GCA_050248595.1 Kapaibacterium sp. (SeqCode)
ACTGCGAAGAATGTGGATTCTTAAGCAGACAGAACTTTAATGTCAGCTCTACATCGAAGAGAGTCCTTTAATCCGACTGCCCCGGAGGGGCAACCGCTGTGTGGCCGGGGATGACAATCCCCGGAAACCAAGCATTAGAAGTTTGCTCGCCCCGGAGGGGCAGAATGGACGAGCGGAGATGTCAACACATCCGGTTCAGCCGCCCCTCCAGGGCGGAACAATTGAAAAGCGAACGCTCTCCGTGGGGTGCAGCCTTGCGGCTTTCCCCACGGCCACGCATCAGTGCTCCCTTCGGGAGCGGTTCGATAGTCGCTGGCTTCTACTGAGAAGAATGTGGATGTTCACGTAGAGAGAACATTGATGTCAGTACTACATCGAAGAGAGTTGATTACTCTGCCTACTCCGCAGAGTCTGCCGTTGTGAGAACATTGATGTCAGTACTACATCGAAGAGAGTTGATTACTCCGCCTGCTCCGCAGAGTCTGCCGCTGCGAGAACTTTGATGTCAGTACTACATCGAAGAGAGTTGATTGATTTGCCTGCCCCGGAGGGGCAACCGCTGTGTGGCCGGGGATGACAATCCCCGGAAAACGAAGCATTAAAACTTCTCACGCCCCGGAGGGGCAGAATGAACCGCACACTAACTTCCAGCATATACTATAATCCTCGGGCGACTGTTATGCGACAGTCGCCCGAGGACTTTCTCACCTATGCTGAACCTTGCGGGAAAGATCAACCTCCCCCCCCTACTTCAACACCTGCACCTTTCCGGTCATCACCCGTTCGGCAGTTCGCCACTCGATTAGGTAGAGACCACTCGGAAGATCAGCGATATTAACTGCCGCACTCCCCTCGAATGCCGAGAGTTCTTGACGAAGCATCTGGCGTCCTTGAAGGTCGACGATGGTAACTGTGCTCGGAAGTAGTGATTCCCCTTTCACGTAGAGTATCCCCTCTTCGCCGTTGGGAATAAGCACCATTTCTGAGTGGTCGCTCTTCACGTTTATCACCGAGGAATTTGCGCAGACTCCTTGATCGGTCACAACAAACTGCCCCATCATGCCACCACCGACAGAATCTTCGTGGGTGAGAATGTGGCAGTGGTACATGTAGCCGTTCATCGGAGCAATAGCACTCGGATAATCATCGAACTGCGCTAAGAAGCGCAACGTCCAGCCGGGAAAGACCAACACATCATCTTTCGGACCGTTCAAGCCATGCTCTTCTAAGTTGATGTTATTGCCAAGCGAATCGACAGCATCCAACACTCGGAACTGAATCTTGTGAATGTGGAATGGGTGAGCAACTGCCGTCGTGTTGTGAATTGCCCAAATCTCCTTCGTGTCGACGCAGACAGTATCGTTAAGCATGTGCATGTTAAACGTTACGCTGTCGATAGTGAAGGCATTTTCGGTTTTTAGAGGAGAGAGAGAAACCGTGTCGAGCTGCATTACCAATTGCTTGAAGCGATGCTTTGCGATGTTGGAGGTGTCAGAAAGACCCGGAGTCCAGGTAGTGGTAAAGGGGGTAAAGGACGTGATTGGAGTGTAATCATACTGATCGAAAACGGCGTCCGGAACAATGCGAAGCTGAAGGAAGGCTGTACCGATTGTCGTATCCTGTCCCCCACCATTTGGTGCTTTCAAAGGACTACCGATAACAGAGTTCGGCAACAACTCCTTCAGGTTGCTGAGATAGAGAACATCCCCCGGGATATAGTTGCTAAGGTCCAACACGATTTCAGCCCGCGCACCAGGTCCAGTTATGAGCGTCGTTAATGTGTCTGGCTTTAGCGTATATCCCCCATCAGTGGCAATCAAGTAAAACTCTTTCAGGTCAGATAGTGGATCGTCGTACGACTCCGAAACGCCAAACATAATCCCCTTACGAGTAGAGCCATTCAAGATGCGGAGGCGAACCAAGTGGGCTGGAACCTCGACGTAGGGATTCGTGACGCCATTCACAAGATTGTATGGTCGCTTACCCTTAACGGTGTCGACATACATGAGGGTGTCGGGAGACCCGGAAAAGCCAACGTCGCCAATAATCACTGGAATATCGTCCGCATGGTAGGTGTGGGGCATGGTGTTTCGGATTGGGTCGTTCTGATCCTCAACCAGAATCATACCTGAAAGCCCCTTCTGCACATGTTGCACAGTCTTGTTGTGGTAGTGTGGATGATACCACATCGTGGATGCACTATCCAACGTTGAGAAGTTCACCTGCCACGTATCACCCGGATTGATTCCTTGATGTGGTCCTCCATCCATCTGCACCGGAACCTCAGCACCATGCCAGTGAGTAGTGGAAGGTGTGCCAATCAAGTTCTTCACCGTGATGTTCGTTTGCCCTAACGTGTGAAACTTCAGCGTGGGACCAAGCACGGTCATAGTGGAATCCCCCCTCACGTTATATGCGTAGGTTCTGATGCCGTCCGGCTGGTCTTCACCACCGTTGAGAGAACTGTTGGTATCACCCGGATTGAACTTGTGAGTAGTCACCCGCATTTCCAAGTGAATCGTATCAGTATTGGCATCGATGAGTGGGGGAATCGGAATTTTGTTGATGAACGTTGGTTGCGCTACTGCCCCCGTTGCCCACAGCAAAAGGGTTGCAGCGATTACTGTCTGCATTCGAGTAGAAATTTTCATAGTAGTTCCATTTGTGATCGTGTAGTTCCCCGATAGCCGCAAAGATAGAATAAGGAAGCGAAAGGGTGAGTAGGGAATGAATACTTGCGGCATAGTTTTCTCTCAGTAGAGAGAAAACTATGCCTCCTTCCTCCACACAACATCACCACTCTATCAGTTCAAATTTGTATTGATCGCAGAAGCCCACGTCCAGTCTGGCTGCCCTGAGTACTCTGGACAATCGTTGTTCAGCGCAAACTCCATCATCCCACAATTCGCCGTTGTTGCGGCAAACTGCGCCATCAACTCTACCTGGTTAATATCGGTTGAGGCTCCACCTTGATAGTCGACACCGATCCCCATGTTCACTTGCGTTACATACTGGGTATAGGTATTGAAGAGGGCTTCATTCTCGGCAGCACTGTTCCAGTAGGCCATCGTGTTCAGCCAATCGAGATCGGAGCCAGCAGCTTGCAGTATCGGCTGCTCCAAGCTGGGACGGTAGGCAGCCACAGAGATACGGGAGACGTTCACGCCACTTGAGTTTGTTGTCCCTATTGGACCGAGCACGCTTCGGAACTCCTGAATCATCTCGGTAAAGGTATCCGCCCAGACGTTGGCCGGCATACCAGATTCCAAATCGAAGTCTACGCCGTACAATCCCCAAACCCCATCGATCACTTCACTCTTAAAGTTCTGGGCAAAGGCCGGAATATCCACATCGTTCCAGTGAGTTGTCGGCGTATCCATGATGCTCATCAGTACTTCCGTCCCCTGCGCTTG
>JBFWSB010000434.1:0-3381 GCA_050248595.1 Kapaibacterium sp. (SeqCode)
GCAACTCTTCTACAATCCGCATCACGAGAACCGTCCGGAATTCTTCCGGTAAAAGCTTCAATCCACGGCGAACAGCTTCACGACGTTCTTCGGCTAACATATCGTCGTCGGCACTCCCATCAGCCGGGGTTCGATCCCGCAATCGATTCCCTCCCCTCTCATCCTCAACATCGAGACTTGTAAAAGTCCCAAAACGTTTTCGCCTTCGTTTGGCAACCCGCCAACAGTGGCGCAGAGCAATGCGGGTTAGATAGGTGCTGAACTGTGCATCCCCTCGGAACGAAGGGAGAGAACGGAAGAGAAGGAGAAAAATCTCTTGGGCAATATCTTCCAGCTCTTCTCTCTGAAGGTCGTGAATCACCCCTTTGATCGTCACAATCACGCGCCGTTCATAACGGCGAATCAGCTCAGCAAAGGCAGCCTCTTCTCCAGAAAGCGTTCGTTGAATTAGATCTGCATCCGTAGGCTGCGTCATTACCGGCACTTTTTCCAACAATTCGGTGTTTAGAGACCACAAGTTGAAGGACGTTCCCGAAAGAGTGGTTCGCCTGAAAGTCTTAAGTTAATCTCGATAACGCTGTAAAATGAATCGATCAGCCTCTATGATACGCAACATTTGCTTTGCAGACCAAAAGTGGGGAGCAAGAGTGATCGTGCTCCTTTTTCTCGGCACATTTGCAACACTATCTGCACAGAAGAGGGATAGTTTCACCTTCATAGCAATTGGTGATGCCGGGCATCCCGGCTCAATTCTCGACCAGAATGCGGCAGCGATCAATGGAATCACAGATTCGTTGAATAAAGAGAAGAGTCCGCTTGACGCACTCGTCTTTCTGGGTGATAACTTTTATCCGATTGGACTGAACGTTGACCCAAATGATAGAGCCAGTTTGATTTCGGAAGTACTCAGTCCCCACGCATTCACACTCCGTACGCTTGGCCCGAAGAATGTTCACGCTGTTCCAGGGAACCACGACTACTACTGCGCAACACTTGGCCCAATACCCTACGGTAAATGCAACGAAGGGAATGCTGTGGAACAGGCTCTTCCAATCTGGACATATTATCTAAGGGAACCTTCATCGGTACGGTATCCTACCTATAGTGGTTCGCCTGATTCAGTGGAGATGATCTTCGTTGACAGCCCAATGTTCCTTCTCAACAGTGAAGGTGATTGGCATCATCAACTCGACACCCTTGAGAACTTGCTCCGCGCTTCGAATATTAATAAGGGAGTAAAATGGCGGATGATGTTCCTCCACCACTCCCCTTTCAGTGCTGGTGAGCATGGAGGATTTACCTTGTGGAGCAAATCTAAACAGCGGATTGTCTACCGAGGATGCTCGGTTGGCGAACGGGATAACCCAGCAAAGCTTGCACAACGATTAGCTGGCTACCACGAAGAGAACTGCGACCCACACTACCAGAACTACAAAGATTCTCTCTTTAAAAGAATCGTCCGATCCGGAGCAACCATCCACGCAATGTTTGGTGGGCACGATCACAGCCTACAGTTGTTGTCGCAGGTGAAACGCCCACCCGGAACACCGGGAGTATTTGTGATTAGTGGAGCGGGATCGAAGCAAACAGGTGTTGGCTCTCCGCAAGTGGATACCTCGACGGGGATGTCGATCTACACACATCCAATGAACGACAATCACCACAAGGGGACGAGCATCTATGGTTTTGCTGTGGGGACTATCGAGAACGACAAGTTGAAGGTTTGGTTCATTGACGGCGCAACGGGGGAACTTGCAGACATGGGTGGGACAAGTGAATTTTTTATCGACTCAACCGGAACGCTCGTCGACACGCGATAACTCCCAGCAGAGAATTGTTGCTGCCATTGCAGCATTTAACGACTCACCACTTCCAACGCGAGGAATTGAAAGGCGTTCCACTCGTTCGCTCAAACCAGATTCCTCCCACTCAGGAGAGATGCCGTGCGCTTCACTTCCAATAACGTAGATGCCCGTAGGGTCGGGAGAGGTCTCGCCGAGTACGCTTTCACCGTCGGCAGATAGAAGATAGACTTGGCGGTTGAGTGAGAGAAGCTCGGCAACAGAAACGCCCTCCACAATCGTAACCCGGAAGCTCCCCCCCATCGAAGCGCGGACAGTTTTAGGATTCCACGGATCAACACTCCCCTTGCCGAAGAGAACCCAATCAATGCCGAACCAATCGGCTCCTCGGATAATTGTTCCAGCATTTCCAGGGTCTGAAACACCGTCGAGGAAGAGAAGGGGGATCCGAAGCGTTTGCAAATCATTGAGCGAAGGAGATTGTGGCATCCTCACAACAGCCCCGACACCTTGAGGATGTTCAGTTGAAAAGAGATCGCTCTCCTCAGAACCGATCAGATAGGTTGTGCAGGAGGCAAGCTCCGTCGGTATCTGCTCTACCATTTCGGGGTGAACGTAGAGGAACTCTATCAATTCTGGGACGCTCACCAACTCAGATAAGAGACGAACTCCCTCAGCGAGGAAGAGTCCACGTTCTCTCCTCTTTTTTCTTCGAGAGAGTGCCCGCAGAAGAGTGCGGCGAGAATCTGAAATCGGCAGTGGAGAAGTTGGTCGTGAATCCATGAAAGAAGAATCAATTATTCCAGCCTGCTCGAAGTTCAGAGTTCGATGTTTCTAAAATTATAGTATAGGACTTAAGCAAAAGCCTGATTATAGTGCCATCATGCCAGATGTGATAGGAACTCTCATTAGCCCCCGCCCTTGAGTCGGGGGAATTGAAATGAAAACCACTGAAGAAACGGCTTGAAGCCGTTTTCTCTTCTGTTTAGATTCCAGAACACCCCGATGAATCGGGGTGTTAATAGGAGTCAGTCTATTTCAATAATCTATGACTTACGCTAACTCCTGATTCACAGAAGGTTCGATAGAAATGATGGGACGTTTATCTCAAATGTAGATCTCTTTGTGTAAGTCCTAAATCAGAAATTCCTACAGCACAGCTTCAATCGCCTTGCGGAACTCGGCTTCAGACTTCCCTCCCACAAGGACATTTGAGATATTCCCCTTTCGGTCAATCACAAATGTTGTCGGCACGTAGGGGGAGCTACCATACTTCTGAACAAGATCAGAGTTGCCAATAAGCATTGGGTAGAGAAGGTTGTTTGCTTCGGCAAAGGTGGCAAGATGTTCTTCTACAGTTTTGCCCGTAATCGGACGCTCTAACGCAACGCCAAGCACTTCAAATCCTTTCGGTCCCAACTCCTCACGAAGTTTGACGATGTCTGGCAACTCAGCGCGACATGGTGGACACCAAGTTCCCCAGAAATTGAGGAGCACAACCTTCCCACGATAATCTACAAGGCTCCCCTTCTCTCCTGCACCATTCTTCCACGAAAAACCTGGGGCAGCTTGAGATGCC
>JBFWSB010000435.1:0-3375 GCA_050248595.1 Kapaibacterium sp. (SeqCode)
ACATCGCCGTTGAACTCCAGAGTGCTACCACCGCAACAATCACTGGGGCAACTAAAGCGAAGAGGAGGAAGAGGTCGGCTCCGGCCCAGAGGAGCACACCTAAGAGGAGTGCACCGAAGACTGTTGCCGAGCCAAGGTCTTCCTTGAAGACCACGAGCATTGGCAGGCCGATAATCGCCCCAGTAATTCCGAGGTCACGCCAGTTTGTTAACTCTCGTCCTTCGCGGCTGATAAAGAAGGCTGCTGCCATTAGTGAGGCAATCTTTGCAAGTTCGGAGGGTTGCAGTGAGATCGGTCCGAGAACAATCCAAGCCTTTGCGCCGTTGATTTCCCTCCCTACCACCATCACCAGTGCAAGGAGTAGCAGGGCTATACCGTATGAAGGCCAAGCAGAAACCCTGATCCATCGTTCCGGGAGAAAGGCAATGGCGAGCATCACCCCTAAACCCAACACTGCGAAGATCAGTTGCGATTTGAACATCTCCGAAGCACCAGCATCGTAGGTGGCACTGTAGAGGGAGATGAGTCCGATAGCAACCAAAGCAATGCTAACAAGGAATGTCCGAAAGTCGAACGTCAGAACGTTCCCCCCCTCCGATTCAAAACCGATCCGATCTGTTCTGTTTCTATATGTGGTTGCCATCGTTGCTAATTACCTTCTTACCGTAATGCTTTCGGTTTATCGAGGATTTCTGACAGGATAATTGCTCGGCGCAGATCCTCCACGTCGGCGAAGGCTGCGGGAGTTGGTTGTTGTTCTATGTGGGTAGTTGCCCCTCGCTTTCCGGGAATAAGCGATTCCTCGTAGTGTAGACCGTGAGCTGCATGAAAATCGGTTGAAGCTTTGTTTGTATCATCAAATGTCGTCTTCGTCTCCCCTCGGGCGTGTAGTCCGTGTCCTTCACTAAATTTGGTAAAGCCATGTCCGTGGTAAGTCTCCTGTGGAACCTCTTCCATCAGCGAGTGGAACTCAAAGTTCTGTTTTTCAGCCGTTTCTGATGAGTAGATATCGTGATCATACCCCCACTCTGCTTGAGTCGCCTCTGGCTCCAAGTTCACTCTTGTACGTGTTGCCGTGGAAGATTGAGGGTCAACCTGTGTTTGCATTTCACGGAGAGCCTCTTCCAGTCTGGCCTGCAAGCTTTGCTTCTTTTGTGGTTCTGCACTTTTCTGCGGTACTTGCGCCGTAGGTGACTTCTTTGCCTGCTCTGCTTTCTTCTTTGCAGCGGAGCCAAAGAGGTAAATAAGACCAAAAATGATCAGCGGAAGTAATTCAGTTATATCCATAAGAATGTTTCTCCGGCAAGACTGACTAAAGACTCTGTCAGGTGAAGAGCTATCCGTAATTTATCTGGCACGATCCCCTTACACAAGGGGAGAATTGGCTGGACGCCGAATGTTACGAGAAACCTATGAATCTATTGATACTGAAAATGAATTTGGGAAGATTTCTTTCCCTTTTCTTTCTCTCCTTCTTCGCCTTTACCATCTTCTCACACAGAGTTCATGGGCAGAGTATGGCAGAGTTTGGTGGGGCAGGAGTCGATTCCGAGTCTACTCAATCCCGCTTGAATCGCGTAGCCGGAGATGAAAGTATCAACGCAGTTCCTGGTGACGTTCTAAATCCAGACAGTCGGGGAAACTCACCAAACGTCAAGTTGGCTCTGAAGGGGGGACTTAATCGGGCATCCTTTACGAACGATCGTTTCTTGGACAACAGACCGTTCGATGTTGGGGCAGTCTACGGTGAGGACGATTTGTATGGCTCTGGTGCTGGGTTCGGTTGGCAGTTTGGGTTTGAGGTAGAGATACCACGCAACACCGTTTTTTCGTGGACGGTCGGGGGACGATACGATCATATCTCTGTGGGAAATCGAGGGGTAGTAGGGGATCCGTGTCAGAATGCCGAGGGGGATACAGTCGACGAAGAGTCGTTCCATCGGTACGATATGAGCATCGACTACCTGAAACTTGCTGGGGCAGCCAAGCTAAATTTCCAGAGGTTCTACCTTCTGATTGGTCTTACAGTGGGAACACCGATGCGGAATGAACTGCAATTCGAGCAGAGTTCTGGGGCCACAAGTTGCGTCTACAACGATCCGAACGATTTGCGGAGTGGTAATGGTCCGATAGAGATCCCGGAAATATCCCGGCTTCACTTTGCGTTTCGTCTCGGTGGAGGGCTTACCTATCAACTGAGTGATCGTCTGCAATTCTCTCCAGAGTTGACTCTCGACTTTGGGGTTAACGCGATCAACAAATCACCAGAATCCGATCTCGGAGTTTATGCCATCAGCGGAGTTCTTCGCTATGACCTGTGATCTTCTCGCATGAACGCTACGCTCATCGCCATTGCGGCATACGTGTTGGCTCAGCTCGGCATCGGCTGGTATGTCTCCCGCCGAATCACGACCGAGGATGACTACCTTGTGGCTGGCCGCAGTCTCGGCTACGTTGTGGCCACCTTCACAATCTTTGCTACTTGGTTCGGGGCTGAAACCTGTATTGGTGCGGCTGGCGCAATCTATACAAATGGATTAAGTGGAGGTTCTGCCGATCCGTTCGGCTACGCAATCTGTCTCTTCGCAATGGGATTGTTCTTAGCCGTTCCTCTCTGGCGGCTTCGGTTGACGACGATGGGGGATCTCTTCCGCCATCGGTATGGCACAACCGTAGAGCGCATTGCCGTACTTCTGATGGCTCCCA
Source organism: Kapaibacterium sp. (SeqCode) (assembly GCA_050248595.1). Classification (GTDB taxonomy): domain Bacteria; phylum Bacteroidota; class Ignavibacteria; order OLB7; family OLB7; genus JAGWAZ01. Next base: position 2,707 of record JBFWSB010000435.1, read on the forward strand.
CATCCCTCCTCTGGGCTGCCGCGCAGATTCGTGCCTTCGGTCAGGTTATCTCTGCTTCTTCTGGCTTAGCTGTCGATCTGACAATCTCCCTCGCTGCTCTGATCGTTATCCTCTACACGATGTTTGGCGGTCTCTTAGCCGATGCTTGGACTGATACCATCCAAGGAGTTGCCTTGATGGTAGGGCTTGCAGTCCTCTTCATCCTCTTTATTGGGGATGTCGGTTTCGATGGATTTGCTGCGGTTGAACCCTCCAGATTCAATCTTTTCCCATTTGAGAAAGAAGGAATTCTCTCTTTGGTAGAGAAGTGGGCCATTCCCGTTTGCGGTTCGTTGATGGCCGCCGAGCTTGTCTCCCGGATTATTGCCACCCGTTCTCCTCAAGTTGCTCGTCGATCCTCGCTGATGGCGGGGGGTGTCTACCTTCTCTTCGGGATGATACCGGTGGCCATCGGTTTGGTAGGAGCCACGATAATGCCGGGACTTAGCGAACCAGAGCACTTGCTGCCGATGATTGCCCAGCGTTACCTCCCCGGAGTTCTCTACGCGCTCTTTGCTGGTGCTCTCGTCTCAGCCATTCTCTCCACAGTAGACAGTGCTCTACTGGTTGCCTCCTCTCTAATTTCTCACAACCTCATTGTTCCCCTTCGACCCGGTATGAGTGAGAAGA
>JBFWSB010000436.1:0-3331 GCA_050248595.1 Kapaibacterium sp. (SeqCode)
ATTGCTTCCTCCACCTCCGACAGCCGCAAAATCGAGTGATGCAACGTTAAAGGCTCCTCCACTAACCGTTGCAGCAGCCCCCGATGCATTGTTGTGGAATCCTCCGCTAACAACAGCATAGGCTCCCGAAGCCGTATCATCCTCTCCTCCTCCGACAAATGCGATATTTCCCGAAGCGATGTTCCGTACACCCCCACCGATCGATGCGTACGGTCCGCTTGCATTGTTGAAAGATCCCCCTCCCACCGTTGCGAGCTGGTTCGATGCCGAGTTGCTCTCACCACCGCCGATCGTGGAGAGGAATGCCGTTGCCGTATTGCTCTGACCACCCCCTACCGTCGCCAAATCACCTGAGGCGACATTGTCTGACCCGCCGCCGACGGTGGCTATTAGTCCCGAGCTGCGGTTCTGTATACCACCACCGACCGTGCTGTTCGGACCGGATGCCTCGTTGCTTTGCCCACCGCTGACCGTAGCATTATCGCCTGAAGCAGCATTCATTCTCCCCCCGCTCACGGTGGAGTAGTTTCCCGAAGCCGTATCAACTTCACCTCCACCCACAAACGCGCTCCTTCCGGAGGCTACGTTGTTCTTCCCACCGCCAATCGTTGCGTGGAGGCCGCTTGCAGTGTTGTGATCTCCGCCAGCTACCGTTGCCGCTGTGTCGGAGCCACTATTGAAAGTTCCACCTCCAATGGTCACGTACTCGTTCTGTGCTCCATTATTTGCTCCTCCGCCAACGGTGGCAAAGTTCCCCCCTGAGACAAAGTTGCTACTTCCCCCTCCTACCGTCGAATACTCGTTCAGGATTGTTATTCTGAAGCCTCCTCCAATCGCCGACCAACGCCCCGACGCCGAGTTACTCAAACCACCACTAACAGCCGCATATCGTCCGGAGGCAGTGTTACCCTCTCCGCCACTGACCGTGGTATACCTCTCAAACGCTGCATTGTTTTCTCCACCGCCGACAGTCGAATAAACATCGGTTGCCTGGTTTCCCTGCCCTCCTGCTATTGTTGCATAATCGTTCGTGGCAGCGTTCAGAAACCCACCACCGATGGTGGAATAATCCCCAGTGCTTTCATTGGACGAACCACCACTTATGGTGGAGACTATACCTGATGCTCTGTTGGTGAGTCCACCACCGACGGTGCTATAGTCACCACCTGCATGATTTCCAAGCCCTCCACTGAGCACAGAATGCGATCCAGAGGCAACATGATCCGAAGCCAGACGATCCATCTGAAGGTCAACAGCATAGTCTCCCCGATCATCCGCCGCACTATCGCGCTGAAGGCTGCCGTTCTCGTTCAGAATGAACGAGTTGAGAATCGCGCCCGAGGTATCGCGCACCTGAACGTGCATCGCCGTGCTGTCCCCTGTCCCGAGGTAGTGGAGACCGGGTGTTGTCCCGGTGTTGCCAACTCGCAGCCAACTAATGTCGGACGGAGTACTCCAGCTCAGAACACCTCCCGTTGTGGCTGTCAGGGATGCGCCGTCTACCACAGGGGCGGTGGAGGGGAGAGTATAGAGAATGTTGGCGGCCATCCCCCCCGGTGAGGTGAATGAACTATAGAAGGATGTCCCGCTGGACATCAGGCGCAACTCATCAATACTCAGCGACCCGCTGATCTGCTGACCACCGGCCCCGCCCGGGTTGGAGATCAGAAAGTAGCCGGACGTTGGGTCTGATGGCGTCGGTATTCTCAACAGAACATCTACCGGAAGATTTTCCGAGCCGATCGTAAGCCGGTGCAATCCACCATCGTTTCCGTTGTCGTCGAGAACCAGACGACCTGTGTGGAAATCACGTAATTGTGCGGTGAGTGTCAACGGCGTGAGAATACTTGCAAGAAGTATACAGAATCGGAATCGTAGCATAGTTTTTCCGCTTTATGTGAAGCTCCTCTTATTTTGGACGTGGAGCCAGTTCTGTTTTTCAGTTGTATCCCTAAAAGCAGGAGCACCGAGTAGGTGATAGCCCACCCCTACCTCCTGCTATGTTCTTGACTTCCGTGAGGTTTGGACTAAGACTCTCCAGAAGTCAGTGTGCCAAGTCGATAAGTGATCGACTAAGCCTCTCTGCAGTAGCAAAGAGGCTTAGTCGAGGATCAGAAGAGTCGCCACCCTCCCACAACATAGATATAGGTCAGTGCTGTCCCGGATGCCTGTGCCGTTCCACCCACAGTTGCCCCATCGGGGTCAGAAACGTAGATGTAGAGAATCTGGCCAGCCGATCCTCCTGTCGGCAAACTCGGACGAATATGCGAGGCCGGAATATCCTCTCTCTCTCTGAGTACCAGCGATACGATTCTTTCTGCAAGGACAGACGACTCCTCGAAAGTAGAGGCTCTCTCCGTCGCCTTACATCCTGCCGTTGGCAATGTGGAAGCGAGATGGGGTGCTCCGATTCTTCCGAAGCCCACCGTGTCTCTCTTTTTGTCATCCGATTGTCAAGGTCAAGGTGCCTGAGGGTCAATCGCTCACGGCAGGAGCATTCTCTTCTTCTGTGGAGGATGCCTCCAACAGATATTCCTGCGGAGAGCCGCCCGAAAGGAGTGCTTTCTCCAGACGTTCGATTCTCTTCTGCTGTACCTCAAGCTGCTCCTGTTGCTGGCGAATCAGCTGCAGAAAGACTTCATCCCTGTCTCCCCCCGCAGGAGCAATCGAGGTCGGCACATCATCATCATCGTCGTCCCGGGCAGCAACGGTAAAATCCGGAGCCCAGGTCAGCGAAACAGTTGTGCCGACAACACTACTCACCTTCAAAACCAATCCGGCTGCCGGTGTGTTTGTCGGCAGGATATAATTGACGTCCGCTGTCTGTACACCAGCACGGAACGAGGAGAAATTGAGTGATGCCGGTGGGAACGTTCCTGTGGTGTTGTTCGGTTCATAGAAGCGTATCTGACTTGCCGAGTTGTTGTTGTTTGCCAGCCAGAGGTCTGTGTTGCCGAAGACTGCGACATCGGGCGTGTTGATTGTCATGCCGTTCGATCCAGTATTATCACCGAGGAATCCAAAGCTGCGGTCAGCCGCGATATCAAGTGTTAATCCATAACCGCCGGGAATAACAGAATAATCACCTGCTACAGCATTTAGGAACCCCCCACCAACCGTGGAACCGGCTCCGGAAGCAGTGTTTTCAAGACCCCCACCAACCGTGGAGGAGTCTCCTGAGGCCGTGTTATTGCGACCTCCACCAACTGTGGAGTTGACCCCTGAAGCGGTGTTGGCGGCTCCTCCGCTAACGGTTGACAGCTCACCAGAAGCGGTGTTGAGAATACCCCCTCCGACCTTTGATAGTAATCCCGAAGCGGTGTTGCCACTA
>JBFWSB010000437.1:0-3329 GCA_050248595.1 Kapaibacterium sp. (SeqCode)
CAATGGTTCCACTCCCCTTGCCTGACTATACGATCTGGATATCTGTCCTGATATTTCCAGTTGCCGTCATGATTGGCCTGCAGGGAAGACCCAAAGACCTGCCACTCATCACCCTCGCCTCAATTGTTTCCTTTGTGGTGTCACGTCTCGGAACTCAACAGTTTGGCCCTGAGCTTGGAGCTTTCATCGGCGCACTCTGCCTTGGGGTTACCGCGAACGGAATCTCCCGCCTCCTCAGAAGACCATCGGCTGTTCTCATTGCCCCCGGTCTTCTTCTGTTGGTTCCCGGAAGTATTGGCTACCGGAGCTTGACTACGTTAATGGAACAAGATGTCGTGGCCGGCATCGAACTCGCTTTCAACGTTGCAATTATCGGCATCGCAATCGTTACCGGTCTGCTTATGGCAAATGTTGTTTTACCCTCGAAGAGAGGAATCTGAGGGAATTGAGTAATATGCCTGGTAGGGGTCAATAATTATTGACCCCTACGCCTCAACAACTTCAACTTGAATCCTTGAGTCTATCAACGTCTTCTCAATCAACGCTGGCCAGTATGCCACAACATCTGATGGACGAGGCCGCCCTCCTGCAAAACCGGTGACGTTTGGTGGACCGGTCAGAATCAACGGGGCAATCTCTTTTCCGAAACGCTCTACGGCTTCGCGATCCTGACCACGAACGCCAACGCGGAGCATCACTTCTTGTGGATCAGGGTTTGCTGCTTCGGAGAGTGGTCCGTGGCAGGCGTTGTAGCCGATGTATTCTGTCAGAACTTCATCGAATTCTAATCCAAGGTTTGAGAGCCGTTGGCGGAGAATTTCGTCGGCAGCTTTTGCTTTGTCGAGAGCTTCTGGCCAAGCATAACCGAGTGTTGCGAAAGCTGAGTAGCCGTCGGAGTAGCTCATCGAAACTTTGTAGAAGGGTGTGTTCTCTCTCCCCTTGATCCCATATACGCGAACACGGTCGTTCCCCTCATCTTCAAGATTAATTGTGGTGAAGTCGGCAATAACATCTGGTGTGATGTATTCCTTCGGATCGCCAATTTCGTAGAGACACTGCTCAGCTACAGTTCCACGGGAGACCATACCTCCAGTCCCCTCATGTTTGGTCACCCAGAACTCTCCACTCGGTGTTGCCTCGATTATCGGGAAGCCGACGTTTGCCATGTTTGGAACAGCACGCCAATCGCCCATAAAGTTCCCTCCACTCGCCTGCGCTCCACACTCGATAATATGTCCAGCGATTGTTCCAGCCGCCATCTTATCCCAATCGTTCATATCCCAACCAAACTCGTATATCATCGGCGCAAGAGTCAGGCCGGTATCGGTTGTCCTCCCAGTAATCACGATCTGCGCTCCAGCACGCAACGCAGCAACAACCGGCGCAGCTCCGAGATAGATGTTTGCAGAGAGAAGTCTATCCCGAACAAGACTTAACTCCTCCCCACTCTCCATATTCTTCATCTCACCACCGGCTGCCATCAACTCGTCGATGTCATCGAGGATGTTATCGCCAGTTACGATGCCAAGCTTCAGCGGAATTCCATGCTTGCGAGCAACTTCAAGAATTGCGTCGCGGCAGGCCTCCAAGTTCACTCCTCCACCGTTGGTAATCATCTTGATATTCTTCTCAGCAAGTGTCGGCAAGATTTCGTCGATGGTAGTAACGAGATCGCGGGCATACCCGAGTGCAGGATTGCGGAGTTTCTGCTTCTGCATGATCGACATGGTGACCTCCGCCAAGTAGTCCATTACCAAATAATCTACCGGTCCGTTGGTTACTTGGTCTTTCGGTGCTGAGAGCAAATCTCCCCAGAAACCCTGTCCTGATGCGATGCGAATACGTTCTTTCATGGTCAGTATATCTATAAAAATCGGTTGAATTATTTACGTGGGATACAAAGGTACGAAGAGGAGAGGAAGTATTGGGGATATGGGTAGTTACGAGAGTCGGTTGAATAGTACGCGGATTGGACGGATTAGAACAGATTAACGCAGATATGATCTGCGCCAATCCTGCTTTATCCGTTCAATCCGCGTACGATTTTCAGCAACAACACTGGGAACTCTACCGAACTACCGTCAACTTCTGCGAGATGCTCCCCTCAGAAGTGTTGATCCGAACGAAGTATTCCCCACTGGTAAGTTCACTTACCGGCAGCGTAAGCTGGTTAGCACCCGATGGGAAGAATTTCCCCTCAACAACCGACCTCACACTCTCCCCGAGACTGTTGATAATGTCGACCTGAAGTGAGGTTCGATGAGCTAACGTGAAGTGGAGAGTTGCCACATCAGCCGTCACAGGATTTGGAGCGAGCGCAAGGTCAGTGAGGAGATGGTTGACAGTTGAGACCCGCTCCGGCTGATCAACACTGAGGGAGCTTTTGTTGATCGGCAGAAATCCTACATAAATATCCATGTTGCCATTCCCACTACGTCCATCTGACCAGACTGGGATTACGTAGTTCTTTGTGGTTAGAACTTGCGTATACTCACCAACGCCAAAGTTTCCGTTCTGGCTCCCAATCGTCTGAAAATCGGTCGCCTTCGAAGTGACCGCGACACTTGGCCCGAAGGTTTTCCCTTCATCAAAGGAGCAGGCAACTCGATAGTGGGTCAATCTCCTGTTGACATCCTCACGCTTATCGTACCACGAGACAGCAACTACACCATTTTCGTTCACGCTGACACTCGAATAGAATTGATCGGAGGTCGATCCATTGTCATCGTGAACAATAACTGGTGCTTGCCAAGTCACACCATTATCTGTAGAGCGAGCGCAGTAGATGTTGTACCCCTTTCCCTCATCTGAAGTGACTCCAAGACCTGTCCAGACTGCATAGATATTCCCGCCACCAAGCTCACTACTTCTTGAAGATTGGTCGACAGCAATGTGTGGTGCTGGGTAGAGTCGATCATCTTGAATGCCCGTAATGCTCTTGTTGCTCGCCCCTCCAAAACGTGTAGTGCCGAATCGTACAGCGGATATTCGATTCGGGGTTGAGTAGGACTCTCCTCCGTCAGTAGACATACAGTGCCACATCCCCCAGCCAGCCGTCCGATGTTCACCAAAAAATGAGACGTGAACGTATCCTTCCGCATCAACATCTATTGAGGAGAATTGGACAAAGTTGAAATTGCTCGTTGAGACTGGAACTGATTCTTGGACAAACTCCTTCGACTCGGGAGCTAATCTGCGAACAACAATCTTTGCCGCCCCCGATTGAGAGTTCAGTTCAACAAAGACAACGTAGAGTTGATTCCGCCAACTCGACTCCGACTTATCAACAGCCATCCACTGTTTATCGGAAACCGTCAGCCCTCCGTTGA
>JBFWSB010000438.1:0-3325 GCA_050248595.1 Kapaibacterium sp. (SeqCode)
ACGCTTTATGCTGACCAAACAATTGATATCACTCTCGATGTCCAGCTTTATATGCGGAATGCGAAGTAAAAATCTGAAAATCAAGTTAGGTTTGCCCCTCTTGATTGTCTTGACTCTCGGTGGAGCTAAGGGGAATGCCCAGACAACCATTGCATATGTCTCCAGCGAAGCAATTATAGAGCGATTGCCACAAGCAATTGAGGCCAGAAGTAAACTTGCGACGATGCAATCGAAATGGTTGCAAGAAATTCGTGAATTGCAAGACAAGATCAACAAGCTTCGCAAGGAAATCGACGAGAATCGGCTTCTCTGGAGCAATCAAGAGCGAAGTGAGAAGGAAGGGGGGCTGCGGGATTTGGAGGCTGCACTAACGTCGTATCGTGGTGATAAATTCGGCCCAAATGGTGAGTTCGAGCAGTTGTACAGTCAGTTGATGGCTCCCGTGCTCGACATTGTGATTGTAGCAATACAGGCCGAAGCAGAAGAGCAAAAGTTCGACTATGTCTTCGATAAGAGCAGCCGCGGACTGCCGATGCTCTTCGCAAACCCTGATCGCGATATAACGCTCGCCGTGCTAAAGCGACTTGGAGTTGAGGTGGATGCCTCTGAGCTTGAGAAGCGAGAAGAGAAGCCAAATCGACTTTTGCCCGAATCGTTCCCAGTGCAACTTGGTACCGACGGGAACTCGACGATCAGTCTTGACCCTAAAGTCACTCTTCCTCAATCAATGCGTAACGGTGCGCAGGTTGAGGAGAAGATTGAGTTGAATCCAAACCAACTTCTCCCTGAAGAGAAGGAAGAGAGTGATCCGAGATAATTGATCCAATCAGATGACGCAACGCACAGCAATACCGATAGGGCGCATCGCTGACCTTGTTCAAGGCGATGTCTTCGGTGACGAAGAACTTGAAGTGTGGGATATTCAAGGTCTGGAAGATGCCGAACTTGGCCACCTTTCGTTCCTCTCGAATCCCAAGTATGCCCGATTTGTGAACATCACGCGGGCTTCGGCACTCATTGTCGGCAAAGACTATCGGTTTGATCGTAATGACCTTACCTATATCGTCGTTGACGACCCATATCTTGCCTTTATCAAAGCACTTCGACTGTTGCGGCCAGACCACGAGGAGTTTGAGCCGGGGGTTGATGAGCGTGCTGTTATTGCCGAAGGTGTGGTGATTGAGGATGGGGTGACGATTGGTCCCAATGTGATTGTTGGCTCCGGTTGCATTATCGGTTCAGGAAGTGTGATTCTGGGGAATTCATTTCTTGGGCGAAATGTTCGTATCGGGAGTGGATGCCGTATCTATCCCAACGTCACAATCTACTCTGGAACAACTATTGCGTCTGGCGTTGTTATTCACTCCGGTAGCGTTATCGGATCCGATGGATTCGGTTTTACTCGCAATGCTTCAGGAGAGTGGGAGAAAATTCCACAGACAGGCTCCGTTGTAATTGAGGCCGATGTGGAGATTGGAGCCGGGGTTACTATCGACAGGGGAACCTTAGGGGAGACACGAGTTGGCAGAGGATCGAAGCTCGACAATCTGATTCACATTGCCCACAACGTTAAGATTGGGGAACGAACCGTAATTGCCGCCCAAACCGGTATTTCTGGTAGCACAATCATCGGCCCTGAGAACATGATTGCCGGACAGGTTGGAATTGTTGGGCACATTGAAACGGCAGAACATGTCATCATCGAAGCTCAGTCAGGGGTGAGCAAATCTTTGCTGAAGTCAGGAAGATATTTTGGTAATCCTGCCAAAGAACACTCTCTTGCACTTCGTCAGGAAGGGGCACTACGACAATTGCCGAACTTGCTGCCTGAGTTGCGGGAAATGAAGAGAAGAATTCGAGGACTTGAAGAGGCTCTCGGGTTGATAGAAGTTGAAGAGGAGACAGAGTAGAGAGTTCAGTAGGATTTTCTTGCTTTAGCACACGTCACAAACCTTCGTTCATGAGAAAACGCCAACGCACGATTGCTTCGCCAGTTAGTCTCTCCGGAGTTGGATTGCATACCGGAGCTGAGACAACGGTTACCTTTTATCCTGCTGAAGAATGGGCTGGAATTCACTTCGTCAGGACTGATCTTGAGGGAAATCCTGTAATTCCAGCATTGCTCAACAATGTTGTTGATACGCTGCGTGGAACAACCATTGGGAATGAAACTGGAGCAGTTGTCAGGACAGTGGAGCATCTTCTCTCGGCACTTGCAGGACTTGAAATTGACAACTGTCGTATTGAGATCGACGGAGAGGAACCGATGGCCGGTGACGGTAGTTCCCGTCCCTTCACCGAAGTGTTGAAGCAGGCTGGATTCAACGATCAAGCTGGGATGCGCACGGCACTCCACGTGGAGAAGCCCATTCACTTCGTTAGCGAAGAACATGGAGCCGCCTACACACTCCTGCCAGGATCCGATTCCGCAGCAAGTGTCATCGTCGATTATTCCACATTTGGCTTCCCAGTTCAAACGTGCGCCTTCTCTTCAGTTCACGCAACCTACGATCGAGACATCTCTTCAGCCAGAACATTTTGCTTCCTTTCAGAGGTCGGGCAACTTCGTGAGCAGGGGTTGATAAAAGGGGGGACAGTTGATAATGCCGTTATTCTGCTGGATAGGGGGCCTGGCGTTGAGGAGCTACAATCGCTGGTTAATGTTGCAGGGATAGATGCAGCTATTGCTGAGCCTCTTCCTGAAGTTCTTGGTGATGATGCCCTCCGTTTCAGCAATGAGCCTGCTCGCCACAAGCTTCTCGACTTAATTGGTGATCTTGCACTCCTCGGTATGCCGATTGCTGGCCACATTGTCGCTTCATGTCCGGGACATGCAGCGAACATTGCCTTCGCTAAGCACCTTGCAACGGTTGCTGCTGAGCAAAATCTTGCTAAACGCTTCGAGGCAGATTTGAATGATGCTCCGATCCTCGATATTACTGGGATCATGAACATCCTTCCTCACCGCTATCCCTTCCTGCTGGTTGACAAGATTATTGATATTGACAGTGAGAGAGGCAAAATCGTAGGGGTCAAGAATGTTACCCTGAACGAACCTTTCTTCCCGGGGCACTTTCCAGAGTTTCCCATAATGCCGGGCGTTCTGATTATCGAGGCAATGGCCCAGACCAGTGGGGTGTTGCTTGCGCAAATTATTGGCTCTGAAGGGAATCCTACGGCTGTCTTCATGGGGATCAAGGAGGCCAAGTTCCGTAAGCCAGTTCTCCCCGGTGATACGTTGCGCTTAGAAGTCACTCTGACAGGAAAGAAATTCAACACCTTTGCCTTGGAAGGAAAAGCTTTTGTTAATGGAAAGGTTGTTACT
>JBFWSB010000439.1:0-3304 GCA_050248595.1 Kapaibacterium sp. (SeqCode)
GGCTGACTGCACTCTTACCTCTAGTGTAGGCTTTGTCCGTCAGGCTCTCTTAGGGCTACGTTACTTCATCGAGAAGTTTGGACGCCCGGCGACTGTCGGCTATAGTCCCGATGCCTTCGGGCTTTGTGGTGGGCTGCCACAACTCCTCTCCGGTTGTGGGCTGACTTCCTATATCTTCTGCCGACCCGATCCAACCGAACTCGAGCTTCCAGCTCCTCTCTTTCGGTGGTTCTCTTCCGACGATTCTTCTGTTCTTGCCTACCGTGTTCCCTTTCACTATAACATGTACCAGACAACCGTCCCGAAGAAGGTGGGTGATCTTCTGAACGCTCTCGACTCTCCCTCGGAACTTGCTGCTGAAGGTCGACCACTCGGTGAGTTCGGTTCTGAGTGGGCGTTGTTCTACGGCGTTGGAAATCATGGGGGAGGACCAACGAAGGAACATATCCGAGAGATTATTGCAATCAACGAAGATCCAGAACAACCAGATGTCTGGTTTGGCAGACTTGATAAGTTCTTTGAGAAGGTGGAGGAAGGTGAGGGGAGAGAAGTTCCTGAGTGGCGTGACGATCTTCAGATGAACTCCCCCGGTTGCTACTCGGTTCACTCGACAATCAAACGTTTGAATCGTCGTGCTGAGAGTGAGTTGATTCGTGCTGAGGTTGTTGAGGTGATGTCACGCAAAGGCACTCACGCAAAGGCGCAAAGCCGCTCACACAAAGGCGCAAAGCCGCAAAGACGCAAAGAGGAAGGGCTTGATTCTTCAACTCTCAACTCTCAACTCTCGACTCTTCAACTCGCATGGCAAAACATTTGCTTTAATCACTTCCACGATATTCTCTGCGGTGTGGCAATTCCGGAAGCACTTGAGGCTGCGGTACAGCTCTATGGAGAAAGTCTTTCGATAGCTGACCGGATTACGCGCTACGGATTGCGGCAGATTGCCGGAGCAATTGATACCCGAGGCGAGGGACAACTCCTTCTTGTGGTGAACCCTCACTCGTTCGATCTGCAGAGCTACCTCACCTTCGAGTTGTGGCACGATATTGATAAGGAGTTGTGGTCGCAACCAGTCGATCTTCGGTTGCTGGATGATCGTGGAATCGAAGTTCCAGTCGGGAGTGCCTTTACCAGTGGGAAGATTGGGAAGGATAGAATTGGGGGGACGTTTCGCGCTGATGTTCCGGCGATGGGGTGGCGGTGTTGGCGAGTGATCTATGGAGAGAAGAGTCTGTACGCAGACAGGTCTGGGTTGATTGAAGCGAACGACACAATATTAGAGAATGAAAAGCTCCGGGTTGAATTCTCCAGTGAGAGCGGTGAGATTCTCCAGCTTCTCCACAAGGAGAGTGGACTAAATCTGATTGATGGAGGGGGAGCTATCATCAGTCTGATCGAAGACTATACCGACACGTGGGGACATGGCGTGACGAAGTTCAACAAGGTTATTGGTCGATTTGATCGTGCTGAGGTTCGGCTTACAGCCAACACTCCTACACACGGGACAATTCGTGTAGTGAGCAGGTGGGGAAGTTCACGAGTGCAGCAAGACTTCACACTCTGCGCCGACTCAGATCTGCTTTCGGTGAAGTGTCGCATCTTCCAAACTGAACCCCGAACAATGTTGAAGCTCGAATTCCCAACTTCCCTTGAGAATCCTCGCACAGTTGTTGAGGGGGCATATACTTCTATTGAAAAGGAGTGTGATGGAACCGAACGTCCGGGTGGTGCTTGGAAAGCAATTGTGGGAGAGGTTGCAGGGCATGTTAATGGACAGTCTGTCGGACTTGGTATTGCCGACACACTGACGCACGGCTACAGTGCCGAGGGGGGAACGTTATCCCTCACACTTCTCCGCTCACCATCCTACGCCACGCACGATCCACACGTGATCGACCCAAACGAAGATGTTCGATACATCGATATGGGAGAGAGCGAGTTCTCCTATACGATTCGTCCATTTGCTCAGCAAGACTTCCGAACATTGCTAACAACAGATGCCACTCTGCTGAATGCTCCTCCACTTCTCTCCCTTGAGTCAGGTCACGACGGAGGGAGCAACCCACTTCCGGCAACCTTTCGGGGGGTAGAGATTTCCGCGCCGAACATCCGAGCCACAGTTCTGAAGAGAGGGGAGGATGGAAGTAGTTCGATTATCCGACTCTTTGAAGTAGAGGGGAGAGAGACCGAAGCGAAGATAAATCTTCCCCTGCTCAACGTAGAGTGGAACGTCGTAATGCGCGGAGGAGAAGTGAAGACATTCAGAATAGCTAACGGGAGAGTGGAAGAGACTGATCTGATAGAGAGCTAAGTCAACTCGTCAGGTAAAGTTTACCACCAAGAAGCACTAAGAGTATGTAGTTGACTTCCTTCAAGAAGCACTAAGAGTATGTAGTTGACCTCCTTTGCGCCTTAGCGTCTTTGCGTGAGAGTTTTTGCACGATTACCGATCCCCATACAACGTATTCGTCCGCATCTTCTCCGCCAACTCCAATGCTCGTTTGATTCTCGTGTCGGAGCGTTTCGCTTGGGTCACATAAAGTGCGAGTGATCGCTGCATTCCAACCGTGAAAGTCTCCCACCGAGCGCGAGCCTCATCATCTTGCGCTAACACCTCGGCAAGTTCTTCACCAGTCTCAACATAGTTCGGATCGTCGTCCTCTCTCATCGTGATCTTCACCACCTCCCCAATCTGGAGATTGCACTCCTTCAGAATTTGCTGTCCAAGCACGATGATGCGCCGCCCATCCTTCTTCCCCTGAATTGCGCGTCGATACTCCTGTCCTTCGATCTTCACCACAACACGCTTTACCTTCTTCTCCTCGAAGATATCGGCAATCTCTTCTGGAATCACCAAAACGTGGTGTTTCATTCCATCCTCAAGTCGTTCGAGTGGTGTCGAAAACTGTACGCTCATTCTCGTTGTAGAACTTCGTTGTCTGTTCTTGCTGGAATTATGCCACGTTACCGTGCGGAGGTCGTATATCTTCACTCCATCCACAATTGTCATTCTGAGGGCTGCCGAAGAATCTCGCAGGTAAAGCATGTCGCTCCCAGGAGCTTGCCATCACTTTCTCCACAACTCCCGCGAGACTCTTCACTCCGCTGCGCTACGTTCAGAGTGACAAGCTGGAGTATAAGTGCTCACCACTCCACTCGGTCATCAATTGTCATTCTGAAGTCTATGACAAAAGCAAGTGAAAAATGTGTTTGAGAAGTGGTCTATGCCTCACCAAGATGCAAGGCTTGCAGCCGTGGGTCATACTCAGCCTCAGAGGCAATCAACGCACAGAGTAAAGCAATG
>JBFWSB010000440.1:0-3297 GCA_050248595.1 Kapaibacterium sp. (SeqCode)
TTTGGCTGAGCCTGTAGCTGAAGAGAAGTAAACCTGAAGAAAAGTGCCGTAAGTAGTGCTGTAGAAAGCACCCAATATCTCATCGACTCGAACCGATCGTTGATCTTCATATAGACTCTATCTGCTCTCTTCGAAATCTGGGTTGACTGGATCATCCTGCGTTATCGTTCAAAAACTGATGTATGATACGTGCGATTCGCTCTGCTGCAATGCCATCCCAAAGGGGTGGACGGGTAAACGTGCTTGGTCTATCGTGACTGACAACGCCACGGATAGCCCGCTCTACTTGTGCTGGAATCACCCCCACAATCATGTTCGTTCCCAGCTCTACTGTGGAGGGACGTTCGGTCGACTCCCGCAGAGTTACGCAGGGAACACCAAGCCACGTAGTCTCTTCCTGTATTCCGCCTGAGTCAGTGATAACTCCACGAGCACCCCTCACAAGTGTGATAAATTCTCTGTACCCTGCTGGCTCCGTTAGCTCCCAGTTTGCTTCACGAGATAGAGCCTCGGCAAGGCCAGATGAAGTGAGGATGTTGTTGGTTCGCGGGTGAACAGGAAAGCGAATCTTCATATCGCCTGCTCCACTACGAATGGCAGTGAGGAGACGTTCAAGTGATTCGTGGTCGTCGACGTTAGAAGGTCGGTGGAGTGTCAGAACGAGATAGTCATCCTCCACATCGGGGGGAGGCAATTCCCGAACCAACGCGGCTAACGAGTCGATCATCGTGTTTCCGACGAAGTGGATCGAAGTTGGGTCGATCCCCTCGCGTAGCAAATTTGCCCGCCCGCTCTCTTCGGTTACGAAGTGAAGATCGCAGATCGAATCGGTGATGACACGGTTGATCTCCTCAGGCATCTTCCGGTCGTGACTTCGCAAACCAGATTCAACGTGAGCAACTGGAATATGAAGCTTCTTGGCAACTATAGCGGCAGCCACCGTTGAGTTAATGTCACCGTAGACAACTACCAAATCGGGTTTCAGCGCCAAACAGACATCCCGCTCGAAGGCAATCATGATTTTTGCCGTCTGCTCGGCATGAGAGCCAGAGCCGACTTCGAGGTGAAGGTCTGGCGGAGCCATGCCGAGGTCACTGAAGAAGACATCGGACATATTGGCGTCGTAGTGCTGACCAGTATGTACAAGCAAGTGCTCTACATCGGGAAGTCCTGAGAGTGTGGATGCAACGGGAGCAGCTTTCATAAAGTTTGGTCGTGCCCCGACGACTGAGATTACTCTCTTCACGCTCCCCCCCCCAACAAACGAATCTTCGAACGATCCCCCTTCACTCCCTTCGTCGCGTTCCGCGTGTCAACAATCAGCTTTGCATTCTTTGCAATTGCCTCGTAATCGAAGAGTGTGTGGTCAGTAGTTATCACTACGATATCAGCCGAGGCAATAACTTCTTCTGAGTATGGTATGGCCTCCAAGTGATTTCCACGAAGTGTCAGTTCAGGAATAAATGGATCGATATATCCAATGTTCTCAGCCCCATCCTCGCTCAACAACTCCATCACTTTCAGGGCTGGACTGTGGCGGAGATCGTCCACATCACGTTTGAAGGCAACGCCGAGAATAATGATACGGGCTTGCTTCAGCGTTACTGGAAGGTGAGCGATTTCCCGCAGCACCATCTGCCGTACGTAGTATGGCATCGACTCGTTTACTTCTGCGGCAAGCGTCACGAAGTTGGTTACGAAGTCGTCACTTCGAGCAAGCCAGCTCAAGTAATATGGATCAATCAAAATGCAGTGTCCACCAATTCCAGGACCGGGCCAGAAGGGCATGTAGCCGAACGGCTTCGTTGCTGCCGCCTCGACAACTTCCCAAATGTTCACCTTCATTCTATCGCACAGCTGTGCAAGCTCATTTACCAGCGCAATGTTTACCGATCGGAAGATGTTTTCTAACAGCTTCTCCATCTCTGCAACCTTCGGCGAAGAGACTTCGTGGACGTGCTCGATAATCACTCTGTTAGCTGCAGCGGCAACTTTGGTACACTCCGGCGTAACGCCACCAACTACGATTGGCGTGTTTCCCGTGTGCCAGACCTGATTTCCGGGATCAATCCGCTCTGGCGAGAAAGCCAAGAAGTAATCGACGCCGAGTGTCAAACCACTCTTCTGGAGAATCGGCAACACGTAGTCTTCCGTTGTGGAGGGGAAGGTTGTGCTCTTCAGGATAATGCACTGACCCGGCTTCAGGTGTTCTGCAATCGACTCGGAAGCGTTGATAATAAAGGAAATATCAGGCTCTTTGTTCGGCGTGAACGGAGTAGGTACGCAGACGTAGATAACGTCGGCACTCTCGATTGAGGAAGGATCACTGTCGGCAACGAGCAATCCCCTCTCTACAGCATCGCGAACAACGTCGTCGTCCAAATCTTGTATGTAGTTTTCACCACGACGGAGCTTGTCAACTTTCCCCTGATCGACATCGACACCGTATGTCTTGATCCCTGCCTTTGCAAACTCAATAGCCAGCGGAAGACCAACATAGCCAAGTCCGAAAACTGCAATGCTGAAATCCCGTGACTCAATTCGTTGGAGTAGATTCATATGTTATGATGAATTGCTCGTTCCTCTCTCAAGGTTCCAGTTATAAAAGAAGACTAAAGGTACAAAAGGGGGAATTCAATGCAAGTGATAAATAGAATACCCTGAACTTCTATTTTCGACTATATAAGGGGTTTCAAGAAATGGCCAGTGATTGAGTCGGGGTGGGCGGCTATCTGTTCAGGTGTTCCTGATGCTACTACACTCCCCCCAGCCTCCCCACCTTCAGGTCCGAGATCGATAACGTGATCGGCTGTTTTGATCACATCCAGATTGTGCTCAATCACTAAAACAGAGTGCCCCTTCTCGATCAAAGCACTAAAGGCTTTTAAAAGCACGGCAACGTCGGCCATATGGAGACCCGTAGTTGGCTCGTCGAGGATAAAGAGAGTGTGGCCATTATCTGGCGATGTGAGGTGGGAAGCAAGTTTCACTCGCTGTGCTTCGCCTCCACTCAAGGTTGTGGCTGGCTGACCCAATCGAATGTAGCCAAGACCAACATCGCTAAGACTTTGCAAACGGCGCGTTATTCGATTTTGTCCCTTAAAGAACTGTAGGGCTTCCTCAACGGTCATAGCCAGCACGTCAACAATTGACTTGCCGTTGAACTTCGCATTCCGCACTTCGCTCTTGAAACGTGTCCCCTTGCAAGCATCACATACAAGCTGAATGTCGGCTAAGAATTGCATGTCGACAGTTACATACCCTTCCCCTTGACAGACTTCGCAACGCCCACCCGGT
>JBFWSB010000441.1:0-3286 GCA_050248595.1 Kapaibacterium sp. (SeqCode)
GTAGAAGACTGCAAAGCGTACGGAATAGCATAGTTGTATGTTGTTGTTGTCACTCCGCATAAGAACGAAGCAATTCCTTCTATCATTGACTATGTAATGGCAATAAATATAGCAAAAAACGACGGATTTCCGTCCGATCTGTCAGTGCCGCCACGCTGTTCTCGCTCCGGGTTGGATAATCTCCAACTCACCCTTATCTTTTTTCGTTCAGTCTGAAGGGTGCTGAGGCAAGGATGATCTACCTGACTTCGCCACAATCGGACCGACCGCTGTGAGCCATATCCACTATTCCGTGATAGATGAACTTCGTTCTGAGGCGTGGCTTTGATCCCTCTTGTTCCAAGACTTTGATCACAAGACCAGCTCCCGCAAGGTTGCAGAGCAGAGTTGGTCTTCTTCTGCTCCTATACATTCTCTTCTTCTTTCCAGAGACTACACTATACGCCGCAACGGATACGACCATCGTAACCTTCGTGCAAGCTCCGATGGATATTATGAATCGGACAACTACCGGACGATTTGCTTTTCCGAAATCGAACAGTGAATACCGGCAGATTCTGATGATCTATTCGCTGGAGTGTTCCAGCCATGGTTGTGATCCCTGGGATCGGGTCTCGACAGTGGGAGTTCGCCACCCTTCCAACCATCTCGGCAGTGGTGAAGAGGTGATGACCGAGATTGGGCGGCTCATTACTCCTCCCGAGAGAGCAGGACGGTGGGTTCTGGACGTTACCGACTACCGAAGTCTGCTGCGGGACTCGGTGACCCTCTCCAATTTCATCAACACTTCAATTGGGGGGGGAAGCGGATTCCTTGTGACGATTCTCTTCAAGTTCGTTGCCGGAGAGCACGATCTTGAGGCATACCGTGTGGAGAATCTCTGGAGCGGTCTGCCGATCTACGGCGATCCTGAAAAATCTGTTGAACAATTTCTCCCACCTATCGGAATGAAGGCCGACCCGGAGGCCGACTTTGTCAGAGTGAACATTACTGTAACCGGACATGGCGAGGGGAACAGCGAAGGGGCTGCAACCTACAGCCGAAAACTCCACGAGTTGAGCGTTGCAGATACTACGTTCCGGCATTACCTATGGCGAGATGATTGCGCAGACTTACCCGGCACTCCGGAAGACGAGTGGTGGAAACGACCGAGGGCAGGCTACTGTCTCGGTGACGTTGTCCGCCCTTGGAGACTCGACGTTTCCCGCTATGCTGCTCCCGGTGCGCTCTACACGCTCGACTATTCTGTAGAACCCTATGTAAACGAGTGCCGACCTCGCCTCGATTCCTGTCCTTGCGATGACTGCACCTACGGCATCATCGGCCACTCTCCTCCATTCTACTGGATAGAGTCGCAGGCCATTTCCTACCGGATAGTTGACGAAGTGGGAGACGACCTCCTGATGGTGGAGCCGGGAGACCGTCCCGGAGTTGTCCGGGTTACCCCACGACTTTCGCAACCTTCACCGATCGACATCCAGGTTCAGGAACTCGGGGGAGAGTTGATATACAGACGCCAAGCATCCAGCATTTCCAAGCGGGTATTTACGCTTGACCTGTCGACGACTCCGGGAGTCTACCTACTCAGGGTGGTGACCCCGCAGAGGGTTCTCAGGCGACGACTCGATATCAGATAGCGACAGTAGCACCAACAAAAAGCCATGACCGGATCAGTCCAGACTCAACTTCGTTCGGGAGGAATCGTGCAGAGGGTACAGATAACAGTTCTGACTCTTTTCACACTCTCCACCCTGCTCCTCTTCTTAGCTCCGACAAGAGGTCTCTGCGACACAACAATTGTTGTCTGGAACAGACAGCGGATTGATCACGAATACCGGGTTGACTTTACCAGAGTCTACTTCCCGGACATGCGGCAGAAGTACAAGCGGATTATCATGAGTTACAAGGTTGAGTGTCCACGAACCGGATGTGATCCCTGGGATCGTCTCGGTGAGGTTTTTATCCTCGATCCCGTAGAGGCCGCCAAGTATCCAACCGACAGTCTTAATCCTCTCTTCTTCGACGTCTCCCGATACGAGTTGGGGCGATACGTTACGCCGTATGGTGAGGAGTGGAGCTGGGAGCGGGATGTCAGCCACATTCGTCCGCTGCTCCACGACTCGGTCACGTTCGGCACATACATCTCGGTCTTTAAGCAGTTCAACCACCACAATGATCCGATAGGATACCTTGTCTCGATGTCGCTCCGCTTTGAAGAAGAGGAACCGGACTTCTTAGCAACTAACGTTGATTTGCTCTGGCATGGGATGTTCGAACTTGGCGACCCGAAGGATCCGATTGAGAATTATCTAACTCCGATCAAGGTCAAGCCGTCGGAGCAGTTTGCCGTCGTCCGCGTAGTTGCCTCGGGGCACGGTCAGGGGAATACGGACAATGCCGGAGAGTTCATGAAGAAGTTTCACATGCTGAAGGCGGGGAGTGGGCTTTTTGCTCACGAACTCTGGCGGGATGATTGCGGAAAAGTTGCGGCGGGAGAGCAGTACGGTACGTGGAAATTGTCACGCGCCGGATTCTGTCCCGGATCCGAGGTCTACCCCTGGGTCAACGATGTCAGCCAATTCTACCGTCTCGGCCAATCGCTGACACTCGACTACGACATTGAACCCTACATCAACCTCTGTCGTCCCGACGCCGATCCTTGCCCCTGCCCCGACTGTGAGAAGAACGACCGACACTCAATGCCGATTATTATGATGGATGCCCACGTCGTCTACTATCGCGTGGCTCCTTCCACACCCGGATTGCAGAACAAGTTTGAGGTTACAGAGGGAACCTCTTCAGAAACACTGCTTCTCCGTTCGCTCTTAGGGAAACCTGTCGACATCGTTATTAGCGTTTCCAACCCACTCGAAACGCTTCTCTACTATCAGGTCTTCAAAGGGGTAGGCAATCAGAGTCTGGAGATCGACCTGACTACAACCCCTGGCAGATACCTCCTGAAAGTGGAAACTCCCGATGGAACGTTCAGGAAGATGGTGGAAGTTGGGTTGTGATTGGTTAAGCGAGCCATATAACAACCGGAACTGGATTCCTGTAATCCACGGACGAGTGAATCTTGAAGTAGGATGACAGGCTGAGTAATTCTTGCCAGCCTCCTACATTGAATAACAACCTGACCTTTGGCGTAGCAGACCGAATAGAGAAGGGAAGCGAGAGGGGGCTATGGAGTATAGTATTCCCAAAATCAGATACTCAGAATAACCGACTCAAGCGAATCATCGACCTGCAAGCCGAGCAGTTTGCGAACCCGTTTTCGCTGTGAGCG
>JBFWSB010000442.1:0-3284 GCA_050248595.1 Kapaibacterium sp. (SeqCode)
ACCAATCGACGTACGTGAGTTGTCGAGCGGCGTGTATCACATTCGTCTGATGAGCGGCACGGAAGTGTTGACGCAGACGTTGACGGTACAGAAGTAAGAGGGTAATGGGGGCATGGAGTCTCCATTAGAAGAGAAAGCAACGGCCTCGGGGAGTGATCCTCGAGGCCGTTTTGTTATTAGAAGATTCTCTGAGGAAAACATCGTAGAACCTTACACGAGATTTCAGGGAATAAAGCTCACACTTGAAACTTGAATGCTATATTCGCAACCGAAACTTCAACAAATAGTTCTTCCTTGAGTTCTCACGTTACGATCTACACTGACGGAGCCTGTTCCGGAAATCCTGGGCCAGGTGGCTATGGTGTTGTTATGCTTTACGGTGATCGCCGTATGGAGCTTTCCGATGGCTACCGCGAAACCACGAACAATCGCATGGAGCTACTGGCAGTGATTTCTGCGCTGGAGAATCTGAAGCGTTCTTGCAAAGTGCAGCTCTACAGCGATTCGCAGTACGTTGTCAACGGCATCAACGAAGGGTGGTTGCAGGGGTGGATCAAGCGAGGGTGGCGGAAGAGCAACAAGAAACCGGTAGAAAATATCGACCTGTGGCAACGATTACTTCCACTTCTTCAAAAGCATGAGATTACCTTTAATTGGGTGCGAGGACATACGAACGTGCGGGAAAATGAGAGATGTGATCAACTTGCTGTAGAGGCTTCGCTTGGTCTGGACTTGAAGGTAGATGCAGGATATGAAAAGAGTGCTGGCAGCAGTCCAGCCTTGTTTCGCTCATAAAGTTGTGAAGATGGTTGGGTAGGGAACAAAATCTTCCTGTAGAAATCCTTCTGAATCTTCTATCTTCTCCCCGGCCATCGTTTTATCATGCGCCGGATATTTCTTACATCAACAATGCGTCGTCCGTTTATTCTGGATGACCTTACTACTCTTCGTCATCACTACGCAGTCGACTTTTTCGTTGGCAGCGGAGTGGTAGATGCCTGCCGTATGTTTGTGCGGGCTACTCGTGCTGACCTCTCTATCTGTTGGTTCGCCTCGGTCTACTCTTTTGCTGTGACGCTCGGAGCGAAACTTGCTGGAAAGAAGTCAATCATCGTCGTTGGTGGTGTTGATGCAGCAGCCTTGCCGGAACTTGGCTATGGTCTTTGGCTTAGCAAGTGGAAGAGCTTCGTTGTGCGGCAAGCGCTGCGTCGAGCAGATGTGATTCTGGTGGTGGATGAACGATTGAGACAAAATCTGGAACGCCATAGCCAACTATCGCTTGAACAAGCTTCAGTCCTTCCAACTGGTTACGACTCACACTTCTGGTCACCACCAAGCTCTGATACCGAACGGGAGGGAGTTCTGTGTGTGGCGACGTGTGACTCAGAGGGGAGAGGACGTGTGAAGGGAGTCGATCTCTTTTTAGAAGTTGCGGGGATGCTTCCAGATATTCCCTTCAGGCTGATTGGAGTCGACCCTAATTTCCTCCATAACTTCCCCTTTGTTATCCCAAAGAACGTACATATTCTTCCTCCACTCGATCATGCGGAACTGGTAGATTACTATCGCTCTGCTTCCATCTACTGCCAACCCTCTCGTCACGAAGGCTTATCGAATGTTCTTTGTGAGGGGATGCTTTGCGGACTGATTCCGGTCGGGACTGATGTGGGGGGGACTGCTACGGCGATTGGAGATAGTGGAGTTCTTGTTCCACCGGGAGATGCAGATGCGTTGCGCCGTGGAATACTTCAGGCACTCTCAATGCCAGATGAAAGCCGTCAGGCTGTGCGGAGCCGTATTGTAGAACTCTTTCCGAGAGAGAGGAGAGAGAAAGAACTAATCGAGATTGTTCGGCAGTTGACAGGGGGGGAACCAGATGAGTCGTAGCCTGACGAAGGATGGGTTGCTTGTCGTTCTCAGCGATGGAGGAACTCGACTTCTGACATTTATTGCCAACGCCTACCTTGCCAAGGTGCTCGCCCCTACATCTTACGGTGTTGCCTTCCTTGGATTGACAATTTTAAGCTATGGGATGTTGCCAGCTGATCTCGGACTCTACGCGCTCGGAGTTCGGGAGATGGCCAAAGAAAAGAGTCAGAGAGAATTTCAGTTCAGTGATTTTCTCTGGTTGAGAACCATGTTAGGTCTTGCTGGAATGCTTCTAACGGGAGTTGGGATTTTGCTCTTCATTCACGAGGAGCAAACCCGTTCGGTTGCGCTCCTCTTCCTTCTCGCACTTATTCCCTCGCTCTGGCAGATGGACTGGTATTATCAGGGGGGGCGTCGCTACGGCGAGCTTACGTTGATTCGGTATCTCTTCAGTGGATCATATTTGGTTGGCATCTTGTTCTTCGTTAGTGGGGATAACAATCTTGAGCGGATCCCCCTGATCTACTCAGCCAGCATCATACTTGCAGCAGTGGCAGCTTTTGTGTTAAAGCGGGATAGTGAATCGATTCTCCCGAGAGAATCGTTCTTCAATCCGAAACTTTGGGGGGAGTGGAGGGCAATCCTGCGGCGATCAATTCCAATTGGTTTGGGAAGCATCCTCGCGCAATCAGTACCACTGATTCCACCAATTGTTATCGCAGCCATGTATGACGAGGAACAGGTGGGACTCTTTGGAGCCGCCTTTCGCCTAACGATGATTATGCTGGTTATCGACAGGACATTCTTCACTCTCTTTCTTCCCCGTATCTCCAGAGTTAACACCTCATCTCCCGAGCGTGCTCCCGAAGTGCTGCGCAGAACCTTCAGGTGGTTGATTCTTATCGGTCTATGTCTCGGTGTCGGCATCATACCGATAGCTGAGCCAATTGTTGTTGTTGTGAACCGATCAGAGTATGCCGGGGCCGCTCTCCCTTTGATTCTGATGAGTTGGTTTGTCTCGGCCACAATTCTAACGACCTTCTTTTCCTACGCTCTGGTTGCCGCTGGGTACGAGAAAGCATATTTCCAAGCTGCGTTGGTGAGCACTCCAATAACCCTCCTCCTAATTTTTCTCCTGACGTGGCAGTTCGGTATCGTTGGGACTGCGGTGAGTATTTCTTTAGCTGAGATCATCATGGCCACACTAATGTATCGCAAGTTCCGACGCCACCTCGGCGTCAGACTGTGGTAAGTTTTCTCACCTTCATGTTCTTTTCAGCAATCGGTGTATCATTACGCCTCGACCCTATCAAACCTGATTGGTTCCGGCATGACAAACCGGCGAATTGTTGCCAATGATTTAGATGTTTTGTAGCCATGATATTCTATCCTTCTCTTGCAAAGATGCAATCGAC
>JBFWSB010000443.1:0-3281 GCA_050248595.1 Kapaibacterium sp. (SeqCode)
TTTAGCAGTGAATCGGAAGAAAGCACAGGTTGCTTTCAGCGAAGAGTTATATGTCCTCTATGGGTCAGGAACAATTACCGAGCAGATAGCCGGAAACACCTTCACGATTTCCCCCTTTTCCTTCTTTCAAACAAATCCGAAGCAAGGGAACCGACTCTACGAACATGCGCTGGTTGCAGCCGGCTTAACTGGAGAAGAGAATGTGTGGGATCTCTACTGCGGAGCTGGTACAATCACACTTGCAGCGGCTCGGCAAGCTCGAACAGTACTCGGCGTTGAACTTAACGAAGGTGCTGTCCTCGACGCTCGTGCAAACGCTGTGCGGAATGACACCCCGAACGCATCGTTCATCGCTGGGGATTTAAAAGATGTGATCGCCGAGCTTGAAAGTGGAACCTATTCAACACCTCGTCCCGATGTCATCATTGTAGATCCACCCCGAGCTGGACTCCACCCAGACGTTGTCAGCTCACTCCTTCGGCTCCTCCCTGAACGGATATGCTACGTTAGCTGCAATCCAACTACGCAGGCAAGAGATTGCGGACTACTTGCTGAATCATACAACGTTGAATACATACAACCGGTAGACATGTTTCCTCAGACATACCACATCGAGACAGTGGCCAAACTTGTTCGGAAGACTTAACACCAAACGTCATGTTCAGGTAACATTGCTTCAGCCTTCAATGAACTCAAAACAAATAGCCATTCTCTGTTTTCAGAGAATGGCTATTTCGATTTTAGGCAAAAAAAAACCGGCGAAGCCCCCCCATAAAACTTCGCCGGACCCTTTTTGTGTTAACGCCCCTTGGCTGTGTGTGGCTGTGGCTGGTCTACGCCAGGTAGCGCTAACGGGCACTGCAATAATAAGGAGTTTTTATGAAAACGCAATACGCGGTGCAACATGGAAAACACTTTTTTGCAGTTCTACCATCCTTGTGGTAGTCTACTGATAGCCAAAGCAACTAACGCTGCTGAAACGAACAAAAAGATGAAGGCATTTCGTGCCCTAATCGGTCCCGGTTTATCCTTCCCCTTTCCTGCTAAGTGAGCAAAGATGATGGCGATGGCATTTGTTCCAGCATGTTCGTAGTGATAGGGAGCAAGACCACCAGCATTGAAAGCAAAGTAGAATAGCAACGACAAACCGAGAAGTAGTTGTAAGTCGATAAATCCAATTGTTGCTCGCAGTAACGCGTTGTCCCCTTTACCAAACTCTTTCTTTCCAAGCCAAGTAATGAGCAACTTGACCAACGTGATTACAAACAGCAGGAGAACGAGCCATCGCATCCCTGAGTGAGCTTCGACGAGAATTTTGTAGAGATCCATTGTTCCAGTTATTGATTGTGTTCTATGGTTTTCTTCTTCTTTCAGCCACCACTTACTGTACGCCCAACATCCCTCTGTAATAGTGGCTATTGCTCAGTCGCGGCCTAATCTATCATTGTCCAAGTGATTCCAAAACGGAGTGCCCGTCCTGTGGTAGGATAGCGACTAACAGTTCTGTACTCCGCATCAAGCACATTGTAGAGAGTAAGGTTCAGGTAGGCAGTGCCAATTCTTGCCGAGGCAAACAGATCGATCAACGCCCACTTTTGTCTCTCACTTACTTTCTCTTCTAAAGGATAGAGCCAGCGACCGGTAATTGGTTCGTATTCAACACCTGAGAAAGAACTCTGCCACCCAACGGTTGTACCAATATCGAGGTCGAGTGCGCCGTTCAGTAGGTGCAATGGTATGTAGACATCCCCCTTTGCCGCAAGGAGCGGGAAGCGTTCGTCACCATCCGGTAGTAGAGTTCCCGTTGCCTGCCAATTAACTCGGAGAAAATCTATCGGTATCAAACCACTAACTGATGTGCCGAGTGCTGTATACTCGTTAAGACTACTGCTCAGCCCTTGAACTCCTCTTCGGATCCAGCCGTTAAGATGCAGACTGGTTTCCCCTCTCTTCCAGACTCCCTCAAGTTCTCCCATCCAAGCGGTTCCCTCTCCACTCAACGTGAGAAGAGTATCGTTCGTAGCCTGCGCACCATCACCGATTATGTAGCGTCCTGTTCCACGCAAGGCAAATGAATCAGTAACCGACGCGGTAAACTCAACGAAAAGAGCGGAAGTATTGGACGTCCCCTTATCAGTTACCACTCCACCAGCCCCAACCGTGTACGTTGAACTTATCGGCTGAGTAAAGAGAAGACCTCCGTGAAGCAATCCCTCTCTTCCATTCTCAATCTCTCCTCGCACAACAGCTTGCAGCTTGGTAGAACCGAACTGCTTCGAAAGAGTGCCGTTTACGCCAAACATATCACCCTGAACAACTCTCGGAAGACTGTCGATTAATGCCTCCTTATCCCCCACTAAGAGTGAACGTTCCGCATGTGAGAAGTAGAGATTTCCATCTATCCGAGTCATAGCAGTGGCATCAAGACTGTCCGTCACTTCTCTTCCCCTCAACTCTGGTATCCACCGAAATGTTGCAGTCACATCGTGCCTCAGCAGCCCTTCCCTTAACGTATCGTTCACTACTGATGAACCGGTAGAGCTTAGAGGACTCTCGGTTGTCAGCCCTCCATTTGCACCTCGGGTAACGTCGGTTACCATCCCTGTGAGTGAGAGAGTCAAGCCCGTCTGATAGTGGTGGAGCAACGAGGTGTAGATGTTCAATCCATCCACACATTGATTTTTGTAAACACCATCGGAGAAAAGCCTCCGGAAACCAACAGATAGATTTGTCTTTCGCGAGAGATTCCTGGCAAACACCCCTTCGGCTCTCGACGAAGCGGCTCCACCCTTTCCGAAAATTAGCCGGAGATAACTCCCCTCAACATCAAATTGTGGTTGGAGGATATTGACTGTAGTAAGAGCAGTTGCCCCACCGTAGAGAATCCCAGCCCCCCCCTTCAGATACTCAGCCTCTTCAAGAAATTCTATTGGGTAGAGCGAATAGTCATAGCTCCTCCCCCTCGATCCACTAAGAGGACGACCGTTGAATGTGTAGGCAATGTTGTCAGGACTTCCCGCAGCATAGGAAAGTCCCCCAAGTTCCCCCGGAACACTCCCGGTCAGGATATAGCCATCGAACCGCGAGTGGAGTGGATCAAAGAGCGTTGATTGGATTCGATCTGGAATATCGAGCTTGCTGAATGATCGATTCAATAGTTGCCCCTCTTGATGAACTGCTCCAGGAGGTGGAACGTGCAAGAGGAAAAGACGGGAAGTATCGGCACGTGTCTGCACTACTGTGTCGGCTGCGGCAACGGTAACAGATTCAGGTGTAGGAGT
>JBFWSB010000444.1:0-3266 GCA_050248595.1 Kapaibacterium sp. (SeqCode)
CCGCAGAGAAGCAGAGAACGCAAAGGTTGACAATACACCTCTCACACCTCTCCTCTCCCAACTCATCCCTCATCTTCAAATATCCCTCTCGATTCGCCAACCACGAGGGGAGGAGTTTGTATTCTGTTCCGACTTGATCTTCAGCAAAACTTCGTGCAAGCTCTTCGGAGTTCGGGTGAGTGTAAAGAACCGGAGCAGGGTGTTCAATAAGGTTGACAATCTGCTCTGCAACGTCGTCCGACGAGAGGAGTGGTGGCATCACTCCCTTTTCGATGTTTAACTCTTCAGCAATTTCCACACTTCGCCTGTTTTCATATTCGAACAGCGGAAGGATTGGCCCACCTTCAGTCGCCGACGCCCAATCGGTGATTGTTCCGGCTGGCAACACAACCATTGCTTCAACGCCAGTTCCAGCAAGTTCCGAGCGGAGCGCGCGAGTGAAGCCGACTGCTGCATGTTTGGCGGCAACGTAGGCAGCATTTGCTGGGAAGGGAATCACTCCTGCCATTGAAGAGATTGTGATGATCTGCCCACTCCCTTGTTCCTTCATTAGTGGCAGAACTGCTGCTGCCCCATACCAGAGTGCGAAGACGTTCACTGCAAAGACTGACTCTATGTGCTCTTGTGGCGTATCCTCCACGTAGCCGATATGTCCGAACCCGGCATTGTTGACCAGAATATCAATCCTTCCAAATGCCACCTGAACCTCCCCGATAGTTCGCTGAAAGGCTTCACGGTCGGTGATGTCGCAGGGGAGAGCCAGGACATCGGTTGCTCCGTTCTTCAGTGCCTCCCACGCAACTTCGTTCAGCTTCTCAGCACGCCGTGCAATTAGCCCAAGCCGCGCTCCACGCTCGGCAAGGTGCAACGCAAGTGCCCGGCCAATCCCGGAACTTGCTCCGGTAATAATCACGACAGTCGATTCAGAAATGGTCATAGCAAATAGGTTGTAGAATGTTGGCGACAGAATATAGGGATGTAGGAGAAGATAGGTATCTCGTCCGCAGACGAGGACGCATCGTAGCAGACATCTTACAAAGAACCTTTGGTGGACCTTTGTGTTCTTGGTGGTTATCTCTCCTACAACACCAACCTGGTAAGCACAACGGTTTACATCGAACTTAGCAGGTGCTCAACCCGCATCACATCTTCTGGCGAGTCGACTGCCTGGCCGTGATAGTTCACTTCGACGCAGAGAATTGACATGCCGAGACTGAGCATACGGAGCTGTTCCAGTTGTTCGGCACGCTCCAAGTGTGAGGGGGGAGAGGCTACGAAGCGGTTGAGTGCGCTGGCGCGATAGAGATACATCCCGACGTGGCGGTGGAAGGTGTGGTTCTCCAGCCATTCCTCCGGCGGTAAATCACGGAAGAAAGGAATTGGAGTGCGGGAGAAGTAGAGTGCCGTGCGATCTTCGCGCATCACAACTTTAGGTGTGTCGGAATCGAAGAGTGTGGTAATCGAGTCGATCTGTACGACGGGAGTAGCGCAGTCGGCGTCGGAACTTGCAAAGCTCTCAATCAGTTGATCGATCACCTCTGGATCAATCATCGGCTCATCCCCCTGCACATTCAGGATTGCTCCCTCAAGCTGTAGTTCGCGAACGACCGCGGCAATTCTGTCTGTACCGGAGGGGAGGTCAGAAGGTGTCATCACTACCTCACATCCACCGTTGCGAACTACGTCGGCAATGCGTTGGTCGTCTGTGGCAACTACAACCCGCTCTACCCGAGCAGCTTGCATTACTCTCTCGCAGACGTGGAGGATCATCGGCTTTCCGGCAATCTCAATCAACGGTTTTCCCGGAAGCCGAGTAGATGCGTAGCGGGCAGGTATGATTGCAGTAATCGACATGATGCTCTCGTCGTCACAAGACTCTCAAAATTCATTCAGAGTGAGTGCATAAATAAGCTGAATGCCCCTACTCATACACTCTCACGCTCATATACTTCGGCACTCTACACACTCTCAACTCTATGAACTCCCAACGATATTCTATTCAATAACTTTCGGAACACTAAAGAACCCTTCCATCTTCTTCGGTGCGTTCCTCAACGCCTCGGCTGGTTCCAGAAGTTCTCCCGGTTTGTCTTCGCGTGGTGGAGTAATCTCTTCCCCTATTCGCGCCATCGGTTCTACTCCGGTGCAGTCCACCTCGTTCAACTTTTCGACGTAGGCAACAATCCGGTCGAACTGCTCGGTGAAGCCGTCGATCTCTTCATCGCTGAAGCGGAGCTTCGCCAATGTTGCAACCCGCCGGACTTCTTCTTGTGTGATGTTTGTGTGCATCTGATCCTCTGATAAATATCTGGTAGAAGGTGCAATATAGGAACCACAATGCCTAATCGTTGCTATGTAATATCGAGAATCAAAGTAGGGAGAATCCGAAGGACTCTCCCTACTATTGATCTCAGATAGAATTGCATAAGCTCCACTCTTCAAGCAAAGAACGATACCCTACTCCACACCCTTCGACCGCGCCCGCATTGTGTGTCGTCTGGTTGCCGAGAGTTCAACCTTCCGGAGCCGAATGTTCTGCGGTGTCACTTCGATCATCTCATCTTCTTTGATGAAGTCGATGGCCCGCTCCAACGTCATCGGTTTGATTGGGCGGAGATACTCGCTCGTCTCCTTCGTTGAAGAACGAATTGCGGTCTTCTGCTTCTCCTTCGTCGGGTTCACGTTCAGATCGTTCTCCCGGTTGTGCTCACCGATAATCATTCCCTCGTAGACAGCACTCCCCGGTTGTGTGAAGAGTTCGCCTCGCGGCTCAAGGTTCAAGAGTGAGTAGGTGATCGCCTTCCCAGCTCGGTCGCTTACGAGCGATCCTGTGTAGCGGGTTGGGAAATCGCCACGATATGGTTCGTAGCTGTCGAGGTAGGAGTTCATCAGGCCAGTCCCCTTCGTGTCGGTCAAGAACTCACTTCGGTAGCCAATTAGTGCTCGCGACGGAACGCTGAACTCCATCCGGACGCGACCAGTTCCGTGGTTCACCATGTTCGTCATTCGGCCTTTGCGGCGTTGCAGCTTCTCTGTGACCACTCCAACAAACTCTTCACCACAGTCGATGAAGAGATGTTCGATTGGCTCACAGATCTTCCCGTCGATCTTCTTGTTGATAACTTCTGGCCTCCCGACACTCAACTCAAAGCCTTCGCGGCGCATCGTCTCAATCAAAATTGCCATCTGGAACTCACCCCGTCCCTTCACTGTAAAGCTCGTGTCGTCGTCGGTCTGCTCTACCTGCAATGCAACGTTCCGCAAGG
>JBFWSB010000445.1:0-3266 GCA_050248595.1 Kapaibacterium sp. (SeqCode)
TGTAGGAGACAACAACGATAATAACTGTTAGCCATCCGAAGGAGAAAGGAGAGAGGTTGCTCTTGTTCATGTACGTTAACCTTGTGCGGAACTGAGTTGATTGACCAATATGGTCAGAGGAAAAGTTAGGGGGAATCGGGTTGACTTCTTATCATTATATCGAATCTACTTGCAAGCGAATAGGAGGGAGTGAAACATATAGGCCATGAAACATACAATCTCAGAACGGGGGCTTGCCCTCGTAGAAGGACAACTCGGAAAGCTGAAGGGGAGACTCTCCCCACAAGATGCAGCTACGGCAACCGGCCTCACCATATCCGAAGCGCAAGACGCTCTCACCCGCCTGATGGAACTCTACGTAACCCGCGTTAGCTACGACGATACGGGCCGAATCATCTTCGATTTCGACATGCCACTCCGTCAGCGCGGAACGAAGACGCTTGCCGAGAAGTGGGCGTCGGTTCGGGATCGTCTCTGGCGTGGCTTCAAAATATTCTACAAAATCTGGATTAGTCTGATCCTGATCGGTTTTTTTCTCGTGATGGTTGTTCTGGTTCTTCTGTTAATGGTGGCAGCCTCGCGCGGTAGCGATGACGACAGCGACAATGGAATTGGTGGCAATTTGGTGGGGGGACTCTTCCGGGTGATGGGAGAGAGTGTGCAGTATATCTTCTGGACACGCGCCTACAGCGGAGGCTACGGCGTTGACCAGCATGGCTACCGATACCGGCAGGCGAAAGTGCCGCAGGGGGTAAAGAACAAGAAGAAGAGTGGTGAGAAATCTTTCCTGATTGCTGTCTACGATTTTGCACTCGGACCTGAGCGGGCGGAGATTGATCCGTTGGAGAACGAGAGGGAGGCAGCGGCGTTTCTGCGTCAGGAGAAGGGGATAATTACATCTGCGGAGGTGCTCGCCCTTTCGGGAGATAACTTCTCGAAAGCCGAAGAACGGATGGCCGACTATTTAGCTCGGTTCGGAGGTGAGCCTCGACTGACCGACGAAGGTGTTGTTGTAGGAGAGTTTGAGGACTTTATTACCCGCTCAACAAATCTGCACCCAGGTGGAGAAGTTGTCCCCTTTTGGGAAGAGTACGAAGCTCCATATCAGGTAACGGGGAACTCAGGGGGGAGAAATTTCGCGGTTGCCTTCATGGCCTTCTTTGTTTTCGGTGCTGGTTTGCTTCTCGGTCCGGGGGGAGGGATGCTCTCGGAGTTGGTGCAGTTTCATCCTTTCTTCGGCACAGAGTTAGCGTCGGTGCTGTTCGGTATCATGCCGGTGATCTTCGGCCTCTCCTATCTACTCCTTCCTATTCTCCGCGCTCCTATTGTCAAGCGGAAGGAGTCTGCTCGCCTAAAGCGGAATCGAAAGAAGCAGATTATGCGATCGATTTTTCTCCACAAGATGTGGAGGACGACACCCGATGATATTTACCTGACGTTGCCCGATCAGGCGCGGAAAGAGATCAGTCGGGAAGATGTTGAGAAGATCATGACAGAGTTATTAGTTGACTTGCAGGGAGAAATCGAGCTTGCCCCAGATGGTTCGCCGATCTATGCCTTCGGTAGACTTGAGCGGGAGTATCAGGCGGGGGAGGGGGCGCGAAAGTTTTTGAGGTGATTGGTGGTGAAGGAGGTTGGTGAGTTTTACCACCAAGAACACCAAGGATTACCAAGGGGGAATTTATTCTTCCAGTGCGAGGACTCCGGGGAGTTCTTTCCCTTCGAGGAATTCTAAGGAGGCTCCTCCGCCGGTGGAGACGTGGGAGACTCTCTCTTCCAATCCGAACAGGGCGATTGCCGCGGCAGAGTCTCCTCCACCTACAATCGTTGTTACGCCGTTGTCGGTAGCCGAGGCAAGTCCTTCGGCTACCGCCCGCGTTCCGGCAGCGAACGGTTCCATTTCGAAGACACCCATCGGCCCATTCCAGACAACCGTCTTCGCGTTTGCGATGATTCCAACAAACTCTTCTCTCGTGAGGGGGCCGATGTCGAGACCCATCATGTTTGCTGGAATCTCATCAACCGACACAACTTCGGTTAACGCATCTTCAGCAAATTTGTCGGCAACAACAATGTCGCGAGGTAGCAGTAGGCGCACTCCCATCTCATCAGCCTTTTTCAACAACTCTCCAGCAAGCTCTACCTTATCCTCTTCGAGAAGTGACGTGCCGATCTCTTTCTCCTCTGCTTTTAGGAAGGTGAAGACCATTCCTCCACCGACGATAATCGTGTCGCACTTCTCCAACAAAGCGTTAATCACGTCGATCTTTCCCGAAATTTTTGATCCTCCAAGAATTGCAACCAGTGGACGCTTCGGGTTGTTGACCGCGTCGCCGAGATAGGTGAGTTCTTTCAGCAGAAGATATCCGGCTCCTTTCTCCTGAACGAACTTTGCAACACCCTCAGTAGAAGCATGTGCCCGGTGAGCCGTTCCGAACGCATCGTTTACGTACACGTCTGCAAGGCGGGACAACTTTTGTGCGAACTCTGGATCATTCTTCTCTTCTTCAGCGTAGAAGCGAAGATTCTCCAGAAGAATCACGTCCCCCGCTTTCATCCCCTCTACCATTTTCTCTACTTCTTCTCCAATACAATCTGGGGCGAGGGGAACTTCTGTTTGAAGCAAGTGCGAAAGAGTTTGGGCAGCCGGTTTCAGCGAGAACTTCTCGTTCCGCTCTCCTTTCGGTCTGCCGAGGTGGGACATCAGAATTGCCTTACCACCTTCGCGAAGAATTTTCTGGATCGTCGGTAGCGACTCCCGGATACGTTTGTCGTCAGTAACGTTCCCCTCGTCGTCCAGTGGGACGTTGAAGTCAACGCGGACAAGAACTCGGTTGCCTGCAAGGGGAAGAGAGTCGATTGAGCGGATCATTGCTTCTTCAGATTTCTATAGGATTTGCGTAGGTTCGACACAGCGAGAAAACTACGAAATCAGGAGGAATCGAAATGTTGATAATGACTTCAAGGGGTAGAAAAGGTCTCTCGATAGGGTGGCCGACGATTATTCTGGCAACGGTGACTCTCCTCACGCTCACCCCAATTCCAGCCCGTGCCACGCACGATAACTGGTATTTCGTTTGGCACGAAGATGATTACGTGCAGGGAACCTGGAAGCGTGCGGAGATGCTGCATCGATCGACAAAAGTCCTTCGGCCAATGATGTATGTCGATCTGATTGGATCGGAGTCACTCGACCTTGTACAAAATGTAATGGAACGGTTGAGAGCACATCGACCGGAGATGTACGGTTTCAAGTACAGCGCAAC
>JBFWSB010000446.1:0-3230 GCA_050248595.1 Kapaibacterium sp. (SeqCode)
CGAGAAGATTGATTCTCTATCCAAATAACCGAGGGGAACTACTATGGATCGACGAGACTTCCTGACCATCGGTGCGCCACGCTCCCGCGAAGCGATTCGGGGGGAGAGCCGGGGGGTAACCGCCGCCAGAGACGCATCGCAGACACCACCCGCCTTCGCTCGCCGAAGCAACACTGACTTGACGACCTACAGCGGTCCGTGGACCTACAAACAGGCTGCACACCTGCTGCGTCGTTGTACGTTCGGACCGACTGAGGCGGAGATTAACCAAGCGGTTGCCGATGGCATGAACGCAACAATCGAGAAGCTCTTCACTCCGTGGGAGCCACCTTTAGAGGGGATCGATAGTTGGGCGAACTCGGCACAGTTTCAAGCACTCCCCGACACAGCAAACGGAGAAGACTTCACCACCTTCCAGCAAAAACAGTACGAGCGGCGAGACTACTTCATCCGCTGGATACTCCTCTCGATGCAACACTCTCCGGTCTCAATTCAGGAACGTCTCCGCCTTTTTTGGCACAACCACTTCACCTCCGAAGTCTTAGTAGTCAACTATCCAGAGGTACTCTACGAGCAGTATAAACTCTTCAAGCAACATCTGTTGGGGAACTTCAAGGAGTTTACCTACAACGTCTCGGCTGACATGGCAATGTTGATCTACTTGGATGGTATCAAGAACTACAAAACAACGTCCCGAAACAACATCAACGAGAACTATGCTCGCGAGTTGATGGAACTCTTCACTATGGGAGTTTTCGACTGGGATGGAAATGAGAACTATTCCCAAGATGACGTGATTGCTGCCGCCCGCTCACTTAGTGGCTGGCAGTATAACGTCGACAATCCACGGAATATCCTCATGGTTGATCGTAAAGCTGTCTTCAAATCACTCTGGTGGGATAATGGACAGAAGACTTTGATGGGACAGACCGGTGCTTGGAACACGCAAGATGTGATCGACATCATCTTTGCACAGCGTGGAGACCAGATTGCGAAGTACATCTGCGAAAAAATCTATCGAGGATTTGTCTACGATGTAGCCGACAAAGTTGTGGTAGAACAGATGGCAAACACCTTCCGGACAGGAAGCTGGGAACTTCGCCCAGTCTTTGAAAAACTTCTGAAGAGTGAGCACTTCTACGATGAGACGAATATCGGAGCAATGCACAAGGGACCTGTTGACTACATGGTTGGAATGGTTCGCGGCATGAACATTACCGTGGTGCCCGGTTTGGACGATTTATCCAACGCACGGGCAAACCGAGATTTTGTGGGACGCCTGCAATCGTTAGGACAGATTCCATACTACCCACCGAACGTGAAGGGATGGCCGGGAGGACGTACCTGGACAAGCACGTCAACACTGCCGATCCGCCAAAAATTTGGGATTGACGTTGGAGCAGAAAACATCAGCATCCAGCGGAAGCAATACTACCTGATTGACCCAATTGCATTTGCGAAACAGTTCTCCGATCCATACGACTTGGAGATACTGACCAACGAGATGTCCCGCTTTCTGCTAAACACCGAACCGTCGGAGAAGGAGGCTGATCTTCTCTTCCAGACAATTCTTGATGGAGGGGTGGACTACGAGTGGGATCTGGACGATCCGAACCAACGACCAGAAGAGCGGATCAGGAAGTTCCTACAGGCAATCGCACAGCTTGCCAAGTTCCAGTTGTATTGATCTCTTCGGCTCTCTATCAAACAGCGAGCTAAAGAGTTGAGTGAGAATATTCATTATCAACTATAGATTATCATGAAACGCAGAAAATTCATACAACGGGTGGCGAGCACAGGAATCGTTCTGCCGATTGCCTTCGGCTTTCCGAGACTTCGTGCGTTTGGTCAGTCACCGAAAGGTTCACCCTTTACACGCTTAATGGCTGCGGAGAACGATCACATCTTTGTGATTATCCGCTTAGCTGGTGGAAATGATGGATTGAATAACGTGATCCCCTACGCAAACGATCTCTACTACAATGCCCGCTTTGCTGGGACGGCAGACGATCTTTCAATTCCTGCAAACCAGGTTGTAAAACTTCCTGACTCCGACACTATGGGGTTGCACCCGAGCTTTCAGCCACTTCTCGATTTGTATGGTGAGGGGAAGATGACACTGGTGCAGAACGTGGCCTATCCGGGACAAAACCTTTCCCACTTCCGCTCAACTGACATTTGGCTGAGTGGATCGGACGCCAACGTCTTCGATGACGCCGGGTGGTATGCGAAGTACTTGGAAGCAAAGTATCCTGACTATCCAGAGGTGCTCCCAGCCTCTCCCTTCGCCATTGAGTTCGGGAACTTCCTGAGCACAACGCTTATTGGCGAAGAGAACAACATGGGAATTGCCGTCGGCAACTTGGACTACATTCCGGGCTTGCCGGGGAACGATGACATAGCAAGTACGAAAGCAGGTGAAGAGGAAGCTTACGTGCGAGAAGTGATTCGGCAGTCGAATATCTTCTCCAACGCTGTGCTTGCTGCCTACGTTGGGGGGACGGATAATTCCGGTCACTACACAAACGCAAGTGGCACGTTGGGTCAAGGGTTGGCTGCGGTGGCGCGGATGATTCAGGGAGGGTTGGGAACTCGGATGTACATCCTAAACGTTGGCGGCTACGACACCCACACAAACCAGTTGACTACACATGCTAACCTGCTAAGCCAACTTGCGAACGCAATCAAAGAGTTTCAACGCGATCTCGAAACGCTCGGCTTGGCCGACCGGGTTTGCGCTGGAACAATCAGTGAGTTCGGACGCCGCGTGCAGAGTAACGGCACGGGGACAGACCACGGCGAGGCAGCCCCAGCATTCTTCTTTGGACATGGGGTGAATGGTGGAATTATTGGAACTGATCCAAACCTGAGTGATTTAACGGGGCCAGGAAATCTGAAAATGGAGTACGACTTCCGTCAGCTCTACGCCTCAATTTTAGGACAGTGGTACGAAGCAACTGACTCGGAGCTTGCTCCTGCCCTGCCACACACATTCGAGCAATTGCCGATCTTCAAGGTGAGTGGATCGAGCGTTACCGACACCGACGCACTCGCCGCAGGCTTCACCATCGGGCAGAACGCACCGAACCCAGCACGGAGTCGTGTGAGCATTCCAGTAGGAGGAGTGAAGAGTGGCATGAACGCTCGCTTCTCACTCTACACGGTTGAGGGACGCGAGTTGTTAGCACAACCAGTAAATCCGGGACAAACGAGCGTGGAAGTAGACGTGA
>JBFWSB010000447.1:0-3227 GCA_050248595.1 Kapaibacterium sp. (SeqCode)
CAATCGAAACGATGGAGCACCGGCTCTACGAAGCTCCAACACTGGATAAGGATCAGATATTGATTCGCCTAATCGAGATGGAACGTCCAGATTCGGCTATTATCTTCTGCAATATGAAGAGTGATGTAGAGTACGTGGCGAACGTGCTCAAAGGGCGAGGCTATAACGCGGAGATGATTTCAGGTGACTTGAAGCAGAACCAGCGGGAGCAGGTGATGCAAGGGATTCGAGATAACCGATACCGATTCCTTGTGGCCACTGATGTTGCCGCTCGCGGAATTGATATCAGTGATCTCTCCCACGTCTTCCTCTACGATATTCCGATGGACCCAGAGCTTTACGTTCACCGTGCTGGACGAACAGCGCGAGCCGGAAATACCGGTGTTGCCATCTCACTTGTTGGCAACATGAGCGACCGGACAACACTGAAGCGAATCGGGCGGAAGTATGGTATTGAGTTTG
The DNA here is from genome assembly GCA_050248595.1 of Kapaibacterium sp. (SeqCode). Taxonomy (GTDB): domain Bacteria; phylum Bacteroidota; class Ignavibacteria; order OLB7; family OLB7; genus JAGWAZ01. The sequence continues at coordinate 463 of JBFWSB010000447.1, forward strand.
TCGAGATGCCGACGCCGACCGAAGATCAGGTGGCCGAGCGAATAGGAGAACGGTTGACCATCCACTTAGAAGAACGGTGGCGTAGCCTTACGGCTGCCCTACAGACAAGTGTGGGTCGCTTCGAACTGGTGGTGAAATCTCTGAGCGAAACCGAAGAGAAGCAATCGCTCCTCGCAATGCTTCTGGCTGATCTCTACCAAGAGACATTCAATGCCTCACAGAATGGGCCGGAGAAGAGTGGTGGGAAGTCTCGTACATCTGGAGAAAAGAAGTCAGAAAAGGAGAAGAGCAGTCCCGCAGAGGAAGTTGAGCAGATAGCTGAAGGGTTGATTGCTTACTTGGAGAATCGGTGGCGTAGTCTTACCCCCGGCGTGCGGAAACGTATGGTACGCTTCGAGTCTGTTGTGAAAGCCTTAACTGAAAGCGAGGAAGAACGCCTGCTGCTGGCAATGCTCTTAGCCGACCTATATCAGGAGATGCAGAACACTCCGCAGAAAGAGAATGTCCAGAATGTTCGCAATGATAAGAGCGCCGAAACATCGCGTAAAGCCTCGGTGAAGAACAAGAAGAGTGACACTCCGCAGGAGAGTTCTTCAAGCGAGCAGAATCCTCCGCGCAAGAAGAAGAGGAGAAGGAGACCGAATAAGTCGGGAACGTCGTCGAAGTAGAAGAGATTCTTTGGAGTCTTGGTGGTAGATCTCGCTGAGCAGTTACTTCACCACCAAGACCCCAGCTTTACTTCGCTTTGATGAACTCAAGGGTTGTCTCTTCGCCTGAGTCGCCTTGTACGCGCAATATGTAGAGACCGGCGGTGAGCCTACTGGTGATCTCTTCCAAGTTGATAGAACTTCTTCCCTCTGGCAGTTTTCGCACCACTCTCTTCAACTCCTTCCCATCTACACTATAGAGGGTCACCCGAATCTCGGAAGAACCTGCAAGGTCAAGTTGCAGAGTACTCTCTTCTCCCATTGGGTTCGGGAAAAGGATGGCAGAAAATTGAGCGTTGCTTTCACTTTCAACACTCAACGGAACTGTCGAACAACTCCAATCTCCAATAAACCCTGTCCCTTGTTGTGATCCGTTCGAGAGAAAGTGAAGGCTTATCGCCCCACTCCTTCCAGTGATTGGGGCGGCAGTACCAGAGCCAGTCAAGTCGGCTAAGAGTGGGGCACTCTCATCTAATCCGTCGTAGAGGAGAAGGTGGTCGTCGGCGAGGTCGAACTGGCTGAACTCCATCGAGATTGTTGTCGCTCCTTCTGGGGCTATCGTATAATTCCAACTGTCGTTCCCGAAGTAATTTCCGGTCGGTCCTCCCATGTCAGTAATCTCTCCTCTGCAGGGAGTTCTACCGCAGTTAGCAAATCGTTCCCGCAACGTCTCCCACATCTCTCTATATCCTCCGTCGTAGCCAAGTGCCCAGATGGCAACTCCGGCTAAGTCTTTCATGATCGCAAGGTCATACTTCATGCCAAGACTCTCCTCGTCGTCATACCAGGTCTGTCGCCAGACGTTCTCGACAACTTGGTAGGTATACCAGGGGGTGGAGGAGTGTACGTCCCACAACCGCTCACGTTTGTTCGTGTCGACATCTTGTCGCGTTGCACTGTAGAAGAGGGCGGTTCCTCGGCCTTGAGTTGCTGCACCCAACTGATCGTTCACTGTTGTCCAACTCTGTCCGTACCACGGGAGACCTAAGCAGAGTTTGTTGGATGGAAGGCCGAGGTCCAGGTAGTAGTTAACCGAGCGAGTGAGGTCGATGGCACTCCAGAACGATCCACTATTCTTCGGCGCGTTAGGTCCTGCGTTAGATGAGCCGCCGTAATGGTAGGCGTACCCCATAATGATGAAGAGATCAACGTATGGTTCCATGCCGATGACATCAAATGTCTTCTGCCAGTCGACTGCAGGGAGAGCCATAGAAATTTGCGAGCCGGGAATCTCGGAGTGAAATCGTTCGCCGAGTTGCTTCATGAACCCCGTCAGGTTATCCCGTTGCGAACTGGAGATTGCCTCGAAGTCGATGTTCACACCGTCGGCATCGCGAAGTTTTACTAAGGCAATCAGCGAGTCGATCAACGTCTGCTTTGCCTGTGGGTTATTGAAAAAGGTTGCGTGGCTACTGAAGAGGGTAACGCAGAGGTTCACTCGTCGTCCGGCAGCCTTTGCTCTGGTAACGAGATCGGTTGTCTTCCATGAGTGAATTGTCTGGTAGTTCCCAGTAGTAGGATCAACTTCGTAGGAGAAGTAAGAGAGATCGGAGAGAACGTCGTAGTCATACCCTTCGTAGGCTGTTCCCATCCAGTAGGGATGCCATCCGAAGACAACTCGGTCGAGCTGACAACTGTCGGCAACACTTCTCTTATTGAGTCTTTCAGAAGGGGCATAGTAGATGCCTCTAACTTGGTTCAGACTATCCCAGGCAGCTTCGGTGTCGAGCAACTGGTTGCCGAACATCTGCCGCTGCATCTCGTGTTGAGCGTGAAGAAGTTCTTTCCCCCCAAAGGTGAAGAGAAAGAGTGCGATAAAAATTCTATAGTTGTTCATTGTTCAATATCTGTGTCAGTAGAAGTTCCGACAGACAAGATAAGAATCACGCAAAGACGCAAAGGCGCAAAGTTCGCGGGGAGGTAGTTGGAGTTGTGGAAGTGGTTGTGCTAATCAAATGCAGAGGGCTTCTCACTTGTGATACGAGAGGCTAAGTCAGTATCTACCTTCATAGTGGTTCTAACTGGAAAGAGATCACGCAAAGACGCAAAGGCGCAAAG
>JBFWSB010000448.1:0-3225 GCA_050248595.1 Kapaibacterium sp. (SeqCode)
AAAACCGACAGGAGGTTACGTATGGCACGAACTGCACGTTCATTGATCCGTGAAGCGAACGCTCGCAAGAATGGAAGTGGAAGCATCGAAAACTTCCCCTTAATTGCCGACGATGGATTTCGGCCACAGAAAGTGGATATGAATCCGCTCTCAGAATTAATCGATGATGACACCTTTGCGATGTTGCAGAGCCACGGTCTCTTCTACGAGAAGGCACTGAGAGACTACCAGATTCGGAAAACCTATCGTGAAATGCGTAAGCAAATGCCGAGTGTAGATGCTATCGAGCACCTTCAGCAAGCCTACCCTTACCTGCAATTCGACACGATACGCAAGATCATTTACGCAAAGATATCCTAAGGAATCTTCCCCTGTTTTGAAAGGTTCAGGCAAACAAGAGGATAAGAGTTTGGTGTTGTCGGTTCTATAACGGTAGAAAATGAGGGGCAGACCCAATACGTCAGGGTCTGCCCTTTTTGTTCCTCAACGAATATTCTGCTCGCTCTCAGGTGGGTTAACGGTGGGGCCATCGAAACAGAGCGGAACGTTTTTCCTGAATGATAAGAAGCCAAACCTGAACATTTTATCCCTATTCATAATTCATAGTGTAGGGTTTCATAGGTAGTGTCATACCCCCCGTCTCATTCACGCAACAAATATCGTTCAACATGTTTATTGCGAGTAGTAGCACATTGCAGAGGTTCTTGCCATTCCTTCTCTTCCTCTCTCTCAGTGCAGCAATGCCAACATCTGCTCAGAACCGGGCAGAATTTCGTGATGTCATCACAAACCTCGACCTTCCTGTTGATATTCTCTGGGGGAGCGACAACTATCTTTGGATTGCGCAAAAGAATGGAGTAATTCTCCGCGTTAACCCTGAAACTGGAGTAGGTCACGAAGTTGGGAGTGTGGCCGATCTCTTCAGTCCTGAAGAGTTAGGACTCTTCGGTATGGCTCTCGACCCTGCCTTTGAAGATTCTGCATACATCTACCTCTATTACTCCTACATCCGAACATATCCGAACGGCGACTGGCAGCACTTGGGGAAAGTTGTCCGCTATTTCTATGACCGTTCTGCCGACAAGCTTGTATCACCCACCGCAATTGTTGATAGCCTTCAAACTGTGGCAGGGAATGTAGGGGGAGGGCTGAAAGCACTACCAGACCGAACGTTGTTGATTGGTGTAGGTGATGGGGGGGATTTCTTTGAAGAAGCGCAGAGCCACGAATCGATGCGAGGAAAAATCCTTCGCGTTCGTCTCGATGGAACTATTCCCGCAGATAATCCCTGGCCTGACTATCCCTATCCACTCAACACAATCTGGGCAACTGGTTTTAGGAACCCAATCAGCATCGCTCTCGACAACCTTTCGGGAACTGTCTACGCCACCGATTGGGGAGGAACTTCCCACGGCGAAGTGAATATTCTTGAAGGGGGAAGAAACTACGGGTGGCCTTACGTTTTCGGAAAGTGTGATGGTGATCCAATCGATTCGGAGGAAGAGTTCTGTGTCGACTCGAACGTGGTTGAGCCAATTATTGATTGGTATTCTGGCTCAATTCTGAGTGCTCGTCCAACCGATATAGAACCATATCATGGGGGACAATTTCCTGAGTGGGAGGGATCGTTGATTGTCACCACACTTCTGGATGGTCTCCACCAACTTCGATTGGATGATGAAGGCAAAAATGTGCTCGAAGATAATGTCTACATCTCACCACGGGTTTTTGCCGACATGCCGGGTCAGCTACGGTCACTCTGTATCTCACCTGAAGGACGAGTCTTTATTGGAACAGGAAATATAGGAGAGGATCAGAAGCCTGGGGACAATCGTGTAATTGAGATTCTTAAGATTAACCGACAAGATTCCTTAGCAGAGACTCCGCTCATGACTCGGAATGTTGTGACCGGACTCAGAATCCCGTGGGAGATCTTGTGGGGGTTCGACAACTATATCTGGTGTACCGAACGGGGCGGAAATGTGAAACGAATAAACCCTGAAACCGGTGAGGTTCACCTGCTACTGAATATCCCCGACGTACTGGAACTGATGAACAACGGCTTGCTCGGGATGGCACTTCACCCAAACTTCTGTGATACTTCTCAGCTCTTTTTGGTCTACAGCTACCAACATCCAGAAGTGAGCTATCGCATCCTACAACGTCTGGTTCGCTATACCTACGATCCATTGAGGGATACTCTCGTGGATCCCCTTGTGTTGATTGACAGTATCGAGGCTTCCCCAGAGCATATGGGAAGTCGTGTGCTAATTACTCCAGATCGCCATATCCTTATAACGACTGGGGATGCCGAGGGAGTGAACGATCCGCAAGGGTTGGATAACTTAAATGGCAAGGTGCTCCGTATCGGGATTGATGGAACAGTTCCTTCCGATAATCCTTGGGCAGATCAACCTTGGCCGGCAGGTCTTATCTGGTCACGTGGTCACAGGAACCCGCAGGGACTTACACTAACACCAGAAGGAAGACTCTACGCCTCGGAACATGGTCCCTGGACGGATGATGAGGTGAATCTCATTCGTTCAGGAGCAGATTATGGCTGGCCAAAAGTTGAAGGGTACTGCAATCTTCCGCAAGAGATTGCCTATTGTCAGGATCACAACACTACGGAACCGATTATTGCTTGGACCCCCACTATTGCGCCGTGTGGTTTGGAGTATTACAGCCACGATGCCATTCCAGAGTGGAAGAACTCTCTCCTTCTGGCTACTCTTAAGAATAAGAGGTTGATGAACTTGCACCTGAACGCAAGGGGTGATGAAGTTGTCTCCATCCACGAATACTTTTCGCAGGAGTATGGAAGGATCCGGGATATATGCGTTGCACCGGATGGTCGAGTGTTTCTTGCTACCTCTAACTATGATCGCTTAGGAGAGCCAACTAATAGCGATGATCGGATTATTGAGATTCGGAGTGCTGAAGGGCATCCACCTTTGCCGCAGCCGGGAGCACTTTGCGACCGTCCTCCCGCAGGTATTGATAATGCACCTCGGTTCTTCCCAGGTGAGTCGGTGATTCCTCACCCGATTATAGAGAGTGGAGAAATGAAGCTCGGCTCGGTTCTGGGTAAGGGAAAAGTTCGAGTGATAAGTGCAACTGGGAAGGTGGTGCGGGAAGAAGAATTTGATGGGGGGGCCTCTCTAACATTTGTCAAAGGAGTGCTCTCTCCGGGTCTCTATATCATCGAAGTAGCTGACGATAAGC
>JBFWSB010000449.1:0-3209 GCA_050248595.1 Kapaibacterium sp. (SeqCode)
TGTCCAATATCCCCGTAGAGGAGAATCAACTCACGATTCAGCGAACGGGCTTCTGAAATTCGGGCAGATTGTATGCGGGATTTGACCTCGGTGAGCCAATTGCTATTATCGTTCGTCTTGATTGATTCCTTTGCCATTGGATGATCGATTGGGTTGTGGTGAATAGAGTATGGTGCAACTGCTATCGTTCCAGTGCTTTGTTGACAATCGTTAAGAAAATATAGCGAGTTGGTAATCCAGACAAGGTATAGTCTTACCCAAATTAGCTGTGAGCATGGGGGCAGGACAAACTTTGCTGTGAACAATCAACATCTTTACTATTCTGACGGAACCCCTCACTCCTCGCTTCGTCCGAATCCACGAAAAGTGAATATGTCTTTGTAGGTATTGAATCCTTGTGGTGAACTTCGCGTAGAGGCGACCCACTGTTAATCAATGGCAAAGCATCCGGAGGGAACTCCGCCATCAGACTTCAATCTCCATACACAAGCATTGCCGACTGACTATCTGAGAAACTCTATACTTTTTTTATGACACAGAATTTTCGCAGCTACACTTTTGCAACTCTCCTCTTCTTTGCGCTCTCTCTACCAGTAATACTCACGGCTCAGCCGGGGCGTGGGGGAATGATGCCTACCGGTAGTCTTGTCGGGACAATTGTTGCCGATGACTCAGGAGAGCCAATTCCAGGAGCAACGTTGGCAATCTGGAATAGTCTCGACTCAACATTGGTGACAGGTGCAGCCAGCAAGGCAGATGGTACGATTGCTATCGAAGGGCTACGTCCCGGTTCTTTCTATTTAAAGATTACGGCACTTGGTTTCCTTCCAAAAGTTGTCTCCTCAGTTGAGATAACGGGAGGTTCGCTAAAATTTGATTTTGGTACAATCCGCATGGAAGCTGACGAAGCGTTCGAGTCGGAAGGGGTAACGTTGCGGGGAGAACGTGCCGACATTGAGTTCCGTTCCGACCGTACAGTTTACAACGTGGAGAACCAGCCGGTTACCTCGGGGGGCAATGTTATCGACGTGTTGAAAACAGTGCCGCAGATTGAAGTGGATATCAACGACAACGTCAGCTTGCGGGGAAGCCAGAATGTAGCGGTGCACATCAACGACCGTCCTGTGCCGATTAGTGGCGATGCACTGGCCGCCTTCCTGAAAAGTCTTCCAGCCGATATGGTGAAGAGTGTCGAGGTGATTCCAAATCCTTCGGCAAAATATGATCCAGATGGAATGGCAGGCATTATCAACATTGTGCTGGAGACCGAGAAAGATAATGGGGGTGTCAGCGGAAGTGTTAACCTGAGTGCTGGAACCGGCGACAGCTACAGTGCTACCGGTTCACTTAACTGGCGACAGAACAAGCTCAGTCTCTTCTCCAGCTACAGCTTCCGCTATAATGAGTGGAACTCCGATGGTATCGTCTACCGGGAAAATCGGATTCTGGATCCGGTTAATCTTCTCAACCAAGACTATATCGGCAACAGCCTTAACCGCTCTCACGTCCTGAACACTACGCTCGACTATGGGTTCGACGACGTGAACTCACTCTCTCTGACAGCTCTGGTTAGCACACGTTCTGGACTTGGAGGGAACTTGATTACCTATGCGAGTGGTGATGTTGGGAGTGTGAACATCGACACAACAGTTCGGAATAGCCCCAGCAACGACAACGGCCTGAATATGGACTATACGCTCGGCTATCGATGGGCGAAAGAATCGTCCAATCATGAATTCTCAGCAGAGGTTCGTTACTTCAGCGACAATGATGAGGGGAATGGAAGTTACGTCGAGCGGCTGAGTGGAGAGCTTGCAAACGACTCGGTTGTGCAGCGTCAAGTGACAGAAACAGAGAACAAAAACTTCGGAACCACATTCCGACTCGATTACATTCGCCCGATAGGTGAGAAGGGGAGAATAGAGACAGGGTACAAGGGGGATCTGACCCGGATCAACAACACCTACTATTCTGAAAGCTTCGATCCGAAGACAGATGAGTTTCAACCAGATGTAGAGTTGAACAATGAATTCGTTTACGATGAACACATTCACGCTGCTTACGCCATCTACAACCACCAGTTCGGAAGTCTTGAAGCACAGGTTGGCCTGCGTGCCGAGCAAGCATTAACGGATTTCAATCTAAAGACAACTGGTGAGAACTTTGAGAACGACTACTTCAGTCTCTTCCCAAGTGCCTCGGCTTCGTATGCGCTCGGGCAAACAACGAGAGTTCGCGCCTCTTACAGTCGGCGAATCAATCGTCCCGGTGTTTGGCGATTGAATCCATTCACGCAGTATGAAGATCGATTGAACTTGCGGACAGGAAACCCCTACCTTCGGCCTGAGTATGTGGATGCAATCGAGCTTGGCTTCAACAAGTTTACTCAGTGGGGTTCACTCAGCTTCTCTCCCTACTATCGCCACTCAACAGATCTTATCGAGCGTTGGTTGACGATTGATAGCAACGGCGTCTCCACCGTTTCGTGGGAAAACTTCGCTACAACCGAGTCGTATGGAGCCGAGTTTGTGGGGACGTTTCGCGTGAAAGATCGGCTTCGCGGTTTTGCTAACCTCAGCCTCTACCAGTTTGATCTCAACGGAAGTAATATCGAGTCTGACCTGACTAACAATGCCTTCGGGTGGTCGGCAAGTGCCAACATGAGTTTGACGATTCTTTCCTGGCTTGACTTCCAGACGAATTACTTCTATCGTGCGCCGATCAGAATCAGTCGAGGAGAGATTACGGCGATGCAGTCGTTGGATGGAGCGTTGAAGGCTACGTTCTTACAGAAGAAGGGGAGCCTAAGTCTTCGAGTGAGCGATATTTTCAACACAATGAAGTTCGATCTCTTCCGCGACGATCCAAGCTATTACATCGAAGTTGATAGGAAGTGGTTGTCGCAGCGTGCTACGTTGACATTCTCTTGGAACTTCGGTCAGCAAGATCAGAGTGGGCAACAACGCCGGCAGCGGCGAGATGATGGTGAAAGTCAAGGTGGAGGAACGCCAGCAGGTGTTGGATTCTAAAGGGATTGGCAGTTCGCACTGTAGAGAAAACTTGACATTGCATTGATAAATAAAAGTGGATGGGAAGACGACTCTTTCCATCCGCTCTTGATTTTATCTGGCTTCTCGTATGAGAAAGTTCCCCCTAATAGTATTTCTCCTTCAACCTCTTGTATTCAGGCGAGGCGATAAAGTCTGTCA
>JBFWSB010000450.1:0-3165 GCA_050248595.1 Kapaibacterium sp. (SeqCode)
CTCGACACGAGCCTCCAACAGATCGTCCGCCCCCTCTTCAATCAAAAGGTCGGCCTCATCCCCCTCGTGGAACAGACTTTGGAACAACCGGCGAAAATTTCCTCTGATCTGCTCGAATGTATCCAGGAACTGCCGCTGCGCCGTCTCGTTAATCTCATTGATTGTTCGCACAAGATCAGTCTCTGCTTTCGTCAGATCCTCCACCTGATCGCGCAAGAACTCGAATCTCTCCTTCTCAGTCTGCCACTCTTCGTAGGCGAGAAGGTTGACGTTCCCCAACATCTTGATCTTCCCTTTCACTTCACGTAATCGTTCACGTAACTCTCCTAAAGGAGTTGAAGTCTCGTGGTCGAATTCTTTTCTCTGCAACTCAAGTTCCAGTTCTTCCAATGCCCGAGTCGCCAAACTTTCAGCCTTTGCGTTGAGTTCACCAATTTTGATTTCAAGCTCATGAGCCAACTCCACGGAATCTTCGTACCCCTTCCGCTCTTCACGCAACGTGTTTGCATGTTTGGCGATTTCCTCCCGCTTGGCAGCTTGTGCTTCAGAAATCTTCCGATGTTCCTCCCGAGCCTCTTCCAGTTCTTTCTGGAACTCGACTCTCCTCTCCTCAAGTTCTCCAACCGAACCTGTTAAGTGCTCAATCCCTTCTTCAGCCTCCCTTACCTCAGTCTCGGCTCTCCGTATTGTCCCCTCGGCAGCCTCACGATCGCGCTTAATACGCTCAAGCTCCTGATGGGCATTCTTCTCCTCGGCTTGCAATTCTACCAGAACAATCCTACGGGAATTCATCTCTGCATTTAGTGCCGCATAGGAAGCTTCGTAGGCTTCAAGCTCTTCCCCAAGTGCAACTGCTTGTTCTTCAAGGGCATTTTTCTCTTGAAGTAACCCTTCACGTCGGGGCGTGATACTGTCGAGAACTGCTTCCATTTTAGAGAGTTCCTTCACCCCACGTTCCCCTTCTTCTTCGTGTTGCACCAGAAGATCTTCGGCATACTCCTTCTCATACTCGGCCTGCGCTAAGCGTTTCTCCAAGATACCGACGCTGTGCTGAGCCTGCCGGACTTCGTCGGAGAGTCGACCAAGGTCGATCTCATCATGTCTGCTCTGCAATGTGGCTATCTCACTTCGCATCTTCGCAAGTTGTTCTGTTCGCTCGACAACTTCACGTCCGAGAACTTCCACCTGCTCTTTGCGCCCAATAATTGCACTCTCTTCCTTCTGGCGACTTCCTCCCCCCCGCACAACCCCACCTGCCCGCACCAACACCCCATCCAATGTGACAGCCTGTTCGGCTAAGCCACCTTCGGTAACTCGAACAGCTTCTTCAACGGAACGGACAACAACGGTATTCCCGAGAAGAGCGCGGCGCAGGCTTTCATATTTCTGCTCCGAACGGCAAAGTTCGGATGCTCGTCCAATAATGTTAGACTCTTCGGCAGGAATGTCCCGCAGGTGATATTCGGGAAGCCTATTGAGGCAGATAAAGGTTGCTCGTCCTTTCATCCCATCTTCGAGAAGCTGCATTCCGCGGGCTGCATCTTGGAAGGAGGAGACAACGAGATAACCACCCGATTCACCGAGAGCGGTTGTAATTGCCCGGATATATTCGGGATCAGTTGCAATGACGTCGGAGACAGTACGGCGCTCTGGCTGGCTCCACTCCTCGGTAGCAATCAAGTAGCGGACAGCTTCATCTTGATCTACAAGACTTTAAAGGAAATCGATGCGAGATTGGCGAGAGTTGATTTCGTCCCGGAGATCAGATATCCGGGCGTTCATTTCATCGATAGCTCTCCGCAGACGATTTTTTTCCTCCTGCGAATTCGTAAAGTTTTCCCCGGCCTTCTTCAGTCGTTCTTCACCTACGACAAGTTCCCCCTTCACTTCGTCAATGATTTCTCCTGCTCTATCCCGTTCTCCCCGCGTCTCTACATCTTCTGAGGCATAGCGTTCCAACTGACTCCGGAGCGTCTCAGCTTGTGATCGAACCCTCTCCTCCTCGCCACGCAGCTCACCAATTCGGTTCATCACCCCAACGACTTCTTCTTGAATACCACGCACTCGAAGCTTCCGCTGCTGCAACTCCTCTGCTTTTACCGTGAGTTGATCTTCCAGTTCATCAAACCCATAGCCAGCTTCCTGAAGCTGCTCACGAATCTCCTGCAACGAGCTTTCAATCTCGGCTCGGTCTTGCTCCAATGCCTTGATAGCCCCCTTTGCCTCCTCAGCCTCACGATTGGAACGAAGAATTCCACTTTGCAGTGAATTCCTTCGCTCGTGGGCAACTGCTCGCTCTCGTTCTACTTGAGCTATCCGGTCAGAAATTGCTGCAAGATCCTTGTTTGCCTCGGCAAGTGCCGTCTCAATCTCGGTCTGTTCCCGCTCAAGCTCCCGGAGCGTCAGTTCTTCTTTTGCAAGGCGCTCATCTAAGTGTGAGCGAGCAGCACGGGCTTCCTTCAACTTCGCCTCGAGCGGGACAATGCGATCCAGAGTTGTGGCATATTCCCGTTCCAGCAACTCAATGTCGAGCGTTCTCCTCTCTTCGTCGAGTCGATTGTACTCTTCAGCTTTTCCAGCTTGGCGCTCAAGCGACGAGACTTTCTTGGTCACCTCACGCAAAATATCTTTTACGCGATCGAGGTCTGTGCGGGTAGCATCAAGTTTGCGAAGAGCTTCTTTGCGTCGCTGCTTGTAGCGGGTAACACCTGCGGCCTCTTCAAATAGCTGGCGGCGATCTCCTGAACGATCCGAAAGGATCGTCTCGATCATCTTCAACTCAATAACCGAGTAGGCGTTCGCCCCCATCCCGGTATCCATGAAGAGTTCCACAATATCCTTCAATCGGCACTGCGTTTTGTTCAGCAGATATTCCGAGTCACCGTTGCGGAAGAGTCGTCTGGAGATTGTTACTTCGCTGTATTCGGTCGGTAAAATCCCTTTCGTATTTTCAATCGTTAGGGATACCTCGGCCATACCGAGAGGTTTCCGTTGTCCAGTACCGTTAAAGATGACGTTTTCCATCTTGTCTGACCGGAGAACAGATGCCCGTTGCTCACCTATAGCCCAGCGAATGGCGTCGATGATATTCGACTTACCACAACCGTTCGGCCCAACAATTGCTGTCACTCCCTCATCAAATCGAAGGATTGTTTTTTTGGGGAA
>JBFWSB010000451.1:0-3161 GCA_050248595.1 Kapaibacterium sp. (SeqCode)
CGTATTCCTCAATATGGTTGTCGTTGTATGTCATAGTCGTGTAAGCGTTGTCATTACTCTTCTCCAAGCTTGCCGCAGTGGTGAGAGAGGGGAGGAGTTATTCACTGTCTAAATCTTTCATCTCTTTTTCCATCATTGTCCGGAGTTTCTTTCGTCCGCGCGAAGCACGTTTCCAGATTGCCTCAGCAGAAATGTTCAACATGCCAGCAATCTCTTCAAACGAGTAGTTGCAGTAGAAGTGAAGGATCAACGGTTCGCGGTAGGTGATCTCGAGCCGGTTAAGGCAGAGAAGTGCCAGTTCCTCTAACGATGTCCGATCCGGGTAGACTGGAGGGATTGTGTAGAGGGAAAGGTCGACATTCTGCATCGACTCCCGCCGTGTTGTACGGGGGGCTTTCAGTTCGTCGAGACAGAGGTTCCGTGCAATTCGCACCACGAGTCCAATTGGGTTATCGAGGTTTGCTGGAGGTTTTGTCCGCATGTCGATCACGCGAATCCAGACCTCTTGCTCAATGTCTTTTGCGCTGACTGTATCTCCCAGCATCTTGCGGCAGTAGAGTTGAATCCGCCCGGTATGCCTGCGATAGAGCGTTGAGAACGCTTCATCGCTGCCGAGAAGAAATTGTCGGAAGAGTTCAACATCTCCCTTCGCAGAGTCGGCTTCACTCACTTCTGCTCTCCACATCACTTGGTTCGATTCGTTCTGAACGTTTGGATGTGATCTGCGTGTGTATGGTCTCAGATTCCTCATACATTGTTTTCATCAATCTACATGCTGTTTCTATCCTAACGAGCTGTAGAGTAATTCCTGACATGCACATTCTCTTCTTTTTTTTCTGTTCTCCACTTTTCTCTGATCCACAAAATAATCTGTCCACTCCTTGTCAGGATGTTCCCCACCAATCGTTCAGCAACAAAGAAACAGAGCAATGCCGGCAGAGCTTTGTCGAGAGGACCTACAGAATGATCCACAAGTAGGGATAACTGTAGAGAGAGAAGGAAATTTATCTTGCACCATCAATCCTATACTCAGGTGAATGCCATGAAGAAGAGCATATTGTATCGTCCGATCCCTCTAACCATTGTTGCGCTACTCCTTGCACTGATAATTGGAGGGGCAGTTGGATGTAGCGACAAACTCGTTCCTCCTACTACAGAAGACTCTAAGGGAACATTGTCTGGAACTATCGTAAATGAGACTGGCCAACCGATTCCGGAAGATGCAACGATTATTGTGGCCTGGTCGGTCTCATCTGGCAACCCCGACTACACCTACGTCTACGGTGAAGGAACCATTAATCGGGAGAAGAATACCTTCTCAGTAGACATTCAAGACCTTCCAGCACCAGCAATGAATACCTTCTACGATAATTTCTCGTTCGGTGTTGGATACCTTATTGTCGTGTCGAAATCACAGGCCGAGACGATTTTTGCGCAGGGGAGAACAATCTATGGTGATATAGAAGAACCTCTTTATGGTGCGGCAAATTTCAGCAACGTTATCTACGTAAACAAAGATATTGATAGTCTGGATGCTCCGGGAGAGTGCCGTTCCAGTTGGCTCAGAACCTTCTCTAAAGGATTTGGCTTCGGTAAAGGAAAAAAGGCAGCGGAGTTCGAAGGGAACTGCACGTTCGATGGATTTACCCCAGCCCCTTCCGACGAGATTGAGATCATTCTCAACAACGACCCAAACAGATTTGCGGGCGTGAACTGGACCTAAGGTTCAGGGACTGGCGAGGGATCCAGTTTCAGGAGATAGAGAACTCCCTTTTTCTCTTCGCATGTCAGGAACGTTCCTACCACTCGTTAGAAAGGGAAATGCGTTCGTTGAGAGATCATAGGAGAGGGAAGAAAAGAGGTGTTCTTTGCCGAATTCGTTGAGTAAGGTGAGTGGTGATCTCAGCTAACGCTAACCCCCGACTTTTGTCGGGGGGAGTGAGATGAATCGGGGTGATAATGAAGTTCGTGATTACCTCAATAACTGTTCAAGAACAGGTGTTCTCTTCGCAAGTGCCCAAAACCATTGACTGACATTTTAGAAAAAGACTATCGTTTCACAAACTCAGTGCAGCAGATCATGAACTTTGTAGAGAGCAAGAATAGACTTTTCATTTTGATCTTCTCATTGATTCCAGCTCTTCTGCTGATAAGTCTGAGCGGATGCAGTGATAAAATCCTTCCTCCCAATACGGAGAACCAAAACAATGCGTCAGCTTTCCTCTATGCCAGCCAAGATGAGAACAGTGACGTGTGGACCTATTATTCCTCTCTTGTAGATGGAACTGTGCAGGTAGACTTCGGTGAAAAAGTTGCTCGCGCTCCTTCCGGCAATGGTAGGGGGTTGATGCTGGGAAGCGACAATTTCCTCTACCTTGTTGACCTGAAAACCGGAACAATTCTTCTTGGAGGGATCAGCCTGTCATCTGGATATGACGACTTCGAGAGTTTCTCTCCGGCAATCTCGCCTGATGGAAATCGCATAGCTTGGAGTGAAGTGAACCAGGCTGAAGAAAGAAGACGAACTGTTCTGATGGATGCCACTGGTGGAAATCGTGTTACGCTTCTAATTGGTGCTGCCCACGAAACATACATACGCTTCTCACCTAACGGAGAGTACATTGCCTTCTTTTATGAGGATTACGCAACGAGTGAAGCAGGACTTTACCGCGTCAACTCTGATGGGAGTAACGTGACGCTATTAACTACAGTTTCCAATGCTCCTAATGATGGGGGTGGGGTCTTAGATTGGTCTCCAGATGGATCGAAGATTGTATTTAGCCAAGAAGAAGATGCCGAGAATTTTGGTCTCTACGTTATCAACAGTGACGGAACCGGGTTGCAGCGCATAGGTTCCGGAATAGTTCCTGACTGGTCTCCAGACGGATCAAAAATCCTCTTTACTTTTCCCTACCCTTCCCTTAAGATGGGAGTGATGAATCCGGATGGGAGTGGGATAGAGGTTCTAACCCCCGTAACAAAAGGGGTCTTAGGACGGTGGTCAGCTGACGGGAAGCAGATTCTTTATGCAGAGTATGATATTACGGCTGATCCAGAAAATGACCCAGCCAGAATTACCATCATGAACTATGCTACGAAGTCAACCAGCCTCATTAGTTCCAGAGGCAGTTATGCCGGACTTTTCTGGGTGGAGTAATTTG
>JBFWSB010000452.1:0-3149 GCA_050248595.1 Kapaibacterium sp. (SeqCode)
ATATCTATGACAGCAACAACCGTAGCTTCTGCTCTTTCAACGTGGCACGTTGACACTTCCCATTCACAGGTGGGCTTTAAAGTTCGCCACCTTGGCTTCAGTAAGGTAAAGGGGACATTCCAAGATTTTAATGTTGTCGTTCACTTTGACGGCACTGACCTTGCTTCACTCAACACAGAGGTGGAGATTCAGGCTGCTTCGATTGATACAGGAAATAGTGACCGTGACAACCACTTGCGCTCTGGAGACTTTTTTGAGACAGAAACCTATCCGACATTGGAATTCAAAAGCAGATCGGTAGCTCCTCGTGGAGAAAACGAATTTGATATGGAAGGGGAGTTAACAATTCATGGGATTACCAAGCCCGTGACTCTCAAAGGGGAGTTCCACGGACAAGCAGTTGACCCTTGGGGAAAGCGACGTGTAGCGTTCGAGGCTCGGACAACCATTAATCGGAAAGATTTTGATTTGACTTGGAATCAAGTTCTGGAGACTGGAGGTCTGTTGGTGAGTGAAGAGGTAGAGATTACTGTTGAGATACAGGCTGTTCTTGCAGGGGAAAACCTATAAGGGGCGGCCCCCTACAGGTTTTCAAACTCCAACCACATATTTAGAACGAACGTTGACAAGGTGAAAAATAAAATGATTGCAGGTGCACATAAACGGATTGTCAACACTGTGTCGAGCTGGGCGGGTGTCGAGACGGCTCCCCACCGCTTTGGTGGAACTGAGTTCCGCCTCGGCACTCGCGAGCTTGGTCACATTCACGGAAATGCCCTTGTAGATATACCTTTCCCAAAACGAATTCGAAATGAGATCGTAGATGCCGGCCTGGCTGAACCCCACCACGTGCTTCCGGAAAGTGGGTGGATAAGTCGGTGGCTTCGGGATGAGTCCGATGTCGATCAAGCTATTGATCTGCTCAGAAGATCGTGGGAACTTGCACAGAACCAACGTGAGAGATTAGTAGGGGAGGGGTGAAGTTGTAGAGTGAGAATTCAGATTTTTTCAATAGAATTCCCGTTAACAGTGCAAGAGTTTGATGACAGTAGAGGCGGTCTGGAAATAGTCCGTTAACTTGCTTCCGAGAGTGGATGTGAGATACGTGGCAAGTCAACCCATCCCAACAAGGATGCAATTACGAATTTGAGTCAGGTACAGATATCTACTATGAAAGAGCGGTCAGATCCAGTTCTCGTCATCGCGACTCTTTGGCTGTTAGTATTTGCCGCAGCCAGCCAGATTATGATCGTTGCGCCAATCCTTCCCCGGATTGCCGAAGAGTTGAGTGTAGAGAAATCTGCGCTTGGTCTGTTGATGACAATCTATGCTGTCGCGGTCGGTATCTTCGCCTTGATTGCTGGGCCAATCTCCGACCGTTTCGGTCGCAGACGGATTCTGCTTATTGGTGCCGGACTCCTTGCCGCTACTCTCGGCCTGCACGCTTTTGCCAATAGCTTTCCAACGCTCCTGTTGGTGCGAGGGCTTGCCGGCGCAGCAGGTGGAATATTGAGTGGTGGAGCAGTTTCATATGTTGGGGATTACTTCCCTGTGCACCGGCGAGGCTGGGCGAGTGGTTGGGTGATGAGTGGGATTGCCGCTGGTCAGATATTGGGGATTCCTCTCGGAAACCTTCTGGCCGACTGGCTTGGCTTCCGCGCCCCATTCCTCGCCTTTTCACTGGTGGCTGCGTTCTCATTTCTTCTGATCCTTTTCAAACTTCCACAACCTCAGGTTGCGCTCAGTCCTTCCCTGTCGGTGCGGGGTGCCCTGGGGGGCTATGCTGCTCTTCTCCGTCGCCGCGAAGTCCGGGCTGCCGCTGCGGCTTTTATGGCGATGTTCATGGGGATATCAATCTTTGTGACGTTTTTCCCGACGTGGCTTGAGGAGTATCTCGGGTTCTCAGCCGCGATGGTGTCGCTTCTATATATGATAGGAGGAGCGGCAAATGTCCTTGTCGGGCCACAGGCCGGAAAGCTTTCAGATCGAATCGGCAGAACTGGGGTGATTATCGGTGCCTCGATCGGCATTGCTCTGCTGATGCCGATTACCACATTAGTTAAGCCTTCGTTTTCCTGGATTATCTATCCACTGTTTTTTCTTACTATGGCCTGCGTTGCTTCTCGGATGAGTCCGATGCAGGCGCTGATGACCCAACTGGCAACGGGGGAACAGCGGGGAGCACTGATGAGTCTGGTGACTTCCGTTGGGCAAATCGGCTTTGGACTGGGGAGTGCCATGGCTTCGGCTGTCTGGGGACTTGTTGGCTTCACGGGCAATGCGTTGCTCGGAACGGTGAGCGTTCTTCTGATGGCTGGCATCGTCTGGCGGTATTTGCGGAAAGTGGAACTGCGGATGCTGGAAGAGGAACGAATCGAAAGCGAACAGATGAGAGAGACCACTGTTCCTGCGTTAACGCGACATCTCTAATAACCAAGAAGTTGTCGGCTTAGTAGAATGAAGTCTACAAAAGAAAGTGCGGAATCGCGGTTTGTTATTCTGACGCTCTGGCTGCTTGTCTTTGCTGCTTCCAGTCAGGTTATGATTGTTGCTCCGATTATTCCCCGCATTGCCGAAGAACTACATGTTGGCAAGTCGACTCTTGGCCTGTTGATAACGATCTACGCAGTTGTGGTCGGTCTCTTCGCTCTTGTGGCCGGACCGATCTCCGATCGTTACGGTCGCCGTCGAATTTTGCTGGTGGGTGTTGGAATTCTTGCTGTTACTCTGGGATTACACGTCGTTGCCTACAACTTCCCGCTTCTATTAACAATGCGTGGCCTTGCCGGTGTAGGTGGTGGCCTTCTCAGTGGTGCGGTTGTTTCCTATGTCGGAGATTACTTCCCGGTTCACCGTCGCGGGTGGGCGAGTGGTTGGGTAATGAGTGGCATCGCCGTCGGGCAGGTTCTGGGGATTCCTCTGGGGAATCTCTTGGCTGATTGGTTCAGCTTCCGCACTCCTTTCCTTGCATTCTCATTGCTGGCTACCCTCTCGTTCTTGTTCATGCTTTTCAAACTTCCTCAACCTCCGGTCGCGTTGAGTACATCCCTTTCGGTTCAGGGCGCTCTCGGCAGCTATGCAACCCTTCTCCGCCGTCGCGAGGTTCGGGCTGCTGCTCTGGCCTATATGACGATGCTCATGGGATTCTC
>JBFWSB010000453.1:0-3147 GCA_050248595.1 Kapaibacterium sp. (SeqCode)
TGACATCAGGCTCAAATCGGCACATTTTCCTCATTCCTCATTCCTCATTCCTCATTCCTCATTCCTCATTCCTCATTCCTCATTCCTCATTCCTCATTCCTCATTCCTCATTCCTCATTCGTAATTTCTAACTCTATCCACCTCTCCCAATCTCCACAAATTCGCGTGCCAACTCTGGGTCAACTGGGTTTCCGGCAATACCATCTACCTTCAGGCTGCTGCCGACGATAGCACCGTCGCAAGTCGATAAAATTGATTGAACGTTGTCGACAGTTACTCCACTTCCGGCAAGGACTGGCACGACAACGGCCTCTCTCACCGCAATCAACTCCTCCATATCTACGCCACCACCAGTCTGCGTTCCAGTCACAATCAGGCCATCGGCTCCGCCACGATAGGTTGTCTCTTGGGCTACTTCTGTGATTGGACGGGGGACGAGTGGGGCTGCATGTTTAACGTGAACGTCTGCGTAGAGGGTAACCCAGGGGGCAACCCGTTCCATGTAGGCGAAGACTTCTGCCGCCTCCCCTTCAATCAATCCCTGATCGGTTGCCATCACTCCAGTCAGTACGTTCACTCGAATAAAGTTTGCTCCAGTTGCCGAAGCCACGGCAATAGCTGCAAAGGGATCATTCCGCAGTACGTTGATCCCAACCGGGAGTTCAATCTCCCGTCGAATCTCCTGAACCACTGCGGTCATAGCCGCTACGGTGTGAAGTTCTACACGATTCTTTCGGAAGGGAATGTCTCCGAAATTCTCGACAATCAGACCGTTGAACCCAGCCTGTTGCAAGTGATAGGCGTCGGCAAGTGCGGCGTCGATTACTGTGTCGAGCGAATCGTCGAAGTAGAGCGTTCCCGGTAGTGGACGCAGGTGTACCATGCCGATCAGAGGCTGCGGATCGTTGAAGGGGAGAACCTGACGAGGATTTGTGCGAGCCATTGTTGTTCTTCGGTTATTGATATTGTCGGCGCGTTGGGGGGTGGAGCGTTGGAGTGGCGCGCGTTGGGTCATGGCGTGCCATGACCCCAACGGCCATTTATTACATACCAAACGGCAGATTCATTCCCGGGATATTCGGAAGTAAACCTTGCGTCGATGCTGCCAATTCTTGTTCTTTCATCTTCGATGCTGACTCAATTGCCTTGTTGATAGTTGTTATCAGCAAGTCTTCCAGAACGTCCGCCTCTTCGGTTTTTCGGGCATTCTCATCAATCTCGATCTTCGTGACCTTCAACTCACCTGAAATTGTCACCTTCACGAGTCCATTCCCCCCTTCGTGCGTTACGGACATGGTTTTCAGCTTTTCCTGTGCTTCTCCCATCCGTTTCTGCATCTCTTGCATGGCTTGCATTGCCTGCATCATCATATTCTTATCCATTGTTATTGCTCCTAATCTCCTAATGATCTGTTGATTCATCTGTTCTTCGCCTCACCCCTCATCGGGAATGAGAAGGGAAGAATATAGGATATTGAACCTTGAGTGTTGCGATACCAACTGTAGTGAGAAGTCGTAAGAGTCCGTAAGTGGTACGACATGACACGTCATGTTATTGGTATTGAGTGACCCTGATGCTAAGTTGCTTCGATTGCGAGCCGTAAAAGAGTGGATGTAGCATTATTGTGGATTTGGGATTGCTGATTTCGGATTTGAAATTTGGGAAACTCAATCCGAAATCCTCAATCCGAAATCCCAAATTTTTACCCTTGCAATTCGAAATCAACAATCGACAATACGAGCAGTATGATTCAGCACGAAAAGTTGGAAAACGTTGTGATCCGGTTTGCAGGTGATTCCGGTGATGGAATGCAGTTAACTGGAGGGCAGTTTACGCGAACCGCAGCCTTGCACGGGAACGACCTCGCGACGCTCCCCGATTTCCCGGCTGAGATTCGCGCCCCCGCCGGTACAACGTATGGGGTCTCGGCGTTCCAGCTTCACTTCTCATCGAACGATGTCTACACGCCGGGGGATGCTCCAGATGTACTGGTAGCAATGAACCCTGCCGCCTTAATCACTAACCTGATTCACTTGAAGCGTGGTGGGACAATTATCATCAACGATGATGCGTTCGACAAAAAGCATTTAGAACTTGCTGGATATGCCTCGAATCCACTCAACGACGATTCACTCTCGGGCTACAACGTTGTTCGCCTCCCCCTGACAACCGGAACGTTGAAGGCGGTGGAAGGACTCGGCCTTTCCAACAAGGAGGCTGGACGTTGCAAGAACTTCTACACGCTCGGCCTTGTCTACTGGATGTACAATCGTCCGATGGAGCCGACCCTTAAGTGGATCGAGGAGAAATTCTCCAACCGAGCTGAACTTGCCGAGGCGAACGCAAAGGCGTTGAAGGCTGGCTTCAATTTAGGGGAGACCGTCGAGTTGTTCAACGCTCGGTACGATGTTGCTCCGGCAAAACTCCCCCCCGGAACCTACAGGAATATCACTGGCAATCAGGCGACCGCGCTCGGCATGGTTGCAGCGTCGCAGCGGACTGGACTGAAAGGGTTTCTTGGAACCTATCCTATCACACCTGCTTCCGATATTCTCCACTTCGTTTCGCGCTACAAGAATTTTGGTTTCCTCACCTTCCAAGCGGAAGATGAGATTTCGGCCATCTGTTCTGCGCTCGGCGCGGCTTACGGTGGAACGCTCGCCTTCACAACCACCTCTGGTCCCGGCGTTGCCTTGAAGGCGGAGGGAATTGGTTTGGGAGTGATGACCGAGTTGCCGGTTGTTGTCTGCAACATCCAGCGAGCCGGACCTTCAACCGGAATGCCGACGAAGACAGAGCAGTCAGATCTATTCCAAGCACTTTACGGTCGTAACGGCGAGGCTCCGGTTCCAGTTGTCGCGCCACAGACGCCGGGAGATTGCTTCTGGATGATTATGGAGGCGGCTCGTTTGGCAACAAAGTACATGGTTCCGGTCTTCTTCCTCTCCGACGGATATCTCGGCAACGGAGCCGAACCGTGGCAGATTCCGGCTGTGAGCGATCTACCCGACATGAAGGTGACGTTCCACACCGATCCAAACCACTTCCATCCATACTCTCGCAACGAAGTCGAGGCGCGCCCTTGGGCAATTCCTGGAACGCCTGGCTTGGTACATCGGATTGGTGGATTGGAGAAGCATCACGGAT
>JBFWSB010000454.1:0-3147 GCA_050248595.1 Kapaibacterium sp. (SeqCode)
TAGGAGAGCATGTCGTGACTGTTATCGGCTTGATGTGGAGAGCTTTCGGTATTTGGTATCCTGCCGGAGTGAAGTATGCGTCGTAATCGGAGTAGCCGAAGAGTTGTACTGCAACGGGAACCGAAGATGCAAGGTGGTGCTCACCGGGGAAGACGGGCAAGATTGCACTACTCCACTCCCGATTGTTGTGCTTTATCAGAAAGAAGGATGAAATGTCAGCCCCTTCGTAGTAGATAGAGTCGAGGAAATCTGTTGGACCAGTAACTACCATGTAGTGGATGAAGGGAACCTGTAGTCCACCACTTGTATCCCGCAAGTCGAAGCGAGGGGCGAGACTCTGCGTAGTCCAACGATACTCTCGCGACCAGGCACTGTAAGGCTGTAGCAATGTCATCGAAGGGTCACCGGTTGCTACGCCAATCAGTGAGTCACGTCTGCGGTAGGTGAACTGCGCAACGCTGACCGGTTCGTTTGTTGTGATGTCAACCGGGCTTGGGTCTTCGTGAATGACGCTTTCTCCGGCGTTGAGAACCGTGAGGGGGACGCCATTTACCTGCACGAGTGTGGCATCGTTTGAAGCCAATATCTTGTAGTAGCCAACATCCTGTCTCGGCAAAACAACAGAGTGAAATTCGGTTCCCCACTGATCTGTTGGAACCAGCGATTCCACTAACGGGTTCGTTGCACCCTGATCCTTCAACATTGTTCCAGCATGTCCCCCAACGATGGCAACGGGTTTATCACTTACGAAGCGAGTTCCGGTCATGTCGCTAAACTCTGGACGAAGTGGGACAACCTGCCAGGCCTCTCCTCTGTGAAGGGTTACTCCATAACTAAATCCAGCAGGATTCCCCCCAGAGGTTGGCACAGTCGGTGTGATCCTAACTCGTGTGGAATCTTGCGTAGCTATTATCATAGCAATACCCCCAGACGAGCTTGTGCTCCAAAGGGACATCAGTTGGTAGTCTAACCCAAGTTGGGAGACTGGTGGGACGATCCATGTGTCGGTAAACCAGGAGGCATCGTGCGTGGCGTGGATCACAACAGGCTGATCCGAACGGATCCAAATCACACGATTGGTCTTCCCCTCACGCTGTGAGTCGAACTCGACGATAGATCGTGGAATGGTGAGTTCCCACGGCATTCCCGGATCCACAGCCTGCGACTGCGTGTTGCCATTCTCGAGGAACTCGAGTGTAACGTTTGCCGGAGCTACGGCGGTGATGCTCAGGCGAAGAAGCGCGTTCTCGGAAATTCCGAGGAAGGGGAGTCCGATGTAAAACTCAGTTCCAGCAGAGGCGGGGAGGGGTTGTGAGCAGAGTTGAGTAGTCGGGATCGCGAGAAGCAATCCCATGACGGTAGATAATATGCAAATGCGTGTTGATCTCATCTCTGTGCCGATACAAACCTGATGAAAGCTCGAAAGTTACGGTTTCAATTCTGTTTCCAGCAGTTTGTCTCCCTCAATTTCTCTGCCGTATCTTCACGGCAACATCGCGGACCCACTACAACTATTGCAAGGCATGTTTTACACAAAAGAACCCGAACGTCGGTCAAAGGGTGGTCGACGAAAAAAATCAACCTGGCTGATAACAACACTTATTCTCGTCGGACTTGTAGTCGGAGGAATCTTTGGACAGTGGCTCTTCGGATTTAAGGGAGGAGATGGAGAGTTCTACAGCGGGATGTTAGAAGCACTCGACTTCGTTGGGAACGACCTCTTTCTCGGTCTGCTGAAAATGATGATTGTCCCCTTGATTATCTCCTCAGTAATTGTCGGCGTTGCGTCGGTTGGGGATTTCCGAAAGTTGGGAAGGATTGGGGGGAAGACCTTCTTCTACTACTTCTCCACGATGTTGATTGCCGTAGTTATCGGCCTAACCTTGGTGAACGTGATTCAACCCGGAAAGTCAGTCGGTTTGCAGGAGAGGGAGCGGGCTGAGCAGGAGTTTACGGAGAATGTGTCGGTACAAACGAAGGTGCAAGAAGGGCCGAAAGGATTCGGCCCAGCGATACTTGCAATTGTCCGGCAGATGATTCCGACGAATCCTGTTGCTGCTGCTGCCGATCCAAAATTAGCTGCCCTCCCCATCATCTTCTTCTCCATCTTCTTCGGCATTGTTCTCACTACGGTTGGGCGAAAGCAGGGAATAGTGGTCAGCTTCTTCGATGCAATCTTCGAGGTGATGACGAAGATGGTTCACGTGGTGATCTACTTAGCTCCGCTCGGCGTCTTCGCTCTGGTTGCCTGGTCAATCGCTCGGATTGGGTTGGAATCCTACGCTGGCGGAATGCTCTGGTATGTTCTGACCGTGATTTTGGGTCTCGCAATCCACGGCTTCATTGTTCTCCCCCTTATTCTCTGGCTCTTCGGCCAGACCAATCCCTTCACCTTCATGCACCAGATGCGCTCTGCTCTGATGACAGCCTTCGGAACTGATAGTAGTTCGGCCACACTTCCGGTGACAATCGAAGCGGCAATTGACGAGGGGGGGTGTAGCAAGAAAGCGGCTGGGTTTGTTCTTCCACTCGGTGCTACAATCAATATGGATGGGACAGCACTCTTTGAAGCTGTCGCCGTTGTGTTCATTGCGCAGGCCTACGGGATACAGCTTGGGATTGAGCAAAACATCGTGATAGCGATCACCGCCGTTCTCACCGCAGTTGGGGCCGCCGGGATTCCCTCGGCATCGCTCGTGATGATGCCGGTGATTATCGCCGCCATCAACCAGAGTATGGGGGGGGGAGAGGCAATCGTACCGATTGCAGGAATTGGGTTGATTCTCGGTATCGACCGTCTATTGGACATGTCCAGAACCACCGTCAACGTCTGGGGGGATGCCGTTGGAGCAAAGATTATCACGCGGACGGAGCCAGACCCGGTTGAGGCTGACCCACGCGAGAGGTATATTTGATCAGTTCAACAGAGCTTCCCGTTTCTCTATAAGCTGGTTCGAGAAATTGCATACGGGTGCTCTGATTTTATGAATGAACCTACTCTTCAATAACGAATTCGTTTGATGAAACGACTCTACCTTGCTCGCCACGCCAAATCATCGTGGGATGAAGGATGGCTCGACGATGTGGAACGCCCACTGAACGTTCGGGGGAAACAGGATGCGCCAATAATGGGAGGTCTCTTGCGGA
>JBFWSB010000455.1:0-3137 GCA_050248595.1 Kapaibacterium sp. (SeqCode)
CTGGACTTTGTAGGAAAGGTTTGGGAAGAATGCGTGGAGGTATTTGAAGATTTTGAAAGAGATCGGTTCGTCCCATGTCCCTACCCAACCCTTCCCCTTTTCGATCCACTTGATGATGTCTCCTGCCACGCGATTTGCCTCGGGTGCTCCGTCAACTCGCTTCTTCCTGATCTTGTACCCCTTCTCGTTCAGTCTGTTTATCGGAGCCCAAGCAAGTGGACCTTTGATTGCTCCCGGTCGGTAGAGGCGCATCTTCACCTTCCCCTCTGTAGCGTAGTAGACAATGGGACCGACGCCGAGCCAGAAGTAGTGGATCGCAATCTTTCCTGCGTGGTAGACCGGACCGAACGGAGAGGGTGCTCCGTCAGCTATCGAACCGATTGCGATAATCTCGAACGAGTTTGCCCACTTTCGGTTCCCTGCTTCGGTTGCCACCACTGCCGGCCAAGTGTAGTTCACACGGTTCATACTCTCCACCATTTCTGTTAGAGGTAATCCCTTCTCACCAATCTCCGTTTCGATCTGTCCCGCATTCAGGATCAGCAAATCAGCGTTGAGGTCGAGCAACTCCCTTGCATTTTCCACACTCTCTTGGCCTGATACGTGGAGTTCAGAGTAGCTCTCTCCCTTTCCTTCTACATCTTCGCGACGGGATACGCCAATCACGTGCCATCCTTTGCGGAGATATTCTTCGCCGAGTGCTTTGCCGAGTGTGCCGGAGATTCCGGTGATGGTGACAGTTTTCATAGATGGTGTTGGTTTTGTTGTTGGGGATGTGCCAATGTTCTTTGTGCTTGAGGTGGTTTGGGTGGGGCGAATGGTTATTCGCCCCTACGGGTTTGCAATAATCTCTCCAACCCGCAATGCATTTGCCATAATTGTTAGCGCTGGACCAACGCCAAGCGACGTTGGGGTGAAACTTCCGTCGACAACGTAGACGTTTTCGTAGCCGTGCAGACGACAGTCGGGATCGAGTACCGAGTGGTCTGGGTCAATTCCGAAGCGGAGCGTTCCGGTCTGGTGGGCAGTGTGCCGATCATCCTTCTCACCAGTTGCCCCGAACGTGAAGAGTGCTCCGGTATTCTTCATAACTCGCTTCAGTTGCTGAAGATACCACTGCGACCGTTCGATGTCGTAGGGGTGGAATTTGTGCCTTAAGTGGATCGTGCCCGAGTTGTCAAGCTCCACACGGTTTTCCCGCTGGGGTAAATCTTCCACAGCGCCAGAAATGATAAGCATTCTTCGGTTCAGAAAGTTTGCGAACGAATGGGGAAGGGGAACCGGAGCGTTCTCCTGAACAGATAGTGGCCCCGGGGAAGGGAGGGTTTGAACGTAGCCAAGTTTGTGTGGAAACTCGTTATTGCCGAAGTAGAGATCGGTGAATCCAAGTTGCTTGATAAAACGCTCGCTTCCACCTGTTGGCTCACGAAAGATTCCGGCGATGAGCGCACCGCAATGGTAGGCATAGTTGCGTCCCAGTTCTCCACTTCGGTCTTCATAACCTGACTTCATCAGAAGTACCGGACTTCCGATAGCACCGGCAGAGATGATGTAGTTCTCAGCGGTTAACTCTTCCACAACGTTTTGGCGTCGCGAACGAACTCTGATTCCGCGCCCTTTCCCTCTTGAGTCGAGCAGTATCCGCTCAGCTTCAAACTCTGTGCGAAGCTCTAAGTTGTTCGTTGCGATAGCGCGGTCGATGAACCGGTCGGTTGTTGAAGCTCGTGCGTTGTTGGGGCAGTAAAAGCCGGGACATGTAGGACAGCGAAGGCAACGGTTGAAGTCGATGCCGAGAGGGAGGTGGAATGGGTGGAAGCCAGAGTCCTCCATTCCTCGCTTTAGCTTTCGATTAATGGGTTCTAATTCAGGGGGAGGTGAAGCGTAGCCTCCCCGAGGTTTCTCGATGTGGGGCATCCTTGCTGAAGCGTCACCAGTCACCCCGAGCAGCTCTTCTATTTGGTCGTAATATGGTTCCAGATCATCGTAGCTGATTGGCCAGTCCCACAACTCTGGTTGCAACCATCTACTGTAGAATTTGCCGGGGTGAAAATCATCTCGACTCGGTCTGAGCAGAGCACTTCCGTAGAGTGCAGTTCCACCCCCTAAAACCCCGCCGATATAGAGTCGCGTATCCCGTTCGTTTACCCTGAACGTCCGATCATCAAATGCCTCCATATCAATCAGCATCCGCTTCTCGTTCTGGAACGCAGTAGGATCATCAAATCGCTTTCCTCGCTCTATCAACAGCACTCGCTTTCCAGCAGCACAAAGCTTCCAGGCAATGGTTCCGCCACCAGCACCACTGCCGATGATGATTGCATCGTAGTCAAAAGGCATAGCACAAAGGTATAGTTGTCAGGAGAAAACAGTGAGTTATGGATGGGTTACAGAGGGAGGGGGAGATTGGGAATTAGGAATTGAGAATTAGGAATTGGAGGCTGTATGATCTCTTTGTGGGGAGAAATAAAGGAAGATGGAGCTGATTTAAGAATCAGAAGGGCAAAAAATCCCCAATCCGAAATCCGCAATCAAAAATTTTTCACCCTCGTTAAGTCGGATTTAAGTCTGCGGAAGATACTGATAGGAGTTCAAACAACAACTGTTATCAATAACCAACGCAGAAAGAGGCACACGTATGAAACAGGGACTACTTACCCGACTTATTGTAGCGATCACGATGATCTTTTTCATCAGTATTACAGTAGCGTTAGCGCAGGGGCAGGTTCAACTGCAACTGCTAACACGGAATCCGATGCCGGAGAGAATCTCCGATTGGCGTCGAGACCCATCGTTGATCCAGCTTCGGATTACGAATCCGGCAGGAAACCAAGAGTATAGAGATGCGCGCGTATCGTTCGAGGTAAAGAATGTGGGGACGGGAAAGGTTGTGGTACGCTCGAAGGATGGCCATCCACAAATCCCGAGCGTGACAGTAGGGAAAGGATACTCGGTGAAGACCCTTTTCGGTCGTGATCTGATCGACCCGAACAGTGTGGAGATTGACCCGAGCATTAGAACCATTGCCCTCGCCACAAACTCCCTTCCGGAGGGAAACTACAGTTTCTGTATCCGGTTGCTGAACTCAGCAGGACAGCCCATTCCGACAATTGGTGGTTGTTCTAACCTGACGATTCTGC
>JBFWSB010000456.1:0-3133 GCA_050248595.1 Kapaibacterium sp. (SeqCode)
TTCTGGCTGGAGAGAAGGCTGGGTCGAAGCTGGAGAAGGGAGTAAAGCTTGGCGTTGCAATCATCGACGAAGATGAATTTGCCCGGCAGCTTCAGGGAGGGAGTGAGGAGGAGACTGGTCAGTTGAGTATGCTAAGCTAAGGAGGATAGGGCTGAGCCTGACTATTACCAGATGAGGGTTGTCAGAACTTAGCCTCCTCTCTCCTTGCTCTACTCACCGGCAATCTTCAGAATATCTCCACTCAACCGAAGTAGCTGAAGGCCAAGGATTGCCATCTCATACTCAGCCTGCGTTAGTCGACTTCCAGATTCGATAAAGCGAGTCTGTGCTTGCCGAACTTCTAAGGGGGTAACCGCTCCAAGCTCAAGTCGGTCAGATGCAAGTTGCAGATTTTCTTCTGCCGCAGTGATACTACTCCGTTCAAATTCAGCCAGAAGACGCTGGTTGTCGTATTGCTGATAGAGTGTCTCGAAGCTCTCTTCTGCTTCGGCGACAGCTTCGGCATATCGCAACTCGCTCTGGCGTATCAGAATATCTGCCTGGTCGAGTCGACCTTCAGTAGCAAATCCGTTGAAGATATTCCAGGTCGCGTTTAGGCTATAGTTCAATCCTGATGTGCGGTTCGAGAGAAGAAAACCGGCGTCAGCACTTGACCCCACGAAGTCGTAGCCGACATTTAGTGAAAGATTTGGGTAGAGTTCGGACTTTACAATGCTCTCTCTACGCTTCATCTGCTCAATGGTGAGGGAAGCCTGCTCTACTGCCGAGTTCGTTCTTACAATCTGCTCGCGCAATTCATTCCGTGATGGTAGGGGAAGAGGAATTGCAACAGGATCGACAGGAGTGAAAGGAGTAAGGGGAGGTCTGTTCAACAGTCGATTGAGTTGAATCTTTGCATTGGCAAGCTGTAGTTCCTGGCGAAGTAGCGTAGCACTATCTGAGTTAAGGTCAACCTGTGCTTGCGTCATCTCGAAGCGGATGGAAGCTCCGGCATCAACCCGATCCTTTGCTAAGTCACGCCGAAGAATCGAGAGACGGATGGATTCTTTAGCTGTGCTGATAAGCTCGCGAAGCAACACAATATCCAAGTAGGCGAGAGCAATCTCTGTAGCAATTCTCTCTCGTTCGTCCCGTTCGGCTACAGTACTCAACGCCTTTTCTCCACGCAGCAAGTCGAGCCGTCGCCACGATGCAAAGCCATCGAATACCTGCCAGTTAGCATCGACGCCGAGTGAGTATCCACTGGAGACGGCTCCGCTTCGTTCGGTCACTTCGCCGCTGACAAACTCTTGGCGTGTGTTGTTCAGGCTTCCACTTACTCCGCCACGCAGATCAACTTCCGGCAGAAGTCCGGCTGCTCCGGGCGTTGCTCCCTCGCTTGCCCACTCAGTTTGCAGCGAAGCAAGTTCTGCTCGTCTGTTCTGTTCAAGCCCAATGCGAACAGCCTCTCTCAGCGTTAGTTCTTCCCCTTGCCCTCTCCCGACTATAGGGAGGAAGAGAAGGAGGAGGGAAACGAATGTTAGCGAGAGAAGATATTCTCTCTTCTCCCAACAGCAGTTGGTGCTATCATGTAGTGAAAGTCTGAGCATAGTTCTATCGTGAAAGATTACTGTTCTCCTTCAACAACTTCCAATTCTTCCAAGGGAATAGTTCGGAGACGTTTGCTTGTAAAGAGTGAATAGACGCCCGGCACAACGAAGAGAGTTAGGAGCGTTGCGATAATGAGGCCTCCAACCAGAACAATACCCATCGAGACGCGACTTTGTGCTCCCGAGCCGAGTGCTAAGGCTATCGGAAGTGCGCCGAGGATTGTGGAGAGACTGGTCATCAAAATAGGGCGGAAGCGAGCCGCCGATGCGTCGAGGATTGCCTCGGCGATGCTGAGTCCAGCTTCACGACGCTGGTTGGCAAACTCTACGATGAGAATACCATTCTTCGTCACCAAACCAATCAACATAATCATACCGATCTGGCTAAAGATGTTCAATGTCTGATCGAAATACCAGAGTGAAAGAAGTGCTCCAGTTAAGGCGAGAGGAACAGTAAAGAGTATAATGAATGGATCACGGAAACTCTCGAACTGTGCGGCCAGTGCTAAGTAGATCAATAGCAGAGCAAGGCCAAACGCAAAGAGGAGGCTTGATGAACTCTCCACAAAATCCCGCGACGTTCCGGTTAGAGATGTGCTGAATGAATCATCTAAAACTTCTTCGGCAATCCGTTCCATCTCTTCAATGCCATTCCCCAACGAATATCCGTCGGCAAGGCCGGCAGAGACTGTCGCCGAGACATATCGGTTGAAGCGGTAGAGTTGCGGCGGGCGACTCTCCTCCTTTGTCTCGATGAGATTGTCGAGTTGGATCATCTCACCTCGGTTGTTTCGCAAGAAGATGGAGCTAAGATCAGTCGGATCGTTTCGGTTCTCCTTAGCAAGCTGACCAATTACTTGATATTGCTTCCCATTCATCGTGAAGTATCCCATCCGACCATCGCTGAGAGCCACTTGCAGTGCTTGGGCTACGTCGAGCATCGAAATGCCGAGCACTCGTGCTTTCTCTCGATCTACCGAAACCCGCAACTCTGGCTTGTTAAACTTTAAGTCGATATCAACAATGTTGAAGACCTCACTCTCACCTGCTTTATCAAGAAACTGGGGCAGCTTTTCGGTCAGGCGTTCAAAGTTCGGAGCTTGAATCACGAACTGTACCGGTAAACCTCCCCTGCGTCCCCCGATTGTTTGCTCTTCCGAAAAGAAGACACGTGCCCCCGGAATGTTCTTGGAGAGTCCGTTCAGTTGTCCGGCAATTTGGCTCTGCGTTCGGCCTCGCTCATCTGGTTGCGTCAGAATAATCCGCATGAACCCAGAGTTGACCGAACTGGATGCGCCGAAGCCGGGAGAGGTAACAGAAATGATTGCGGAAATTTCTGGAACCGAATCTTTAACCAACGTGATCATCTGATCCATGTAGTCGTCCATATACTCGAACGTTGCGCCCTCCGGTGCTGTGGCGAACATTCGGAGACCGCTTCGATCTTCGAGTGGAGCTAACTCGGAAGGGAGAAGAGACATCAAGAACCAGATGAGGAAGCCGCAGAGGAGAATAATTGGGAAGACGAGCCAACGCTGACGCAT
>JBFWSB010000457.1:0-3099 GCA_050248595.1 Kapaibacterium sp. (SeqCode)
TACTGGAGAGTAAGGGAACTATCCGCAGCCATTATCGAAAGCCCGGGAGGAATCAAACTATCTGCTGGATTCGCTGGAGGGCTAATGTGAAGTGCTACGAGTGAGTCGGCCCGAGGATGGTTATCTAATAGTTCCTCGTTGAGTATTGCCACTGCCTGTTGTAGCGTAAGAAGTTGCTCAGATTGACCAACCCTAAAACTTTTCCCCATCACATTGTTTGATGGAGTGTTATCGAATTCGTAGACCGCTGCCACCTGAACGATATATTCTCCCTCCTCTGTTGGCAACCATGGCTGTGTTGACTGCAAGGTTTGTGTCTCTCCTGCGGTAAGGAGTGGAACATTGACTTGGTTTTGGAAGATTGGAACAGATGGGTTTTCCAGCGAGAAGATCTGAATGCCACAGAAGAAGTTTGTTGCGTTGGCATCGCCATTATTGGCAATGGTGAACTGAACTCCTATTGGCTGAATTTGTGGAACAACGTCGGGTGGAAGGGAGATTCCTGTGATGACCAGGTCTGTCATCTGTTGGGCACGCACTTCGCCAACAGATGTGAGTGCTATCAATAAAAGAAGATAGCTGAGACGAAAGAAATAACGCTTCACCATGGTGCCTCCATGTGGTATAAGTTTACCGGGCGCGGTATATAGTGGTACTGAATAGATGCTTACAACATTCAGTACCGTTTTCTTACAGTGTGGAGAAACTCTGCGATGCGGTCTGGCAGCCAACTAAAGTCTGGAAAAAAGAGTGATTATGCAAACTGTTTGTAGAAAGCCGTAGTGGTGTATAGAGAGGTTGAGTAATAAAGACATTTATCTGAAGTAAAAGAATGAGGGGATCAACTGCAACGTTGATCCCCTCAGTTCTCCTTAAACTATCGGATTGCTACTACTGAGTAATAATCATTTTCTGCGTATCGATTCCGTTGGTACTGGTGACACGGAAGAAGTAGAGTCCCGGGGGAGCATTCTCCGGTATTGGAACAACGTACCGTGTGATACCTGCCTCCGTTCCCTCCACTACAATTGTCTTCACGGTGCGTCCATCTGGGGCAATCCACTCAATTGTTGCCCCATCTTCTGGGACATCTCGCAGAATTGTGTTTACAACCCCTTCACCTGCCTGTACCGGTTGTGGATCAAGTGCTAAAATTGCCAGCCCAGTTGGCTTTCCGGCTCCAATTGATGTCAGCGCGCGATTACAGTCGCCATTTACGTAAGTGAGGGTGTCTCCTCCAGTTAAGAGTAGAGGAGGAGGAAGTGTTAGTTGTGAGGCGAGAGGATCGTTCGTTACTTTCTTAACAGTAATTGTAGTGTCGCGGTTATCATTCACAGCCTTGGTTGAGGCCATTATCTGGAGCGTAAATGGTTCTACATTTGTGTTGCGAGTTAACGCTCGGAACTTCAATGATCCGAGAAGACGCCCTGCCGGAATTATCTCGCTTCCTTTGGATTCGTAGCGGACTCGAAAATCTTTTGTTGGCGTAGGGATTGCAGTAAATGTTCCTGCTACTCCTGATGAGGTTGTAGCATCGATAAACTGTGCTGGTCCTTCTGGGCGCAGATCGAACGTGATCGACTTGATAAGGTCCGACTCAATTGGAGTAACTGTTCGGATCTGCACAACAAACTCTGTCTCCGCATCTACAAGTTCCGGCATCTCAACGGAAAGTTGTACCACTGGTAAACGGAATGGAACTACAATCGTGTGCAGCGATTGCTCTGGAGTGTTTAGTACCTCTCCGTACAGATCTTCAATAACCAGTTCTCCCGAAATCTCTCCGGAAGGGTTTGTGATAGGAATGTTAACGTTCGCAGTTGGTCGTCCTCGCAGATTGGTCAGTCCAAAGGTTTGATCCAAGCCGGAAGCGCTCCGCAGCAATACAGAGCTAAGGCCGCGGTCGTTCTCGCGGTTGTCGCTTGCCAAGCCAGAAATATTGAGAGTTGATCGATCGAGTCTACCGACAAACACAGGGCTTTTCCCATCTGGTGTTGCCGGCCAGAAGTCACAAGCCTCGGAGCGGTTTGATGCGCTATCAATTGCTATGATGCAGAGGGTGTCGATCTTTTCAATTGCTAAGGTATCAATCACTTCAAGGCTGAGTGATGCCTCGTGCGAGTTCAGCCACGTTAGCGATTGACGAATCCTCAAGTTTGAAGTAAACGTTACTTGAATATCTTCCAAGCCTCGGTCACAATCGAAGAGATCGTTTCCGAAATAGTGAATGTCGTCGATTCGGACTTCATAGAAATAGGTTGTGCCGTCATATCCAGGAATGATCAGAATGTTCGGTGCTAAGGTGTCGGGAATACCGGCATAGCGTATCGTGTCGAACGTGGCATGGTTGGCTGGGTCGGTATCGTAGTATGTGTCTCGATACTGCAAAATTAGCTCAGCCGGGTCGCAATGGTTCGCTAACTCTATATCCAGCTCGTTGAACGCTGCCCCCTTAGAAATGTTTGGTGGAACTGTTCGAAGCGTATCGTCTTGTCCCCGGAAGAGAATGTTCTTGCTTGATATTACTGTAATGTCGAGCAGACCTCGATCCCAATCGGCACTGTCGGTTGCAGTGATATGCCACTCGGTATCAGACTTCCGAGTATGTTTCACTGCTGGTGGTTGGAAGTCATCGATAGTACAGTATGAGAAATAGAGGGTTGTATCGTTGCCAGCATAATCAGTGACAAGCAGTTCTGCTTCAGCACTCCGATTGGTATCAATAACATTCAGGACAATAGTTGCTCGGGGATCAAAATCATTGATGGTTCCATTAACGTTCCCATTCTTATCAATGATAATTGGTTCAGCGAAATTGTTGATGGAGACAACTTTAACTGTACCAAGTCCGTAATCTCCTGCCTCAGCAAATTGATTCAAGCTGTCGAGAATCACTACGCGCCGGGTTCGTGCATTGCAAGGCCACTTGTCTGGATCCCACGAACCGACACTGTCGCGTTCGGAAACTTGCGGACGGAAATTATCTGGCCGAGGACTATAGCAGACCGAATCGAAGGAGACGTTGCCGTTGCAGTCACGAACACTAAACACTACACAACCTCCACGGGCTGTGTCCACAACTTCAGCTCGTAGACTTAC
>JBFWSB010000458.1:0-3097 GCA_050248595.1 Kapaibacterium sp. (SeqCode)
TCTACGCATGGCGCACAGTTGCCCAAGGTTCTCCCGACTCTTATCCGCTTCAGGTTCTTACAACAGTGTTGGCACAGGGAGAGAGTTCACGTCTCTATAAAACGTTGGTCGACGAGAAGCAGCTTGCACTTCAGGCAGCTTCGTTCCCAATTGCCTTGGAGAAGGGGGGGATGTTCGCGATGTTTTCAATTGGGCGTTCTCCCGACCAAGATATTAACGGGTTGGCGACGGAGTTCGATCAGATTGTCGAGCGAGTGCAAAGTGAAGGAATTACCGAGCAAGAGTTCTTGAGAGCACGGAACCAGATTGAAACGCAGTATGCGGGTGGATTCAACAGTGTTCTGGATAAGGCACAGGCACTTGCGCAGGCGGAGACCTTCTTTGGAGATCCGGATCACGTTAACACGGAGATCGATCACCTGATGAAGGTGACTAGAGAGGATGTGCAGCGGGTAGCGAAGACATATTTGACGCCAGCAAATCGCGTTGTCTTGAAGTACCTTGTTCCAAATCACTAAGACTTTTCTATTCACACAAACAATCGCGCGATAGATGAGAATGAAACGAATCACAGCGACAGTCGCGTTCACAATATTGGCATCAACCTTTATGGCACAAACTCTTGCGGCTCAGACGATTGACCGTACGCAACGTCCGGCGGCTGATCCTGCTCCGGATATTGCTTTTCCTCCATACCAAACATTGCTGCTCGACAATGGGCTGAAAGTATTTCTTGTTCACGATCCACGTCCACTCGTCACAATGCGGCTCCTCGTCCGTGGTGGCAATGCTGTAGTGGGTGAGAAGACCGGTTTGGGAGATGCCGTTGCTGACCTTATGACGAAGGGGGCAGCGGGGATGTCGGCTCAAGAGTTTGCCGAGCAGATTGACTTTGTTGGTGGCAACATCGGGGCAAGTGCTTCAGAAGATGCAATCAGCATTAGTGCTTCAGGGTTGAAAAAGCATATGGGAAAGATTACCGAGCTTTTTGCCAACGTTGTGCTCCGCCCCGATTACTCAGCCGACGAGTTGGCCAAGTATCAAGCTTTGCAAGTAGATGGTTTGAAGGCGAGCAAGAAGCAATCAGACTTCATTGCTGACTACGCAGTTCGGAAGGTTCTCTTCGGAGATGCTCCCTTTGCTCGGATGCCTTCGGAGCAGAGTATTAACGCCTTTACACGGGACGATATTTTGAACTATCACGCAACCTACGTCAAGCCTGAGAATGCTACGTTGGCTATTGTGGGAGACCTTACGGCAAACGAGGTGAGAGCACTCCTCAACGAGAAGTTTGCAAACTGGAAGTCGGCTGGGAAGCCTGTAAAACTTGAGTCGGGTGGGGTGAAGCTTGGTAAGCAGAAAGTTGTGCTGATTGATCGGCCTACATCCGTGCAGAGTTCTATCCGCATTGTCGGGGCTGGCCCTGATTACACCAGTAGCGACAGAACGCGGGCAAGCCTGCTGAGCAGCATTTTAGGTGGCGGCACTGGTCTCGGTAACCGGCTCGCCTCGAACTTGCGCGAAACTCACGGTTGGACTTATAGTCCTTACAGCTACTTCACAACAAATTTGTTTGGTGGGAGCTTCGTTGCAGCAGCCGACGTGAGTAACAACGTTACCGACTCAGCGATTGTGCAGATGATCTTCGAGATTGAACGCCTCACGAAAGAGAACGTGTCGGATGAAGAGCTAACGCTCAACGTCCAGTCGGCAGTGGGAACGTACTTAATGTCGCTCGCAAATGCTGATAGAACGGCAACTCGAGTGCAGAGTATTGATTTCTACAGCATGCCAACAGATTACTTCGACAAGCTGGTGGAGATATACACGACAACTACTTCAAACGAGTTGATGGCTATCGCCAAGAAATACTTCCAGAAGGAGAAGATGGCGATTGTCGTTGTTGGGAAGGCGAGTGACGTTCAGGAGTCGTTGAAGCAGTTCGGAGATATTACGCTCTGGAATGAGGACTTGCAGCCAGTGAAGGGAATGGCAGCGGCTGAGGCTGGAGTTTCTGCCGACCAAGTCTGGAGTTCGATGCTCGATGCAATGGGGGGGAAAGATGCCTTGAGAAAGGTGACTTCACTTTCGATTGAAGGGAAGATGGAACTGAGTGTTGGCGGGCAGAAAATTCCGGGAATCTATAAGATGGTGCAAGCCTATCCACGAAAAGAGTATATCGAGCTAACTGCCCAGATGGGGCCACAAACGATGACACTCTTCCAACAGTTTACCACTGAGGAGAGTGCTGCTCAGATTCAGCAAGGGCAGCAGATTCCATTGGGAGATGAAGAGGTTCAGAAGCAGATTGCCTCTACTCATATCTTGCAGGAAGCTTGGCTTGATGCACTTGGTGGGAGTGTAGAGCTTAAAGGGATCAAG
The DNA here is from genome assembly GCA_050248595.1 of Kapaibacterium sp. (SeqCode). Lineage (GTDB taxonomy): Bacteria > Bacteroidota > Ignavibacteria > OLB7 > OLB7 > JAGWAZ01. Next base: position 2,383 of record JBFWSB010000458.1, read on the forward strand.
GAAGTAGATGGCAAAAGCTGCTACGTAATCCTCGTGAAAAGAGAGGGAGCCGATGAACAGAGTTACTACATCGACCGTACTACTTATCTGCCCTACGAGATTGTTGCAGGGGAGTCCGACATAAAGTTCACTGGTTGGGGTAAGGTAGATGCTGGAATCACTCAACCTTCTGGTTTGATTATCGGGATGGGGCCGAGTGAACTTGTTGTAAGCGACCTCACCTACACCGTTAACGGAACTATTGACGAAAAGATCTTCCAAGCAAAATAAGTCGGCAAGAGCTGAGAGTGTGAGAGTCGAGAGTCGAAGAGTTGACTATTGGTAGCCGCAGCTCTTCAGGGTGCGCCTGGAGTTGTAGAGGTTGTGGAACCTACAAAGTCGACTCTCTGACTCTCGACTCTCCGCCTTACTTCTTTGAGAATTTCAGTTTGCGGAAGCGTGGGAGGCTAAGGACTTGGCGGAGTAGTTTGACGAGGGTTGCAATCAGCGAGTTGTCTCCTAACGACCGATGCTGGAGCATCATCCCAAGGTCGCGCAAATCATCACGCTTAATGTTGGAAGCTCCCCCCCCCGGAGAGCGTTTGGTGGATTGCACGAAGTCATCCAAAAGGCCACTCAACTTCCCCTGCATATCTCTGAGAGAGTTCTCATTCTCATCTACTGGCTCTTGCAGCAGCTTTGAGATATGTTCGTAGAGGATCACCACTTCCTTTAA
>JBFWSB010000459.1:0-3075 GCA_050248595.1 Kapaibacterium sp. (SeqCode)
GGGTACTCTTCAAATATCTTCACCTTCCCTTTTTTGAACTTTTACTTTTGAATTTTGAATTCCTAAAAATCCATGCGTAACATCGTACTCTCGCTTCTCTGCACTCTCTTTCTCTTCTCCTGTGCGTAGGAGAACGAAAGCAACCCTCAACCTTCAACTAACAGTGACTCACTCTCCAACGAAACTTCCGTAAGAGAACCGCAGTGGGAAGAACGGGCGGTGTTCGGCAAGTTCTTTGCTGATGCGAACGTTGAAGGGACATTTCTTCTCTACAATCCGCAGGAGAACCAATATCTCGTCTGGAATCCCGAGCGAGCGAGAACTCCATATCTCCCCGCCTCTACGTTCAAGATTTTCAACTCTTTGGTCGCATTGGAGACCGGAGTTATCAAAGATGAGAACGACACAATCTCCTGGGATGGCGTAAAACGCCAGATACCTGATTGGAACCGAACGCACGATCTTCGCTCCGCAATTGCCTACTCCGTTGTCTGGTACTATCAGGAACTTGCCCGACGGATTGGAGAGGAGCGGATGCAGCACTACATCGATACGGCCAACTACGGCAATCGGGACATCAGTGGAGGGATCGACCGTTTCTGGCTCGATGGTGGTCTCAGGATCACTCCACAACAGCAGATCGACTTTTTAGTTCGCCTTCACAACAACACGCTCCCCTTCTCGCAGCGCACGATGAATATTGTGAAGGATATTATGATCCTGAAGGAGACCCCGGACTACGTTTACCGTGGAAAAACCGGGTGGGTATTACGAGATACTACGAGTGTTGGCTGGTTTGTCGGCTATCTACAGCGGGGAGAGAAGGTCTGGTTCTTCGCCACAAACATTAGGATGGAGGGAGACAAAGATGTGCCAAAGCGGAAGGAAATCACCTGGAATATCCTGAAGTCGCTCGGATTGGTGGAAGGAGAAGAGGGGTAAAAGAATCGCCCTTCTTCTCTGAGGCAAGAATAACCGGAACTCTGCCAATAACCAGCGAGATGCTGGGGAAGAGTTCTGCACGATCATATCTATCCTCCACAGTTTTACTTCGGTATCAAAACTCATCGCAAAAAAGGGAGGGGACGACTTCGTATAAGAAGCCGTCCCCTCTCTTTCACGATAGCATCTCGTCTGTTTGCGGTGGAGAGTTGGTCCACCTGCAACAAGCGAAACCCTGATTACTTGGTTACCTGCAAACCACGTCCAGCAACAGTGCCGTTAGCGGTAAGCTGATAGAAGTACTGTCCTGATGGCAGGTCGCTCAGATCGCACACCACCTCGTGCGTTCCCGCACCAAGCTCACGATTCAAGAGCGTCTTTACCAACTGGCCTTCCGCATTGTAGAGGTTGATGATTGCTTCGCTGGATGTGCCGAGCGTAAAGACAATCGTTGTCTCGACTTGAGCCGGGTTTGGCATGTTCTGCAAGTTCACAATGCCCTGTGCAGAACTGTTCACGCTGCTCGTGGCATTATTCTCTGAAGCCGAACCACGTGAAGCGATTGTTGTCGCTCCCTCGCCAGGAAGTCCTGTAGTACTGCCGGAAGGATCAACTACTCCGCCACTTGTTGCCGGCACTGCTGTTCCTCCCAATGCAATCTCGAGAGTTCCAGCTGGAGTTCCGTTCGTTGCGTTGCTCGTAATCGTCAACGTTGCCAACGAGTTGCCTTGTGCCTGTGGGCTATAGGTTATCTCCACAAACTCACTCCCCCCCGGTGCAATGATTGCGCGTGGGAGTGGGTTTACACGATAGTCGCTCGCTCCACCTCCAACAATCATCATGTCCTGAATCTCAAGTGGGAAGGTTCCGTTGTTGGTAATCACGGCAACCTCACGCTTGATCTCCCCTACTGCAACCTCGCTACTTCCGAAGAGAGTTGGCCGAGGTGTTGCAATCAGACGTGTTCCGGCTGTACCGTTCAAGACAATGTCAACAATTCTGCCGTCGGAGAGAACTACTTGCATCGTAGCTGTGCGGCTTCCCGGTGCGCTTCCCGACGTTGGGTCAAATGCAACCTCAAGCTCCAGCTCATCGGCTGCACCAATTGTGACTGGGAAGGAAGGCCAGAGACTTGAAGGATCTTCTACAATTTCCGTTGACCCTCCAGTGATAACAATCGAGTTGATCGTAATTGGCTCTACTGAGCTGTTCTCAAGCTTCACTGTTCCGGTAGAACCTGGTCCGTCAATCACTGCCGGTGGCAAGGTGATGCTGGAGGCAACATCCAGACCACTTGCGCCAACGCCGTAGAGATCGAGATAGTAGCTTCCCCGCTCGGCAACACCTTCGATGTAGAGAGCAGAGTCGTTTGTCTTCAACTCAATCGTTGCGCGACGTGATCCCGAACGGACTGGTGAGAACTTGACGACGATGCTATCTACTCCTCCCGGAGGAAGAATGAAGTCTCTTGTTGCAGGGTCAATCGATGTGTTTGCAAGTGCCGACACAATCTCGAAGTCCTGCACGTCGCCTGCACCGATACGGAGCTTCGTCGAGTTAATGCGGAGGTCGCAGTCACCACTGTTGCGAATGACAGCCGACTTCAGGCTGGAAGTATTCGGATCGAGCGTTTCGAAGACCAATGGCTCTGGCAACTTCGTACCACTCACACCAGCAATTGTTCCGCCGACACTCTTTCCGAAAAGATCTACTGTCAACAATCCTTCCACTTCCTCAATCCCTTCTCCCTCTCTATCGAACGAGCCAATCTCTGTTCCCGTAAAGTTTTCACCGTTAGTGCGGAGGAAGAGACGTCCGTAGCGAATTCCCTTCCGCGTCGGCATGTAGTTAACGTAGAAGGTCTTGGTCTCACCCGGCTTCACAACCAGTGGATATTGCAGGAAAGAATTTGCTGTGTATGGTGCTACGCCCGGATTCTCCGTCAGGAAGTAGTCGAGGCTTTGCACCCGCTCGCCAAACGCATTCCGAAGAATCGGATAGCGTGGCGATCCCTGCTGTACCTGCGACTCGGTTGCGTAGATGTTGCTCCCCGTGATCTCAACATCAACTCTGTTCACGTTCGTTACCGTCACCTGGTAGCTTGTTGGAGAACCGACGCAGGTAACCACGTTG
>JBFWSB010000460.1:0-3056 GCA_050248595.1 Kapaibacterium sp. (SeqCode)
CAACGAGTCGACCGTGACGGAGTTGACGTTCAGGTCACTACTCCACTCTGGTGTTGAACCAACTCCGCCTGACTGGAGCAGCTCTCCACTGGCACCACTATTCCCGTTGACTCTGAATGGTGTTGTGCTCCCGTTTAATGAGAGACTGCTCGATATTGCAACGTCGCCCGTCGTTCCATCAATCACCATTCGATTTGTTCCGTTGGTCTGAACGTCAATATCTGTCGCATCAAGTGTTCCAAGGATATTCGACGATGGAGCACTGTTCCCCCCGAGTCTCCAGTAGTTGAGCAGCCCCATCGGCTGCCAGGCGGGACGACTTCCGGTAGAATCGATCACCAACACATCTCCCGGTGATCCCGGAGCCAGTTCGGTAGCGACGGAGTCGGCTCCGCCATACCAGAGTGCACCGGGGCTGAGTGGAGCACGGAGCTGGCCGTTGTTATCGACCACGACAAGTCGATACCAGAGTGGTCGGAACTCGTCGCCGTAGTTATACTGAAAGGTTGAGTCGTCGGTGTTGAAGATCAGCAGAGCGTGAGCTGGACGGACGATGGCATCACGCTGAGCCGTACTGAGGCGAGGCAAAAGCATGCCTTTCGCGGTTGAGGACGTTTCAAGAATTGAACTCTGATGGGGGGCAATAGTCCCAATTCCGACATTGCCCGATTTATCCGTGACCGGTTGGCCGAACGCCAACTGTGCACTGCACACAAGTATTGTTAACACTGTGCAGGCACAGAGTAGAGATTTTCCCATTGTTAAATGTCCATCAACTGTTAGTGGTTGTCGAGGAAGTTTTCTACCGGGAATCTCGATAGCGAAGCATAACAGCAAGATTAAGGAGGCATTACAGCAGTCCACAGAGGGCATTACACCCAAAAAAAAATCGATAGCAATCAGACTCTTCGTGTGTATATTCGTCCGCACGCAGAAAGAATACTTTCTGTCCAGTCCAATCTTCGGCAATACCGTTACGATGCACACCCGAAGAGTGCCCCCTACTCCCTGAGTAAAGCCAGTGTCATTTGCGACACATGGCAATTCACAGATGCACTGAGAGAGTAGTATGATCTTCGGGAATACCGCAGAAGGGAGTCAACTGACTCCCCTTTATACAGTTACGCTTCCGGAGCGTGCCACATCACACATTCCGTTTACCGGACGAAGGAAAGAAGAGGCAGGCATTGAACAGTTCTGTAAGACCGTTTTTTCACACGACACAACCTCCGTCATGTGGATTTCAGGTCAGGCAGGAATTGGTAAGAGTTATCTGCTGAGGTCTGTTTCGAGAAAGATCGAGAAGTCTGGAACGATTGTTCTACACATTCAGTTCTATCCGTTCGGCAGTTCTTCCGTTCTCGGACTTCTCCGGCACTTGCTCTCTGTTCGGACAGACCTCCACTCACTGATTACCGAACCGATTCAGGAAACGACCTCCTCGACAATTTCGGCGATGCGTCGGTTGATACGGCTTCGCCCTACCCTTCTGATTCTCGAAGATGTTCACCTGCTTCAGGACGAGGGGGCAGCAGAACTCTCCTCGCTGATTGCCGCGATCTCTCACGAACCGGTCGCCATCATCTGTGCAGCACGCCCGATAGAATCGGCAAGCTACACGGCTCTTCTCCCTTGGATCACTTCGTCGATGAAACTCTCTCCCTTCTCCGTCGAGGAAGTTGGAGAACTGCTCGTTGGGTGCGGAATCGGACAGGCGCAGACAATTGCCCCCCACCTCCACCGCGCAACGCGGGGGATACCTCTGGTGCTTCGTTCAATTCTTTTGGAACTTCTTCAGAGGCTACGCGAAGGGAAGCTCGACGTAACATCGGATAACTTGTGGGAAGCCCGGATCAACGAGCGGACGAAGGCAATTCTCCACTCCATCGCTCCCGGTATTGCAAGTGGCATTTCCCCCACCGAACAAATGGCGTTCGAACGACTCTCCCTACTCGGCGAAGTCTTCTCGCGCGAGGCAGCCCGCAGACTGGTTCCAGAAGCCGACGAGATCGTCGAACGAGGAATTGCAGCCGGGATACTTGCCTTCAAGCGAACGTTCCATCCTTCTCTCTGGGGGCAAGGATCGACAGATTACCCCATCTGCTTCGTTCACACATTGCTGCACGAGTCGTTTTTAGCGAGGTCTTCCGGACTCTCGATCTCCGACACGCTCGAACTTCTCGAATCCGAAACACCTCTCTACTCCACCCTCCCGATCTATCACATCGTACCGCAGGAGAGCGACACCCCTGCCGAATCGCTTCTCCCGCTGATTCGCAACATGTGCGAGCGTTCCCGCCGGTTGCTCCACACAACCGACTGGATACTTGCCCGATCTATTCTCGATCCAGTCGAGACACTCTACAAGTCGATGAAGCAGGCGATCTCCTCTGAAGATGAATTACTCGCCCGCCTGACTATTCTGCAAGGCAAGCTTTTCTCCCTGCGCGTGAAATTTTTCAGCGATGAAATGAGGGATATCCTCCAACAATACCTGCATGCCACCGAGGCTCCCGCTACCGAAGAGATTGCCCTTCACCGGGCTACGGCACTATCGTGGCAAGCACGTCTTTCATTCAGCAAACCTCATCAGTCAGAGAACGAGGGTTGGTCACCTTCAGTGATTTTCACCGAGACCTTTATGTTGAGTGAGAAATTTCCTCGACTGTTGGGTACCTCTCACTTTGTTGCTCTCCTCTCCACTATTGCCAGTTCTCCAGAGAAGTCCGAGGAACAGCGACAACAACTTCGCTCTGTCCTTTATCGAGTGCTGGATGAAACAACTGATCTGGATGCCCGCTTGATGATTTATTTCCGGCTCGTCCCCTACTTATTGCTGGATCCGACAAGTGAGGAGTTCGTTGAGGAAGGGATCAACCTGATGGAAGAGGGAGAGATTGATATCGACGACGATGCAGATGGCCTTCGCTACGTGATTGCCCTGCCACGACTGATTGCAATAGGGAAGACAGACTATGCCAGCAGACTGATTGAACAGTATGTCGTCAGACCGTTGCAGGGGAGATCGCTTGAGACCGAGATTACGTTTCGTGGTA
>JBFWSB010000461.1:0-3052 GCA_050248595.1 Kapaibacterium sp. (SeqCode)
GTCAAACGAACGCTGCTCACCACCGAACTTCTTTGCAAGTGCGGTTGCGATTGCAGCCGTAAGAGTCGTCTTGCCGTGGTCAACGTGACCGATCGTACCGACGTTCACGTGCGGTTTACTGCGATCAAATTTCTCTTTTGCCATTCCTGAAGTCTCCTGTACAGGTTATTAGTGAAACGGTGTTTTTTTAATAATCAAAAGTCAATGTAGCAACCGGGACTAAGCGGCAATCACCCTTTTTTTGCCACTCTTCTCAACAATCTCTTCCATGATTGACTTCGGCACTTCATCGTAGTGGTCGAAGGTCATAGTAAAGATCGCACGCCCTTGTGTCATCGAACGAAGGCGTGTGGCATATCCAAACATCTCCGAAAGTGGAACCATTGCGGTGATTACCTGCGCGTCAGAACGGTTTGCCATTCCGCCAACCTTTCCACGACGGCTTGAAAGATCACCCATAACGTCACCCATATACTCGTCTGGGGTGATTACCTCAACGGCCATAATTGGTTCAAGGAGAGCAGGATTGGATTTCCGCATCGCCTCTTTAAAGCACATCGAAGCCGCAATCTTAAAGGCCATTTCCGATGAGTCAACATCGTGGTACGATCCAAAGTGAAGTCGCGCTTTAACGTCTACCACTTGGAATCCAGCAACCACACCATTCCGCATCGACTCGACAACGCCCTGTTCGATTGCCTTGAAATATTCCTTCGGAATAACGCCGCCAACAACCTCACTCACAAACTCGAAGCCTTTCCCCGGTTCGTTCGGAATAAACTCGATAGTAACGTGACCATACTGTCCCTTACCACCAGTCTGCCGGACAAACTTCGTGTCCTGATCGATTGCATTGCGGAATGTCTCACGATAGGCAACCTGCGGCTGACCAATATTCGCGTCGACATTGAACTCGCGCTTGATACGATCAACGATGATATCAAGGTGAAGCTCACCCATTCCGGCAATAATGGTCTGTCCAGTATCGTGATCCACCTTTACGCGGAATGTAGGATCTTCTTCTGAAAGCTTTACCAGAGCGTCGCCAAGACGATCCTGATCTCCCTTCGTCTTCGGCTCGATCGACTGTTCGATTACTGGCTCTGGGAATTCCATCTTCTCCAGAACAATTGGCTTGTTCGGACTCGAAAGGGTATCACCCGTCCGAGTATCTTTCAAACCAACGAGCGCGACAATATCACCTGTATATGCCTCATCGACATCCTCACGGTGGTTGGCGTGCATCCGAAGAATTCGCCCGATCCGCTCCTTCTTTCCGTTGATCGTATTCATAGCGTACGAGCCAGCTTGCATCGTTCCCGAGTAGATACGAGCAAACGTCAGCTTACCAACGAACTTGTCGGCAATAATCTTGAACGCAAGTGCCGATAACTCCTCGGTGTCAGAAACTTCCCGCTCCACGTGATGACCATCTTCATAGTCGTGTCCAGGAGTTGCACCAACATCTACCGGAGATGGCATGAATTCAATCACTGTGTCCAGCATCTGCTGCACACCTTTGTTCTTGAACGCACTGCCGAGCATTACAGGAATAATCCGAACTTCAAGCGTTGCCTGGCGAAGCACACTCTTAATCTCCTCTGCAGAAATTTCTTGTCCCTCAAGATACTTCTCCAGAAGAGTATCGTCAACCTCGGCAACAGCTTCGAGCATCTTGGTACGATACTCGCGCGCTTGCTCTTCCATGTCGTGAGGGATGTCAATCACATCCCAGTGAGCACCGAGAGAAGAGTCATCAAAGATGTAGGCTTTGTCTTCGATCAGATCGATGATTCCCTTGAACATCTCTCCTTGACCTACCGGAAGTTGTACTGGGACAGCGTTTGCACCCAGACGATCCTTCATCATCTCGATCACATTCAAGAAGTCCGCACCGACGCGGTCCATCTTGTTAACGAAGGCGATGCGTGGAACTTTATACTTGTCGGCCTGACGCCATACGGTTTCTGACTGAGGCTCTACACCACCTACCGAACAGAAGAGTGCAACAGCACCGTCGAGAACGCGGAGCGAACGCTCCACCTCGACAGTAAAGTCAACGTGTCCGGGCGTGTCAATGATGTTTACACGATGTTCTGGAAACTGCCCTTTACTTCCCTTCCAGAAGCAGGTAGTGGAAGCAGAAGTAATGGTAATCCCACGCTCCTGCTCCTGTTCCATGTAGTCCATCGTAGCTGCACCTTCGTGAACTTCACCCATACGGTGGAGAACGCCGGTGTAGTAGAGAATACGCTCTGTTGTAGTTGTCTTGCCGGCATCGATGTGCGCCATGATGCCGATATTCCTAACCCTCTCAAGAGGATATTTGCGAGGCATTGTGCTTACCCAATCTGATTATGTGAAACTATACTTTTCCTACGCCTGTGCAATAGCGCAATCTCCCCTCACCGCAACAGAAGCTGCAGTAAGAAGATGAGACGCCAAGTCATACGACCAAAAACTATCTTACCAACGGAAATGCGAGAATGCCTTGTTGGCATCGGCCATGCGGTGTGTCTCTTCCCGCTTCTTAACGGCAGATCCTTCACCGTTTGCAGCAGCCATCAACTCGCCAGCCAGCTTCGCAGTCATTCCCTTCTCACGACGATCCCGAGCATAGCGGATAATCCAGCGAATGCCAAGTGCAGTCCGGCGATCCGGGCGAACTTCGGTCGGAATCTGGTACGTTGCACCACCCACGCGGCGCGAACGAACTTCAACTGCCGGCGAGACGTTTGCAAGTGCCTTACGGAAAACCTCAATTGGTTCTTCCCCTGTCCGGTCTGCAATTACGTCGAGGGCATCGTATAGGAGTGAGCGTGCAATGCTCTTCTTCCCCTGCCACATTAGGTTGTTGATAAACCGTTCAACGGTAATGTCATTGAACTTTGGATCAGGATTGATGCGCCGCTTCTCAGCCCGTTTCTTTCTCATGTCTCTTTAATGATTCTGAAAAACCGGGCGCGACGTCCGTAAAATCTGCACGCCGCGCCAGTTAATAAATTGTGATCGTATCGTTAACAGCTTCTTATCATATCGGCCCAATCGCAGC
>JBFWSB010000462.1:0-3041 GCA_050248595.1 Kapaibacterium sp. (SeqCode)
GGAAATTGAGTTATTCGCTGATGTTGAAACTGGAATATAGGAGATTTGGCATTGTCGCTGTAGAGCTTGAGACCTCAACTTCCACCTGTAATCTGCAAATAGCAATCCGCAATTTTTCAAACTTCGTCGTACCTTTGGAGTTTTCTTCTACTATTCACAGAAAGAACAATCATGAGCATACTTGTTATCGGCACACTTGCCTACGACTCTATCGAAACACCTTTTGGCAAAGCTGAGAATGCACTCGGCGGATCGGCGAACTACATTGCGTTAGCAGCAAGCTATCTAAGCCAGAATATCGGCGTTGTGAGCATTATTGGGGATGATTATGAGGAGAGCGATTTGCAGTTGTTGCACGACCGGAATATCGACACAACAGGTGTGGAGAAACGTGAGGGGGGCAAGACGTTCCGTTGGAGTGGACGTTATCACCACGATCTGAACACACGCGACACACTCGACACACAACTGAATGTGTTGTTAGAGTTCGACCCGAAAGTTCCGGCACAAATGAACGATGTTCGCTTCGTATGTCTCGGCAATTTAGATCCAGCAATTCAACTTTCGGTACTCGACCAAGTGGAGAACCCTCTCTTCACTATCTGCGATACAATGAACTTCTGGATTGATAACACACCGGAGAAGTTGCAGGAGGCTCTTGGCCGTGTCGACTGCCTGATAATCAACGATAGCGAAGCTCGCCAACTTGCCGACGATCCGAGTCTGATCCGAGCTGCCCGAAAGATTCGTGCAATGGGGCCGCAGACACTCATTATCAAGAAAGGGGAACATGGTGCTCTTCTCTTTGTTGAGGATGAAGTCTTCAGCGCACCTGCTTGGCCATTGGAGGAAGTGTTCGATCCGACTGGAGCGGGAGATACGTTTGCAGGTGGCTTTGTTGGTTACCTCGCTAAACATGGCGAGGTGACGCCGAAAACACTTCGTAGCGCAGTCGTCTACGGCAGCGCACTGGCAAGTTTCTGCGTTGAGGAATTCTCGGTAAAGGCACTACTCAATCTCAACCAAGAACAGATCGCTGAGCGCGTTCAAGCCTTCCGCAATCTCTCCCACTTTGAACTTGATGAGGAGCCAGTTCGCAATGCTGTTGCTTGAACGAATTGGAACGTTGGTAACCCCGGAACCTTCGAGAACAAAACATGGTGAACTTCCACGAGCCTGTGGCAAGGAGATGGGAGAAATTACCATCCTCCGAAACGCTGCCGTGGCTATCGAGGAAGAGACAATTCTCGAAGTCGGGAACTCCGCAGAACTCGAGGAAAAATATTCTACTGCAGAGCGGATCGACTGCTCCGGGAAGACCCTCCTCCCCGGCTTTGTCGACTCGCACACACACCTTGTGTTTGCTGGAAATAGATCGAACGAATTCGCCATGCGCTTGCGTGGAGCAACGTATCAGGAGATCTACGAAGCTGGAGGTGGAATCAGAAGCACGATGCGATCGGTTCGCGAGGCTTCGCTCGGGGAGATTGTGGAGAAGTGTCGTCCTTTAGTACAAAGTGCCTTTGCCCACGGCTCAACAACTATCGAGGTAAAGAGTGGGTATGGTCTCGACACGGAGAGCGAGATAAAGCTGCTCGAAGCAATCCAGGTACTCAACCGAGAGGAAGAGCCAACCCTTGTGTCGACCTTTTTGGGGGCACACGCATTTCCACCTGAGTTTGCCGACAACCGAGCGGGATATGTTCGCTTGGTGATCGAGGAGATGATCCCAGAAGTTGCTCGGCGAGGTTTAGCTGAGTACTGCGATGTCTTCACAGACGAAGGATATTTTACAGTAGAGGAAACCGAACAGATATTTGCTGCTGCAAAAGAGCATGGGATGAAGGTGCGCGTCCACGCCGACGAACTGGCCGACGTAAGTGCAGCCTCAATGGCTTCGCGGGTGAGGGCCGTTTCAGCAGATCATCTGTTGATGATTTCGGACGAAGGAATTGCCGACATGAAAGAGGGGGGAGTAATTGCAACGCTCCTCCCCGGCACAGCTTTCTACTTGAACCTCCCCTACGCTCCTGCCCGGAAACTTATCGAAGCTGGCCTGCCTGTTGCACTCGCCACCGACTGCAATCCGGGAACCAACATGTGCGAGAATATGGGGATGACGTTAGCCCTCGCTTGCATGGGAATGCGAATGACAATTGAGGAGAGCATCACCGCAGCCACGCTGAATGGTGCTGCCGCTCTCGACAGGTCAGACCAGATTGGCCGAATAGCCCCCGGCATGAAAGCCGACCTCACACTCTTCGCCGTTCCCGACTATCCCGACATCGTCTACCACTACGGAGTCAACCAAGTGGAGATGGTCGTGAAGAATGGGAAGGTGACAGTGAATCGCTAACAGGGTTAGAACTAAGGCGGATGCCATCGCATCAGATTAACACCCCGATGAATCGGGGTGTTTTCGTGTGGGCTTGACCGCTGAACGGCTTGGAGCCGTTTCCCTCACACAAGTCGTTAGAAACGACTCAGCAGGATCCAAACATCTTCTCCACCTCGATGAATCGAGGTGTTAATATGAGACGCGACCTTTGAACGTCTCCCATTAACACCCCGATTCATCGGGGTGCTTTCCTCAACGCCTGATTGCTGAACGGCTTGGAGCCGTTTCTTGTTCAGGGCAACCCTTGAAGCTGCAATCACGCATCCAAACGCCACACCAATCCGTGACGCTCCACAAACTCGCGATATTCATCTGTGAACGTCTTTACCTTATGATGCTCCTCTTGATTTGCGATGTATTGCACAACTCGCTCCTTGTGAGAGTGCGAAACTGAAAAAACACCATATCCACGACCCCAAGAGAACTTTGGTTCGATTAGATTTTGGTGATTGATCCAATGTGAGGAAGCTCCCTTCAATCGCTTCACTATATCGGCAATTGAAATGTGGACAGGTAAATCAATAAGAGCGTGAACGTGATCGGGGTTCACGATATTAATACGCATGTAGACTTTCTCTTTTCCGGCATAGGCTTTCTAGAATTGAGAGACTTCTACTGCCGCTGATGTTGTCAGAATTTTTTG
>JBFWSB010000463.1:0-3030 GCA_050248595.1 Kapaibacterium sp. (SeqCode)
CAACAAGGTTAGAGTACCGGTAAAAATTTCTGTCTCGCCCGGGAAGAAGACAAAACCGGTCTTCATCTACTTTCCGAATAGTAAGATGGGATCGCTCAAAGATTGCAAACTTGTTTACCCTCTCAGCAGAGAACTTCCCGAGAAATCGCAGGGGTTGATTCGTGGCGCGGTCTACTACATGTTGAAAGGGTTGAGCCAGAGTGAAGCAACGGAGGGCTATCGCGATATTATTCCGGAAGGATTACGGTTGAATCGAGTATCTCTCGAAGAAGGGGTGGCACGGCTCGACTTTAGTCGGGAGTTGAATCAGATTAAAAGGTCGTGCGATGCCGAGGCACTCCGTTCGCAGATTGAACAGACACTTGCTCAGTTCCAGACAGTGAATGCCGTTGTGATTACTGCCAACGGAGTGAATTGGAAGATGGGACTGTGAGGGGGAAGATGATCGCGTAAAGTCTGAAGGGGCAGTGAGGAATCAAGGTTCCTTCCTGCCCCTTCTCGAGTTTGCGTCTGCGTTGGTGAACTACATGTTTGCTATTACTGCGTCACCGAACTCTGAGGTTTTCATCAGCGTTGCCCCCTCCATCATCCGGTGGAAGTCGTAGGTGACAGTCTTTGCGCCAATTGCACCATTCATTCCGTTGATAATCAAGTCGGCAGCCTCAGTCCAACCCATGAAGCGGAGCATCATCTCACCAGAGAGAATTACCGAACCTGGATTGACTTTATCCTGCCCAGCATACTTCGGAGCGGTTCCGTGTGTTGCCTCGAAGATTGCGTGACCTGTGACGTAGTTGATGTTTGCTCCGGGAGCAATACCAATGCCTCCAACCTGTGCGGCGAGTGCGTCGGAGACATAGTCACCATTTAGGTTCAACGTTGCCACAACGTCATACTCTGCTGGACGGGTCAATATCTGCTGTAAGAAGGCATCAGCGATTACATCTTTGATGATGATGCCTGCGCCCGGCTTCCCTTCTGGAATTCTGCACCATGGTCCGCCATCTATCTCTTCAGCACCGAAGAATTCCTTCGCCACACCATATCCCCAATCCATGAAGGCTCCCTCAGTGAACTTCATGATGTTCCCCTTGTGTACCAGCGTCACACTCTCACGATTGTTCTCGATTGCGTAGCTGATAGCACTGTGGACTAAACGTTCGGTCCCGTGGTAGCTAACTGGCTTTATCCCGAGACCAACCTCCACCTTCGATTCCCGAGAGGGCATCCCGATGCCTTGTAGCTGTTCGTTCCACGCGCTGACTTTCTCTTCCGTACCAAAACGAATTTTCTTCGCCCGATCTGGGAAGGTTTCTTCGAGGAAGGCTAAAACTTTTGCTGCCTCTTCGCTGCCGCCGACAAATTCGATGCCGGCGTAGATGTCCTCTGTATTCTCGCGGAAGATGACCATGTTTACATCTCCCGGACGAACAACCGGTGATGGTACACCTTCGAACCAGCGAACCGGACGAAGGCAGACGTAGAGGTCGAGACGCTGGCGGAGGGCAACGTTCAGACTCCGAATGCCACCTCCAACAGGTGTTGTCAGAGGCCCCTTAATGCCGATAAGGTATTCGGCGAAGGCATCAACGGTTTCGTCTGGAAGCCAGATCTGTTCGCCGTACATATCGTTGGCTTTCTCACCTGCGTAGACTTCGTACCAGGCAATCTTCTTCCCACTGCCGTAGGCTTTCTCGACGGCGGCGTCAATCACCCGTTGTGAGGCGGCCCAAATGTCGGGTCCAGTGCCATCCCCCTCAATAAAAGGTAGGATAGGATTGTCCGGGACGTTTAGTCGCCCGTTCTGCATCGTAATCTTCTCGCCAGTTGTCGGCTGTTGAAGAGAAAAGGACATAGTTAGAGATCGTTGTTGATAGTTAGTAGCTTTGAAGTTGAATCAAAAAGACAAAGATAGGAAATCGGGGGGAGGGTGAGTGATGCGAACTGTTTACGTCACGTCGATTGACTCTGGCTGCCCACGACTTCTCTCTCTCTCGACAATTCTTAAGTTTCAGAGGTATAGTAGCCATCGAGTCAAGAATGGAATTCAGTATTATCACTATTATAGTGGACTATCGTGATCCTATTGTGGGGGAGCGAAAGGCTTTGGAACCAACGAGAGGAATAGACTATTGAATGTGAAAGACTTAGCAGATAAGACGGCACTGATTACTGGAGCTTCATCGGGCATTGGTGCTGCAATTGCTCGAACGTTAGTGGAGGCTGGAGCAAACGTTGCGTTGATGGCTCGGCGGGAAGATGCCTTGCGAGAAGTTGGAAGTACGTTGTCCGACCAATCTCGTCTGCTGATAGTTCCGGGTGACGTAACTGTGGAGAGTGATGTAAGAGATGCGTTTAGTCAAACCGTCAGCAAATTCGGTTCGCTCGATATTCTGGTAAACAATGCTGGCTATGGAGTTTTTAAGCCGGTAGATGAGATGACGTTGCAGGAGTTCAGCGGGATGATCGAGGTAAATCTCCAGGGCGTGTTCCTCGCTACGAAGTATGGACTAAGGCAGATGTATGCTCAGGGAAAGGGGGGAGACATTGTTACGATAAGCTCGATTGCAGGGAAGAACGGATTTGCTGGAGGAGGGGGATATTGCGCGAGCAAATTTGGTGTGATGGGATTGATGGAGTCAGTCTTTCACGAAGCTCGCTCCAAGGATGTGCGGGTAATAACTATCACTCCCGGTTCAGTTGACACCCCTTTCTTCAACGACGTTGGGATGACACCACCAAACCGGGAACATATTTTGCAGCCCGAAGATGTGGCCGTTACAGTGCTTAGCGCACTCGTCTTGCCGGGGCGTGCGTTGATTCGTGAACTGGATATTCGTCCAGCCAATCCAAAGAGAGGGTGAGAGAGGAATTAGGAATGAAGAATGAAGAATTTTGTATTGTGAAAGAGAACTGATTCTATCCCTTTGCGCCTTCGCGTTTCGTCCAGCCAATCCAAAGAGAGGGTGAGGAGCGATTTTGAATTTCGGATTGGGGATTTGCGATTAGAGATTTTGTATTGTGAAAGAG
>JBFWSB010000464.1:0-3026 GCA_050248595.1 Kapaibacterium sp. (SeqCode)
TCCGATCTTGAACGTTATGTAGACATCGGGCCAGAGTTCAATCGGATTTGGAGTTATAGTATTCTGTACAGGATCAAACGCCGTAATCGTCAGCGTATCAAGGTTCGGGTTGATCTCCTGCGTCTCCTGCTTCTGCATCTGGTAGTAGTAGGTCTCCTCTGGTGGATTGAAGGCTGTTAGTGCCATGTTCGCTCTCCACGCACTTACCACATTGTTCACAAGCCACTCAAAGGCTGCAACGGCTGCCGTCGCGTTCGGATTTGATGTTCCCGGAGCCAATATCGGAAGGGTTGACAGATCATCATTCAGTTGTGGGTAAACAGCAATGAACTGCGCCAGTGCTCGGAAAATTGCGTTCAGGTCAAGTCCACTTGACTGAGCACCGAACCACATCGGATCCTGTGCTGCATTGAACGAGACTGCCGCTAAAGGAGTATCCTGTTGTGCGTTGTTGTGCTGGTAAGTGAAGTCGAAATCCCAGCCGAGAAGTTCGGATGCACTCTGTGGATTCTCTACACTCTGCTGAGCAGTTTGTGAGAGGAGCGTTACCGGACTTGGATAGGAGCGGAGTGGAATCGGTATATCAACCGGACCAATTGTTGAGGCGGCATCCTCTAAAGGAATTACAAACTTGAGCCAGAATGAGCCTTCGTATTCTCCGATGGTTGAGGTTGGGTCAGGAATCTCCAACTCGTTAATCGAATACTGCAAGTCGAGATTTGCCTGCTTATGTTCCGCCGGAGCTTTCACGCTGAAGAGGAACGTAGCCGCCGAAGAAGGATTTGTCATCGCAACCTTTGCCGTGGAGAAGCTAAAGGCATTTGGCAGCGATCCCGAACCCTCCGTGGCCGAGGCTCCCTCAGCCATCGTAACCTTGCCGGAGAGGCGTGGTGCTACCTTCTCATCAGATGTCGATGAGGTAACGGCTACCGGAACTTGAACGATTGTGTCGATTGAGAACGCATTCGACAGCTTCACCAAGAGTGCCTGATACATCGCATCGATTGCGTCTTCGATTGAGCCTTGACTCTGATCTACTAAGACTAAGGAGAGTCGCGAAGCGATCACTTCGGCAAGCTCCTGCTTCAACTTAATGACACTTGTCACCGAGTCTGGCGAAAGGGCATAAGCTGGTGTGACGTAGGCTGGCGAGAGGAAGATGTCGATTGCTTGGAGGAACGTACCCAACCAAACGTCGAGGTCAACCGATTGGAACGTCTGCTCCGTTGCACTTCCAGTAAAGGGTGGGTTCTGTCCTTGAACGTAAGGGATGATGTCCACCTTCCCACCCATCAGTGCTGTAGAGAGTGGTGGGATTGCAAAGTATGCTGTGTCGGAACCGGAGAACTGATAGGTCAGCTTTGGACCGGCACTGTTCCCGATATTCACACCCCAGACTGTGCTCGCGCTCGACGGATCATCTTCCGCAATTGCATCCCCCGTAGCAACGTTCAAACCAGGAATTGCTCCCTGCAAGTTTGTGGCGAACTCAGTTAGGGAGAATGATGCTTCGTCCTTAGATGGGTCTGGCGTTGGTGGCACGCTGTACGTTGCCGATGCAACGCTCTTCACTGTTTCAAAATCTGGGTCAACCCAGTCTGGATTCCGTGAGAGAAGAATGTTGAGGTTGATCGGGAAGATTGCCTCGGAAAACTTCGTGCTGATCTGCGTGTTGTTCGCTCCGGGTGATGGAGAGGGGATCGGCGTTACCAATCCTTCTGCTGCCACTAATCCTTGCACCGATGCGACTGCTGTTGCCACATCCAGTACCGTTGTTGTCACACCCTGCTCCGCAA
Source organism: Kapaibacterium sp. (SeqCode) (assembly GCA_050248595.1). Lineage (GTDB taxonomy): Bacteria > Bacteroidota > Ignavibacteria > OLB7 > OLB7 > JAGWAZ01. The sequence goes on from JBFWSB010000464.1 coordinate 1,797, forward strand.
GCCGATTCACAATCGAGTTCAGCGTCTCCTTTGCGTTGGTTGTGATCGATATGCCGTTCAGCGTTATTACAACACCTGCCGCAAGGACTCCGAGCGTTGCCGCGTTCGCTGTGGCGATTGTCGCTACGTCGCTGTTGTATGCGGCGGCGAGACCATCCAGCGTGTTATTGGTGTTCAGTCCACCGGCACTACCTACCATTGAAGGTGTAATCCAAAGGCTTTGCGGCACAATCAGATTGGCTTGCCCTGCAATGTCATTGGCAAGTTGCTGGAGAGTGACGGTAACGCCCTTGTCTTTGAACCGCTCGATAATCAGATCGAACGTATCTCCGGCAACAGTGGTTATTGATTGCCCACTCGCTGTATCTGTGATCGTCTGCCCAGCCAGGAAGAGTCCCGCAATGTCAGGATTCAACTCAGCAATTCCGTACGCCGTTGTTCTGAACTTCGCTGCAATGTCGTTCAACTTGTCGCTTCCCATAGCAGTGTAGGTTGCGTACTGGTTTTGCGAATCGTTCAGGAGAACTCCCGGAATACTTACCGTAGCACCGTCGGCAAAGAATACCTTCACCGTTGCGTTCACGTTCCCAAGTTGGTCAACCGTTACTCTGTTCCGTTGTGCAAAGGTCAGCAGCGTATCGTCTGCTTCAGGCGGGGTAGGGGATGGGTTTGCTCCGATGAGAATCGATGTACCCGGAGCGAAGATTGTCGCGATTGCTCCATTTGCCGTTGCAAACGCACTCACATCTCCACCATTATATGTAGTTGCCAGCGAAGCGATGGTATCTCCGCTCACTGTTAGCACATCAGTAACATCAAGCGAGGCGTTCTCCACAAACAAACCTTGAAGCCACTGGTTCGCCGTTGCCAACGCACTTATCGTTACCCCTAACTTCGACGCCGCATTCGCAAACGAGTCGTTCTTCCCGAGCGTGTAGGATTGCGTGCCGACAGTGAAGACAAAGCCTTCGGTGAGAATATCGGTTCGGGTAGCGTTTGCGTTTGCAACTCCCTCGGCAGAAGCTCGCATCCGCGTTGCAAAAGTGTTAAGCGAATCAGATGTCGATCCTGTCCCCCTTCGAGTTGGCGTAACTAAGTCTGTTCCAGAATTGAGTGGGAGGTATTGGTTTGCCTCAGCAAGACCGTTCACTGTCAGCTTGTAGGAACTCCACGGCGGGTCGGCCACAATCGTTTCGAGGGAATTCCCCTCTTCGGTAACGGACTTCGTCG
>JBFWSB010000465.1:0-3015 GCA_050248595.1 Kapaibacterium sp. (SeqCode)
GAAATTGTCATGAAAAAACGCAATCCCGATGGAAGTGAGTTTTATGGTTGTACGAACTATTATTTTGGCTGCGACTACAAAGAAGTGCGACCAATGTCAAAGAATATTCGCAAGTAATCGACGGGTGAATCTAACAAGCTACGCAACCCATTTCTTTCCGGCTTCAGCGTAATCCCTAACGAGCTCAAATACGCGTCGTTCCTTTTCGGCAAATATTGTTCGATCGTAGCTCTCGGGCAGATCTTCATCCAAGATCTCGCCAATTGCCTTCCGGACCCCCGCAGAGGCGCCGCTGTCTTTGTACCAATCTCTTACCAAGACACGAGGATGTTCTTGTGTAAGTCTGCGGAGTAGGTGCTTTGCCGCGGTCTTGACCTTAACTTCTTCGTTCTTAGTGAGTGGGTCTTTCTTGAGGATATCAAAGAGCTCCAGTTCGTCCGCTGTTAGGCCCTCGCGAATGTGCCGTTCATCCTCTTGCTTTAGGTTGTCTGCGAATTTGAGTAGGTCCGCGAAGTAATTCTCCGTCGTCATGCCGCCGGAGTTGTAGCGGTTCACGATCTCCTGCAGTCGTTGGGCAAAATCTACTCGGGTGGAGTTTACCTGAAGCATGGCCTCAAGCTTGCTCTGGATAAATTCCCGGAGATTCGTAATCTCGATATTTTTGTGCTCTGCTTTCTGAAAGTTCGATTTGAGCTTCTCAAAATCAAGCTTGCTGAGGTCAACAATCTGCCCGTCACCCTTGATCTTGAATTCCGGGCGCTGTGACTCATCAAATAGGTCAGGATTTGCCGAGACTATACTCTGGTCCAGCAGGTCGGCGATTCGCTGTCTCACTTCGTCGAGATTCGCACGGCCGATGATTCCTTCGACAACACCCCTCAGATATTGCAGGACACTCACCAACGGGCGCGGTGCTTGATCGAGTACTTCTGGCTTACACGCTTCATAGAGAGAGCTGATCGTATTTTCGTAGACCTTGAACTGCTTCCAATGGTCATCCTTGGCCAGCAGTATATCCGCAAATTGTTCGAAGTACTGTATCTTCTGAAAGGTCTGGGAACTGCTGATGATTAGTGACAGGTCAATGCCAATTCCGGAACAGAAAGTCGACGCCTCACCAAGTGCACCATCAAGCAGTTGATAGAGATTAGACTTGTCTTCAACAGGTCTCTGGTTATCCGAGTCTTCTCCCAGAGCGAAATCAGCCAGTGCCTTCTGCATATTTCGAAAAACATTGTAGTAGTCGACAATTTCGCCGTTGCGCTTGGCCACACCGCCAATCTTGTGTGACGTCACCCGGTTTGCGCGGGCTATGGTCTGCATCAGAGTGTGGTCCTTCATTGGCTTATCGAGGTACAATGTAGATACAGTGGGAGCGTCAAAACCAGTCAGCCACATTGCACAGACGAAGACCAGCTGCAGTTTATCTTCTGGAGCTTTGAATCTATATTCGATATCATGGCCGTTCGCATCAATGGCCTGCATCTTCTGCCGGTGGGGGCGTATTTCCAGACCTTGCTTGGAGAATTTCTGATCTTCGTCTGCTTCGGCGCTGATGATGACGGCCATTTCGACACGGCGCATCCAATTGATTTTGTTCTGGATTTGGTGTGCCCTCTCGCTCTGACCAGACCTATGCAGTTGGCTATGTTCCCCCACGAGACGTTGGATCTCGTCCTTCCAATAGGTTTGGACCTTATTGTACATGCGCACGCATGTGAACTTGTCGATCGAGATTACCATTCCCTTGCCCAGATAACCCCGAGCCGGGAAGTGTTTCACTATATCCTTGGCGATAGTATCTAAACGGTCGTCTCGTTTGATTATCTCGATTTCCGTTGAGAATTCACGTTCTAACCGGCTCTGCGCGGTTTCATCCAGATTCTCTTCCTCAAGAATTGAGTAAAAATCATCACTGAGTGTAGCATTCTGTATGAGGACCTCTGGCACTCGCTTCTGGTAGTACAGGGGGACAGTTGCACCGTCATCAATGGACTGGGCGAAATTGTACTGGCTGACGTAGTTTCCAAACCACTCATAGGTCTTGCCCTTATAGAGCTGATCACCTTTTCCCAAGATCGGTGTTCCGGTAAACGCGAAGTATTGCGCGTTGGGCAGTCCCTTGCGCATATTCTCAGCTAATGAAGCATACTGGGTGCGGTGTGCCTCGTCCACGATGACAATAATATCCTTGCGATCCGATAGGATAGGGTATGACTGCCCTTTATCGAATCGGAATTTCTGGATAAGGGTAAAAACATAGCGCATGTTGCGCCCCAAGAAGGCACGCATTTCTGCCGAATCTTTGGGTTGTGCTGCTTCACTCTGCGTCACAGTCTTTGTCTCGAGAAAATTCCGGTAAATCTGGGTATCCAGATCCTCACGATCGGTAATCACGAGAAAGGTGAAGTTGCCGGCAAATTTGCGCAGAATCTTGCGAGACAAGAAGATCATGGAAAAGCTCTTCCCGGAGCCTTGTGTATGCCAGAATACACCGAGTTTACCTTTTCGCTCGTCGCGTTCGCTGAATGATTGAATGGCTTTGTTTACGCCAATAAACTGATGGTTCTGAGCGATAATCTTGATGTTCTCTTTGTGGAAGAGGATAAAATTCTCAATATAGTCGAGTAGGCGTGGCTTCGAAAGTAACCCATTGATTACGCGCTCGAGACTTGTTCCCGATGTGCGGACCTTGTTGCGATCAACCTTTTCTGCCTCGTCATCAACTCGCAACCAGTTGAAGAAATACTCATAGCCGGCTGCGAAGCTGCCGACTTTGGTTTCAATCGCATTGGAGAGGATGCAGAACGCATTGCAGGTGAAGAGCTGGGGGATATCGGTCTTGTAATTTGTCAGGTTGTCGTCATAGGCATTTCTCACCTGAACATTCGAGTTTTTGAGTTCGATGAAGACTAATGGTAGGCCATTGACATAGAGGATAATATCGGGTCTGCGGGGATATCGCTCTCCGAAAATCCATAGTTGCGTTACAGCCAGAAAGTCGTTACGATCAGG
>JBFWSB010000466.1:0-3008 GCA_050248595.1 Kapaibacterium sp. (SeqCode)
TCTAATCTAATAGAGGGCTGCCGAAGAATCTCACCAGTTATACGAAGCGAATCGGTTATGATACTAACTGTGCGAGACTCTTCACTCCGGCTACGTATCAGTTCAGAGTAACAGGTTCACCATTACGTTCTTTCCTCTCGATACTTCTCGAGGACTTTTCGTATCACATCCCAACCGAATCCACGACCGACGAGAAAGGAGGACATGCTCTGTTCCCACTTTCTCGGATCTTCTTTTCGGATTTTTCCTGCCTTCTTCTCGGCTGCTTCCATCGCCTGTTGTAGCTCGAACTCATCGTTGAAGATGTCGTTCAGTGCTTCGGTAATTGTCTCCTTGTCGACTCCCTTGTTCATCAGTTCCATTCGGAGCTTCATTTGTCCGGTTGCCCTTTTTAGAAGGCGGTCGTTGATCCAGGCTCGGGCAAAGGCAAGGTCGTCGAGCATTTCATATTCCTTCAGGAATTTTTGCGTCTCTTCGATTGCTTCAATGCTATACCCTCGATCCCTCAACTTCTGTGCAACTTCACGTTCGCTTCTCCTTCTGGAATTCACAAAGTTCATCGCAGTCTGCTTTGCGTGATACAGCTCATCCCACGCTTTGACTTCATCGATGAAGTCGTTATCAATTTCTCTTCCTTTGAACAGAGCAAACTTTACATAGGTCTCCTCACCTACGCCAAACGAAAATTCTCCGTTAATAAAGATTGATCTTCTGGCAGTCTTCTTCTTCTGTTTCTGGACGTCGGTGATTGTGAGAGTTGAGTTCATAGTGCCTGTTGAGTTCTCAGAGTAGGAATAAGAATGTGGCAAAGGTAGCAGATTCCGGCTGTTCTCATAGCCCTTCTCAGGATAGAAGAGGAGAGGCTCAAGATTCCTTGAAACTATGCAGAAAGAGACCTTTTGTACCTTGAAGAAACGGGGAAAAATCCGTACTTTGTGCCGGTTCAAGAAGAGTCTTCGCTGATAGTTGCCAACTCCCCAAAAGTCGCAGAAATCAGTTAAATATCAAAGGTTTTACATAAACTGTTTGCATTTCGAGTACTATGAAATTTTCCGCTTCGATCCATGATCTTGCTGCCGCACTTGGAAGGGTCTCCGGTGCGATTCCACCACGCTCTCCGATGCCGGTTTTGGAGAATGTTTTGCTTCGTCTTGAAGGGTCGGCACTATCGCTGACTGCGACCGACATGGACATCACCATTACCACGACTGTGCAGGTGAAGGGGGAGCGAAATGGCTCGATTTTGGTTCCTGCAAAGCGATTAACTGACACAGTCCGGGCACTATCTGAAGGGGAACTTGAGTTTGAGGCCGATCCCGATTCGTGGCGGGTCTCTATCACAACTTCTTCAGGTCAATTCAAGCTCTCTGGCCTCAGTCCAGATGAATATCCAAAGTTGATCAACTTCGAGGGGGCAATCTCCATGACCCTCCCAATGGAGAAGTTCGGTGCAATGGTGGAGCGGACAATGTTTGCCTGTTCATCTGATGAGTTCAGGCCAGCAATGACTGGTGTACTCTTCCAGTTCCGCCCAAATGAAATTCGTTCGGTTGCCACTGATGGGTTCCGTCTTGTTCGGGTGATCGACCACGAGGCGAAAGCGGATGTGAGTGAAGATTTGGACATCATCGTTCAACCGAAAGGACTCCACCTTGCAACCAAGGCGTTCGATGCTGACGAGATTACACTCTCAGCAAGCCAGACTCACGTCCGGTTCGAAGATGGAACAACCACAATCACTGCTCGGTTGATTGACGAGAAGTATCCAAACTACGAGACCGTGATACCACAGGCGAACGATAAGAGAATGATCGTCCGTCGTGACGATATCCTGAACACGGTGAAACGAGTTAGTCTCTACTCGAATGCGCAGACTCGACAAGTCCGGATGAAGATGGTGGAGAATCAAGTGCAAGTAGCCGCGCAGGATACCGATACAGGTGGGGAGGCGAAAGAGAGTATCACATGTGATTACGGTGACGATGAGATGGAAATCGGTTTCAACGCTCACTTCGTCCGCGAAGCACTGGACCGCATTGACACCAACGAAGTCTCATTTGACTTCTCAACTCCTTTACGCCCTTCGCTGATTGCACCGTACGGGGCAAAGAACGGACAGGATGTATTGATGCTCTTAATGCCGATACGCCTGAATAACTGACAACAATAGAGTAAAAGTGACCGGAGCGGCGTTGAAAGATCCGGCAGCCATGATTCAGGTCTGTCAGCCTTTCAGCTCCGCTTCCGTTGTGTTAAGCAATGCGCATTCGCCGTCTCTTCTTCCAGAATATTCGCAATCACTCAGAGACTGAGTTGTTTGCTGCATCGAGAGTTAACGTCTTCACTGGACTAAATGGTCGTGGAAAGACTTCGATTCTCGAAGCACTTTCGCTCTGCACACTTACCCGGTCGTTTGTGGCAAGCCAAGATGTGGCGATGCTCCGCAGAGGAGAGAAGCAGATGGTTGCGAGGATGGAGGGAGTAAGTGATTACGGAGCACCACGACGAATTGACGTTAGGTGGTCAACAGATGAGGGGAAGAAAATTATTCTGGATGGTACGATGGCTGCAAATGCAGCACAGGTAATCGGAGCTGCACCAACTGTAGTTCTCTTTCCCGATCTGAAGGCGATCACCGGCGGCCCACCAATTCACCGGCGACGTTTTCTCGATTTGGTTCTCTCGCAAGCAAAGCGAAAGTATTTGGAAGACCTCTTGCAATACCGTCGGCTGCTGAAACAGAGAAACACGATACTATCGGATGCGAGAAGGCGGGGGAGAGGAATCGACCCGATGTTGTTGGAACCGTGGGATGAAGGGTTGATTGATCGTGGGGCGCGGTTAATGCACGAACGAACTAAGTTCTTGAAGGAGTTCGAACCGATTCTGAGAGAGACTGCCGAAGAGGTTGCTCTCGGTGCTGATGAGATTGGAGTGCAATATCAACCCGATTATCTGACCCAACCGGCGGAGAGCATGAATGAGTATCGGGATATGCTCTGGCTTCG
>JBFWSB010000467.1:0-2974 GCA_050248595.1 Kapaibacterium sp. (SeqCode)
GAAGCCAATCGATTACGAATTTGGGTTGTTCCAAAACTCGATTCTCCTCAGAGTAGGGACCTTCGGTGACATTGCCAGATTCCGTCAGCTTGGGGGGAGCGTTACTGCGTCGAAGCCGTTCGATCGGTTCCGCCGAGTGGAGTTTGGTGCCACGTTGATGAACGTGTCGCGCGAGACGCTTGAGGGGGAATCGTTCTTGAACGATCAGTCGAAGTTCCTAACAATGCCGAACGTGAAATACGTATTCGATAACACCGAGACGTTGATCTTAAGTCCGGTAGTTGGCTCACGCTACTTCATCAATCTACTCGGGAGTCCAAAGATCGGCGATGGTGGAGTTGGCTTCTGGTCGGCAAGTACCGATTTTCGACACTACATCCCAATTGACAAGCTCGGATTGTACGACATTGCCTTCCGCTTCTCAGGGGGAGCCAGCTTTGGACCCGACCCACAGCAATTCTTCATCGGGGGAATGGATGGATTCTGGATCAACTCCGATTTTGCCAACCAAGGGATTCCAATCTCCGATGCCGAAGATTACTCGCTGATTACTCCCGGCTATCCCCTCCGGGGCTACGATTGGGGTGAGTCTATCGGCTCAAAGTATGGCCTCGTTAACGTGGAACTGCGATACCCACTTCTCCTGTTTGGAAGTGGTGGCGTACTTCCCTCTGTTCTCCAACTCCTCACTGGCTCCGTCTTCGCCGATGTCGGCGCAGCTTGGGATGAGAGTCTGAACTTGACGACAACCGACCAGCTGGGGCGAACAGTTGCCGACGACCTTCGCTTCGGAACAGGGATTGGCCTCCGCTCATTCGTTCTCGGCTTCCCACTTCGCTTCGATGTTGCTTGGAGCTACGATCTTAACTCGTGGAGTAAACCGAAGTACTATCTGTCGTTGGGACAGGATTTTTAGTTGAGTTAAGAGTTCTTAGAGTGTGTAGAGTTCATAGAGGGGGAGGCGCAGGTCTTTCAGCTTGCGCTTGAGTGTATGAGTTTGTGGGTGTGAGAGTGTATGAGTACAAGAGCCAATGCCCCTCTCCATTTGCGTTCTTTGCGTGAGGCTAAAACTTCGTGAACGTTTCTAACACTTCATCTACTTCAATTACAGCAACGGGGTTCTCGTCTGGAGCGACGATGATCCTTTGATCGTCTGAAAGTGGTGAGAACTTCGCCATCATTTTGGGTGCGTTGAAGTAGAGAGCAATGATTGGCTTGTTGAAAGCAGCCGCTACGTGCACAATGGATGTGTCCGATGTGACGAGGCGATCGCTTGCCTGAACCAGGGCAGCAGCCTCCATCAGATTATCGGTCGGTTGGTAGAGTGCATTCTCCCTTACATATGCCACCCTTTTACCACTCTCTTGGTCGCTCGGTGAGGAGATCACCACAATTTGCCCACTCCACTTCACTCTTTTTACGAACTCGCACCACTTCTCTTCCGGCCATCGTCGCGTCTGGCTTCCAGTAGAGATATTCAATAGTAAGAGCGGAGGTCTCTTCTCTCCAATTGCCTCTGCAATTCGTTCTTTTGCCGTATCAGGAATCTGAAAAGAGGGGTGTCTGCGAAACTCTCTTTCTGGCGCAATCGCAAGCATCGGAGCAAGTGCAGAGTCGACAAAGTGTGGAGATGTTGGTGGGGGGATAATGTCAAACCCAGAGAAGATGGGAATGTTTTGCGGTACTACCAGTTTTCTCTTGGAACGAACCAGCTCTGCTGCAAAGCGAGAGGTAGTAGAGCGATGATCTTTCGGATCGATGTAGAGATCGAATCGACGAAAAGCAAAGAGGAGCAACCACATCGGAATGCCACCAGCCCCGGATGGTATCACGAAAACATCCTTCACAGCCGGGTGGTTCTCCGGTATGATGCTGTTCCAAGGATTGGCGATAACCGTCAGTTCAGCCTCTGGAAAAACTTCCTTGAGTGCGCTGAAGAGGGGAGTTGTCAAGATCATATCACCCAATGTTCCGGGGCGAAAGACGGCAATACGCTTGGTCTTCTCAGGGTCAAAAAACAGTTCTTCCTCTTCAGACCAATCAGCCTCAACCATGTCAAGCTCTTCGCTATGCACTCAACTCTCCCTTGCCGTTGCGGCGACGATAGTAGAAGTAGATCGGCGTTCCGATAAACATCAGCACAAGACCCATTGCCGAATTTATGAGTGCTGGCTCACCTGCCTCAGTCGCCTTGATGTATGTGTCGATGTCGTTGTAGACAGTGAGAACCAGATAGGCAACTGCAAAAAAGATAAAGAGTGCGGGGACTATTGGGTAGAGAGGAACGCGGTAGGGGCGAGGAGCATCAGGTTCCTTTTTGCGGAGCACGAAAAGACCGTAGGCTCCGGCGGCATAGAATATCCAACTGACGAAGAGGAGCATGTCGATTAACGTATTAAACGTTCCGGTGAAGACTAAGAGCATACTCCAGAAGCATTGGGTAAAGAGGGAGGCGGCTGGCGTCCGGTATCTCTCGTGTACGTTCCCGAGAAAGCGTGGGAAGACGTTCCGTCGCGCCATAGAGAAATAGACCCGTGCACTCGCTAAAATCGTTCCGTTCGTTGTTCCGAATGTAGATACCATCACGAGGAGGGCAATCCACGTACCACCATTGTTGAAGAGGCGGTCAGCAACATCGGATGCTACAAGTTTTGATGTCGCCATCTGATCTATCGGCAGAACGTATGCGTAGGCAAGGTTGATGAGAATGTAGACAGTGATGATTGTTCCAAGTCCGTAGATCAATGCTTTCGGGATATTCTTTTGCGGGGAGTGAACTTCCCCTGCAATGTAGGTCACGTTATTCCACCCGTCATACGTCCAGAATGCTCCTTGAAGAGCCGCAGCAATGCCGAAGATTAATAGTGTGCTCCCCCCAGTTACTGCCGATGCAGTAGCCAAGTTTGTACCTGCCCCTGCTCCCGGTACTACGAATGCTAAGAGGATTAGAATGAGCATTGCGAGAACTTTCGAG
>JBFWSB010000468.1:0-2952 GCA_050248595.1 Kapaibacterium sp. (SeqCode)
GATATCAGGTTCAAGCCAGCACATCTTTCCCAATCCCCAATCCCCAATCCCCAATCCCCAATCCCCAATCCCCAATCCGCAATCCCCAATCCCCAATCCGCAATCCCCAATCCCCAATCCCCAATCCCCAATCCCGCTCATTCTCGTAACTTCTCAAAAATCCGAAATTCACAATCAAAAATTCGCAATCGATACATGCGCTCGATAGATCCTTCAAGAATTCCCGCAGCAGAATCGCACCGCTACCTTTTAACCTGTGTCGCACCCCGCCCCATAGCATTTGTCAGCACGCAAGATCGCGAGGGGAGAGTAAATCTCTCTCCATTCAGTTTCTTTAACGCATTTGGTGCAAACCCTCCAATCGTTGCATTCTCTCCCGCTTTTCGTGGAACCGATGGTTCAGCAAAACATACGTTCTTGAATATCAAGGAGACTGGAGAGTTCACTATTTCGGTAGTGAATTTTGGAATGGTGGAACAGATGAGCCTTGCCTCAGCCGATTGGCCTGAAGGGGTCGACGAATTTGAGAAGTCAGGGTTCTCAAAGTTGCCGAGTCAAAAAATTTCTCCTCCCGGCGTTCAAGAATCACCGATGGTGATGGAGTGCAAACTGTTGCAGCACGTAGACCTTGGTGGGGGAGCCGCCAGTGGGAATTTGATGATCGGGGAGGTTGTGATGTTCCACATCAAGGAGTCGGTCTTCGACGGCAAGTATCCGCACCACGAAAGACTCGATCTGGTGGCCCGAATGGGTGGCCCATACTATTGCCGTGCTGTTGGAGATGCCGTCTTCGAGCTTCCAAAACCGACAGGACTCGGCATTGGCTTTGATGGCCTGCCAGATGAATTGAAACAGAGTCGAGTGCTGACTGGAAATCATTTGGCAAAACTTGCCGGGGTAAAGGTGGTTCCCAATCTGCATCAGGTTGAAGAATATGTGGCGAAGATTGTGGAGATGGGGAAAGCCGTTGGTGAAGGAAGGCCAGATGATTTGGATGCTGAGATGCGTGGAGGTGACGTCGATCGAGTTGCTTTAGCTACACTCGGTGCTTCAGCCCACGTTGAAAGTAACCCGGATGCCTTGCGCGAACTCTTTCACCGCTCTGCTGCTTGGCTCTTAGACCATGGAAATGTCGCTGATGCCTGGTTGTTGGCTTTGATTCCTGAACTTTGGAGGAGGACTACGTGAATAACTACGCGAGATATGTCAGTACTATAGGTTGTAGAATGTCTGCACTACTACTGTTGTTTTCGTGTGGACTTCTCTTTGCAGTGCAAACTACGCGTGCTCAAGTTAACACAGAGGTCTATCGTCTCAACCCTGTCAAGCAGGGGGTAACGAACAATCTCTCGCTTGACTTTAGCTTCTACAGTGGGAACACAGACTTCTTCAAGATTGGTGGCAACTACCGGGGCGATTTCCTTGCTGGAGATTTCTACTCGTTTCTGATTATGAACTATCAGTATGGTGAGGAGAGCAAGGAGATATTTGTCAGGAACGGATTCTCTCACCTTCGAGGTGTCTACACGATTGTTCCGACAGTTCGAGCAGAGTTGTTTACACAGCTTGGCTTCGATGATTTTATTCTCCAGAGAAATCGTTTTCTCGTTGGTGGCGGTGGCAGATTCACGATTAGAGAGATTCGAGATTCTACACTTGACTTCTCACTCTACCTTGGGGTGGGGGGGATGTACGAACGTGAGGATGAGGGAGACGACACGTTGAGCATTATCACCGAGCTTCCTCGTTCAACCAACTATCTCTCGATGGCGTTTAGCATCTACAAAAAATTCGGACTGAAAATCGTCACCTACTATCAACCTGCCGTAACCAGGTTTCAGGACTTCCGTATTCTGCTCGACGCCGGATTTGGGTTTGAGATACTCACCGGCTTAAGTGTCACGACCTCGGTTGACTGGAGATATGATAGTGATCCCTTCCCGGGTGTGGAGAGCTACGATCTTTCGTTGAGCAATGGTCTGACCTTAACGTTCTAATCAAATTTCGTCGGAGGAATGCCATGCTTGACATTTATTGGGGCTGCCTGATTGGGGGGCTAATCTTCGGGTTGATCTCCCTGTTGATCGGCGATTTCCTCGGTGATGCTTTCAGTGGATTGTTCGATGCAATCTCACTCGATAGTCTGGACTTCCTCCACCCGATGACAATTGTCAGCGCGGTTACTCTCTTCGGAGGTATCGGTCTGATGCTGACAAAGTATTCGACAACAGCGGTCTTAACCACTGGTCTGATTGCCAGTGGAGGAGCCATCCTCTTCGCCATTCTTATCTTCTTCGTTTACGTAAAACCGATGAAGAAAACGGAGTCCTCGATTGGGTACTCGATGGTGGAGTTGGTTGGGCGTCCGGGTGAGGTGACAATACCGATTCCGGCTAACGGATGTGGTGAAGTGGTCGTCCGATTCGGATCGCAGGTGACCTATCAGATAGCCGAAGCTTACGATAATGTTGAGATTGCATCTGGTACACCAATAGTGGTGGTTGAAGTGCGAGAGGGAACAGCCTACGTAACGGCTGACGTTTAAGCTCAGTCCTCGTGGAGTGAGTGCAGGAATTAGTAGAGAATTTAGTTTTTCAAGGAGAGTGTATCATGGAAGTCATTCCTGAATTTGTTTTGATCCCACTGCTTGTTATTGGAGCCTTGATAGTCTTGGCAATGGCCTTTTGGTCACGCTTTAAAACTGTCAGTCCAGATGAAGCAATGCTCGTTACCGGGGCGTTCCTTGGACGGACAAATGTTTCAACTGATGAGTCTGGTCGGAGCATCAAGATTGTGCGTGGTGGTGGAGCTTTTATTCTCCCTGTCTTTCAAAAGCAGCAGCGAATCTCGCTTCTCTCACACAAACTGGATGTAACCACACCAGAAGTCTACACTGAGCAAGGTGTGCCAATTATGGTTGATGGTGTTGCTATCATCAAGATTGGAAGTTCG
>JBFWSB010000469.1:0-2950 GCA_050248595.1 Kapaibacterium sp. (SeqCode)
GAAAAATTTCGAGAGCTGGACGAACTTCTGTATGTTCTTCCGCTGCATATTGAAATTGCTGGCGAGGAAAAGTTCATCACATTCATAGAGAGTGCTATCCAAAGAACGGGAAAGAGAATATGAGCATTACAATCGGTCTATCGCGCGGGAGTGGTTCCCCGAAGTATCAGAATTACTGGGAGTGGATTCTGAACCGCGAGCCAGAAGCGACAATTGTTGATTTGTACGAAGCAGTTGATCTGGAGAGTCTACTACCCGAGCTTGACGCGGTGGTGATGACTGGTGGTGGTGATATCGACCCAGAACGATACCAAGAGCCAGATGCGATGAGCCTCTGTAGTGGAATTGATGAAGAGAGAGACAGCCGGGAGTATCGCACACTCGAGTATGCTTTTCAGCAGAAGATTCCTGTTTTAGGAATCTGTCGTGGGATCCAAATTGTCAATGTCTACTTGGGTGGAACGCTCATTCCTCACATACCCGATTTTGCTGGGGCTGGCGACTATCACGGCAAAGTTGGCGAGGAGGAGGATAATGCCCACGACATTCACGTTGAACCGGGATCACTTCTTGCGCGTGCTACTCAGGAGTCCGAAGGCCGTGTGAACTCATCACACCATCAAGGGGTAGGGAAGTTGGCATCGAAGCTGACTGCAACAGCCTATTCACCTGATGGATTGATTGAAGCCGTCGAGTGGTTGGAACCGGAACAGCAATCCTACTTACTTGCTGTGCAGTGGCATCCTGAGCGGATGGAGAATCCGGAGAGTCCGTTCTCTGCCCGAATCCTCGACCAATTTCTCATTGAAGCCCACAGTTCACGCATCTACAAAGCCACGACACCACCTGAGCCGAAACCAGAGCCTGATGAGATTGAGATTACTCCAGACGATGACGAGAGTGGAGGACTGTTCCCGATTATTCAAGGATAGAATGAATGAGGAATTAGGAGTGAAGAATTAGGAATAGAGATTCCTTGCCTTGTGTGGGTAGTATTCACAAATGAGATCTTTTGAAGATCAAACTGTATTGACTGCCCCGAAGGGGCTATCGTTATGTGGCCGGGGATGACAATCCTTGGAAAATGAAGCATTGAAGATTCTCTCGCCCCGCAGGGGCAGAATGCGCCAGAAGAGTGTCCGCACATCCGGCTCAGCCGCTCCTTCCGGGGGGGAAATGCAAAGGTGCTGTTACCCGAAGAAGCGATTCTGCTCCTTTCGAATCTCGCGAAGTAAATACTTTAGGTGAAGGTTTTCGGATTGTTCAGCCATAGGGACATAGTTATCGATAGTCTCCTTCACATACTTGTAGGGGTTTCGCTTGAGGTTGAATTGAATACAGCGGAGATTGTCGAGACGGTCGGCAAGTTTTACAATCCTACAGTCATCAGTACTGTTCTGTAGCCGCTGAATGTATTCCTGATCGATCTTCTCACGCAGGGGACCATCTTTGATGCCGATCTCTTTGGTCAGCATCCCAACGATATAGCTGACATATTCTCCAAAGTTATAGGAGATCACTTCCGGAGTTAGGATGTCAGAATCTTCTAACACATCGTGAAGGAAGGCAGCACAAATCAAGTCGGCATCGTTGATCCCTAACTCGTCCAGGAGAATCTTCGCCACTCGTGAAGGATGCCAGAAGTATGGTGTGCCGTCGTTCCGTTGCTGGAATTGGTGAACATTCTGAGCCATTTCGAATGCTGAGTTGATCCTGTTTAATTCAATCGACCCAATTACATCCATTAGGCGTTCGGATAACTCAGTTTTCGATAGAAAGGTCTGATTATATTTTGGCGTTTGATTTTTTAGCATGAAATCACGATTCAATCAATTCACGTGCGGCCTGAATACTCGACTCTGTAATATCCTCGCCACTAACAAGTTTTGCTACCTCGCGGGTGTGCTCTTCGCTGTCAAGTTTACGCACGCGGGTTAGAGTCCTTCCATCTCGTTCAAATTTTTCAACCAAGTAGTGGTGGCGACTCATCGCGGCAATCTGTGGAAGGTGAGTGATCGCGATGATCTGGTGGTAGTCTGCAAGGTTCCGCATGGCAGTACCAACTTTGGTGGCAATGCGTCCTGAAATGCCGGTATCAATCTCGTCGAAAACGAGCAGAGGGAGTCGATCGTTCTTTGCCAGAATCGTCTTTAACCCCAGCATTACCCGGCTAATCTCTCCTCCCGACGCTGTACCCGACAACGATTTCGGACCTTCTCCCAAGTTGGTCGTTATAAAAAATTCGACTGCGTCAATCCCATCGGCAGTGGCTTCGAACCATTGTCCTTTCGAACAGACTGCCTGTTCACATCCAGCTTCAGCCTCGTGTAGTTCAATGTGAACGTGAAACTCTCCATGCTCCATCCCAAGCTCCCGAAGCACTTCTACAACGGCACGCTCAACTTTTTTGGCAATCTCCTTCCGTTTGCGCGAGAGGCGACCAGCCAGATTCCCTACCGATTCTTGCAAGCTCCGGAGTTCCTTCCGTTTCGCCTCAATCGTCGAGTCATAGTTTCGAGCTAAGGCAATTTCCTTTGAAATTCTCTCACGAAACTCGAGAACTGCCTGAATTGTTCCGCCGAACTTTTTCCTGATTCCGTTCAGTGCGTGAAGCCGCTCTCGCATCTCTTCAAGTTCTTCCGGCGCAAAGTCAATGTTTACCGAATATCGTTGAAGTGCTTTTGCAATTTCCTCGACAACAACAATTGTGGAGAGGCACTCATCGCGACGCTCGGTAAAATCTGAATCGATCCCACTTAGTTGATCGAGCATTGTCCGAGCACGTAGGAGCTTATCTCGTACTGAGTCGTTCTCTTCGTAGAGGAGGGTGTGAAGGCCACTCACCAACTCAAAAACTTGCTCGCTGTTTTCACGAATCTTGAGTTCACGAAGGAGTTCTTCATCTTCACCCGGTTGTGGATTTACCCTGTCAATCTCTTGGAGTTGAAAT
>JBFWSB010000470.1:0-2950 GCA_050248595.1 Kapaibacterium sp. (SeqCode)
GTACCGGCACGCCTTGCTCTCTACGATGCAGCCGGAAGCGAAGTCCTCCGCCTCCTCCCCGGCACAGGAATTATGCCGGGAGGTCGGTATCTGTTAGAGTTCGATGTCTCCGATCTTCCATCGGGAACATATTTCCTTCTCTTCGAAGCACGCAAGTTCAAGGGGACAAAAACGTTGAGGATTGTTCGGTAAGATATTGAGCCAGAATTGATGGAGATGTTGCCCCGTAGGGACATGATGCATCATGTCCCTACGCGTCAACATCCCAACACACACAACACAAATCTGATTGAATTGCATGTCATGTATCTCCGCACATATTTACCGTTGTCTCATTATCCTACTCCTCGTTGGATTACCAACAACGGTTATCGCACAAGATGCTGACAAACGTCCTCTCCCTCCGCGCAAACTGGAGAAGGTGACGTTCCGAGCTGGGGTATACGGAGCATTCGCCTACAACATCCACAAGACCGAGGCAAACGTTTTCCTTGGTGGAGCCGATTGTGGTGCGTTCGGTGATGGAGATGGGAAAGGATTTACTCTCGGTGCGTTTGCAGAGATACCGGTATTGGAGAAGATGCTCGACCTCTACGCATCGGTAGGCTATGCCGCCAGAGGTGGAACACTCGGTGAAACTGTTGTTGGCGGGTTACCAATTCTCGACCCAATCACCGAAGAGTATACAACATTAGAACGCCGCCACTCCTACACCGCCTCACTCAACTACTTGCGAACCGAGTTCGGCGTCCGCTTTACCTTCCCCTGGTTTCCCCTCTACATCCGAGGAACTGCTGCAATTGATTTTCCGCAGGGGACAACATTTGAACAGAAGGAAGAGATTCTCTCACCACAAGGCGTTGTCTATCCAGAAACCAATATAGCCGAACGAACAGTTGCCGCAGGTGATCTTCAGAACCCGGAGTCTCTCCTCTCCGCTTCGGGAGCAATTGGCTACGACATTCCCCTGAGCACCCGATTGAGCGTTGCACCTGAAGTCTCCTACTACCACCCCTTCAACGATGTCGTACTGAATCGTCCCTGGACGATTACCTCGATACAGGGTGGAGCGGCACTCCGCTGGAGCTTCGGTCCACTCGAAAAGTTGCCCGATCCACCACGGCCACCAGCACTGGAGCCGGTTGAACCACCGAGCTTCACTCTGCCAACCCCACCAGTAGCCAACTTGAGGGTCTCCTCACCGAAACAACTTTCGGTGGTGAAGACAATCGTGACCGAGACCTTCCCGATTCTCCCCTACGTCTTCTTCGACAGTGGGAGCAACCAAATACCGGGACGCTACAAGCAGCTTCGGACAAATCAGATAGAGGGCTTTGATGAAGAGGCGATCTCGTGGCGTTCACTCGAAGCCTACCACGACTTGCTGAATATCATTGGGCAACGGATGCGGAGCGAAAGTGGAATAAACATTACTCTGAATGGTACAACAGATGGTCGCGAAGTAGGGACGGCTGCTGAGCTTACTGCTCTTGCGAAAGGTCGAGCCGAGTCGATTAAAGAGTATTTGACAAAGACCTGGAACATCGACCCGAAACGGATCACAGTCACCACAAGTAGCAGACCACAGTTCCCTTCCAGCGAAGAGTATGGGGAAGGTTACGAAGAGAACAGACGTGTAGAGATTACCTCGAACAGTCCGGAGGCAATCAAGCCAATTATCCACAAGCAGTTCAACGAATACTCCTACCAGCCAGATAAGTTCGAGATGGAGATGAGTGCGGAGGCACCGAGTGGCATCACAAGCTGGAACCTTCAGGTAAACTCAGGAACAAACGAAGTGATAAAGCAAGGGGGCGAAGGTCCTGTTCCACCGATCTTCCGCACAACAATCACGCAGGAGATCGCCGACAAAATCGCCGCCGGAATCTCTGGGCCCGGAGAACTTCAAGCAACGCTCACTGTGCG
The DNA here is from genome assembly GCA_050248595.1 of Kapaibacterium sp. (SeqCode). Classification (GTDB taxonomy): domain Bacteria; phylum Bacteroidota; class Ignavibacteria; order OLB7; family OLB7; genus JAGWAZ01. The sequence continues at coordinate 1,927 of JBFWSB010000470.1, forward strand.
GGAACGAAATGGAGAGAAGGCAACCGAAGAGGTTGGCATTCCGACGAACGTTGAGTTAAATCCATTCGAGGTAAGTCGGCTCAGCTTGATCGTCTTCGACTTCGACAAATCGGAAATCACGCAAGGAAATCGGGAGATGGTAAAGTCCTTCGTCTCCGACGCACTCAACGACGGCTCCACAATGACTATCGTTGGCTCCACCGACCGGCTTGGCGAACTTGAGCACAACAAAGAACTCTCACAAGCCCGCGCCGAAACCGTTAAGAACATCATCGCCGCCAACGCTCCAGAGGCAACTATCACAACCGTCGAGGGAGTAGGCCCCAAACTCCGCTACGACAACAGCCTGCCGGAGGGAAGGTATTACTGTAGAACAGTGACAGTGGAAGTGAAGACGCCGATTGGGGGGGAGTAGGGAGAGTATGTCAGGCCGTCAGACACCTCTCTGCGCTCTCCGCGACTCTGCGGTTGGTTCCGTTCAACGCTGCCGAAGAAGATGAACCGCAGAGATACAGAGAACGCAGAGAGAAAAGAACAAGGCAGATGAATGCTGAAGTCAGGCACTACGCAATGACCTCTGACTCCCCTCCCTCTTGCAGTCCGTTAATTCAGATAGGATTTTCATTCTCGTCGTAGTAGATCGGGAAGTCGAGGTTGAATTTTTCTATACCGGCTTCACCTGATGTTGCGCTGTGTGCTGATGGCGTTCCGTTGGAATCATCCAATCCATTAGCTCCTCCTGAGACTAAGACGCTCACGTTGGCAGGACGCGACGCACTGCGAAACCAGACAACCCCACCACCTCCGCCACCACCTGGACCGACAATATCAGTCCCTCCATTACAATTTCCTCCACTTCCTCCATTAGCTTCTACAATAAGCTGCAAATTTGTTTCTAACGGATTAACTACAATCGTTCCAATATCGAGAAGAACAACACCGCCACCTCCGCCACCCCCCGCACCAGTTGGACCATTTACGGCATCTTCTCCATCATTCCCTTTTGCCTGAATCGTACGATTAA
>JBFWSB010000471.1:0-2935 GCA_050248595.1 Kapaibacterium sp. (SeqCode)
CGGTTACAGCGAACAAGTAGTGATTGAGTGGGTGGAGCTTCACATTCTACCCCCTATCGACTGTCGTACTTCTGATCCGATGACCGGGAGACTGAGTGAAGCGATGGTGCTTGATAGTTCGATTACATTGCCACTTGCTGCTTATCTGGACAACACAATGGGGAGTAATGCTGCGGGGACATGGCAGGTTGAAGTTCGTGTGAGAACCGATGATGGAGAGACGCTCATTGAACGGAAATCCATCGAGGTAGTAATCAGCACAGCTCGCAGTCTCGGCGAGATTGTTACTTCTCTGATGTTCACTCTCCCGATCCTTGCAGTCGGCGGCCTCGGGATTGGGTTCGGGATTGGAGGAGCACCCGAGAAACTCATTCCTGAAGGGGTGCTCTGGTTTGCCTTCATTGGTGGCCTTGCCGCAATACTGATCGCACGGGCAATTCTTGCCAGCAAGGCTGAGACTGCTGTCACTCCTTTCCTTGCTGTTCCGGTTGGCCTGCTACTCTTTGCTGCAGCCGGACTCTCCCTCTACACCACAATTCTGCAACCCGACTTCCTCCCCCTCCAACTGAATTTCATCACACCTCACTTGCAATCTCCACTTTCAATTGCGGACGAAGACTATATTCGCCAGCAATTGATGGGGCTTGCCGGTGCAACAGTGTTGGCCATAGCAGCCGGAGGGATATTCTCTCGCCGGGAAGTTACCGGAAGTTTACAGGGGGAAATCGGCCTCACAACGTTTGCCATTACCTGTCTGATACTGAACCTCGGCTACGTTGCTGACACATACGCTCGTTCTTCCGAACTCCATATTCCCCCTATGGAGATACTTCTCCCCGGTTTCGTCGGGTTGGTTTGCATCTTCTATACTGTCGGCAGACCGATCTGGACGAAGTCCCCAGCCGTCACCCTCTTTGCCGGAAGTATACCAGTTGCAGTCGGGGTTGCCGGACTTCTGAATGGTTCGGGGGAAATCGGATCGGCAGCAAATCCCGAAACGCTTACTTCCATCGCTATGCTCGCATGGGGAGGAATGATTACCTACTTCGGAGGAAGGAATCTGTTAGCTCGACTGGTTTCCGGACATGTCATGATTAACATTACTCCCAACCCCGTGCGGATCGGTGGACGACTGAGTGCCCAGGTTCAGGTAGTTCCTTTGCCCGGAGTCCGTATTGATGGGGTGACTGCACGACTTCAATGCGAGCGGCACGAGTTGCGCTATGTTGACGGAGAGCAACGGAGCGATACGATCCGCTTGCTGAATGAACGCAAGAGAGTTAACGCTCCTGTACCTGTTAACTCTGGAGAACCTGTCGAAGCTGAAGTCTGGTTTGTGATTCCCCTCGGGAGTATCCCAACCCAGAGCGGATCGCAAGGAGTTTTCTGGAGACTGGCAGTCACAGTCAATTTTGCCGGACGTCCTGACCACGCGGAGGAGTTCGACGTACAGGTTCTCCCGTGAGCCTGATCCGCATTCGCACATCTCCTCTACTCAATCCCCAGCTTCTGAAACCAGCCTGCTCTGTCGAGCACGTTTGCTCCGTAATCTCTTCCGGTTGTATAGAAATCGATGTCCCTCCCCTTTGACAAAGCCTTCGCTACATTTCCTGGACCACAGTTGTAGGCGGCAAGAGTTGCTCGAAGCAAAGTTTTGTCGTCGAGCGTATATCGTTTTGCGATATATGTTCGTGAACTGATCAGAACTTTCGCGGCATACAAGATATTCGCTTCAGCGTTATCCCACTTTCCAGTCTTTGCAAACGAATGATAGCGGTCGTCAATCTGCATCAGACCCCGTCCGTGGCCGTGATCCCCCTTCCCTCCAGGCCCCGGCTTGTCGAGTGCCGTAGAAAGTCCCCACTCTGACTCACGCGAACCGATTCCGCAGATAACGCTGGGTGATACGCCCCCCCTCCTCGCTGCCTCCTCAACAAACGGGAGATAGTTCTCTTGCACAACCTTCAACTGCCTTATCAATCGTTGGTTTCCCTCCACATACGTTGTCGGGAAGACCCCTTTCTTCAGTGGCTCGTCGCCAAGCAACTTCGCCCAGGTCCTCGGCCCGACAATTCCGTCGGCCTCCAACTTGTTTTGCTTCTGAAATGCCACGACAGCCTTCTCGGTGTTTGGTCCGAAGAGGCCATCCTCTCCCAATCCTAAAAGATTCTGGAGTTTCTTCACCTCGTCCCGAAGGTTCGGGCTGGTGTTTTGGTAGCCGTCGTAGAGTCGGAGAGTTTTCATCGGAATAGAGATTATTATGATGACACATGACATCACCAACATCGATTCAGTCAAAAGCCACAGGCAATATACATTGTTTCCTCACCCAACAGAAACCGCCTTTGCAGGTTTCCCTGCAAAGGCGGTTCTCGTGAAGATAACTCTTCAGTTCAGTCTGATTTACTCTCAGGCTTACTCGATGATCTTGGTTACGATGCCTGCGCCTACGGTGCGGCCACCTTCGCGAACAGCGAAGCGAAGACCCTCTTCCATAGCGATTGGGGAGATCAACTCGACTTCGATGTTGTCGATATTGTCGCCCGGCATCACCATCTCGGTTCCAGCTGGAAGCCCCATCACACCGGTCACGTCAGTTGTACGGAAGTAGAACTGTGGACGGTAGTTGTTAAAGAATGGCGTGTGACGGCCACCCTCATCCTTCGAGAGGACGTAGAGCTGAGCATTGAACTTCGTGTGTGGAGTAACTGAACCGGTTTTGCAGAGAACCATACCTCGCTCCAGTTCATCCTTATCCACACCACGGAGCAACAGACCGACGTTATCGCCTGCCTGGCCTGAGTCGAGAAGTTTGCGGAACATCTCGATGCCGGTTACAACCGTCTTGCGGTTTGCGCCGAGACCGATAATCTCAACTTCCTCGTTCAGGTTGATAATACCACGCTCGATACGGCCTGTTCCTACTGAGATCGGA
>JBFWSB010000472.1:0-2914 GCA_050248595.1 Kapaibacterium sp. (SeqCode)
TGGACAGTATTCAAGGAAATATGCAGCAAGTCCGATATGCTTTGATAGGAATGGCCTCTAATTTCAAGTAGGAGAACTTCAATTTCCCTTTCGGTCAAACCTACGTCAGAAGCAACTTGTGCCAAAGCATCTCGAAAATGTTCGGCTCCAGGCTTATTCAAGCTTGTTCTAGCAACAAAATCCGAGAAAACATAAACAAAAAAAGGGCGCAATCGCTCAACTAAATCCAATGTTTCTTGAGCAATTGGAGGTTGATCAGAAAGACGGAGTAAAAGGAAGGTTCCAATATATGAATCATACTCATCTTCTGAAGCCTGACCTCGCCTGCCAGTATCCAAATAGAAATCAAATCCTTTAGGTGGATGATACTGTTTAAAAGGGAATCCTCGATGTTTGCCCTCTTCTATGAGTCGCTCAGCAGGAGATTTATGGATTTTTGAGTTCGTTGAGCTACTTTCCGTTGTTTTATCTACATTTAAGTGTTGGCGATAGATTAACGCATGCGTAATACGTAGCCGATGTAGCACATCAATCCCTGTTCGTACGTTGATCACAACATAATCGACATCTGGCAGCAAGTTCAACATCGCTTCACGAATCCCTTTCAGCCAATCATTCATTTCCAAATGCACGGAATTCAATGCCACTGCATTAAAAAAGACAAGTAACAGGTTAGGATTCACTCCACCCCCATGATCCAGACCCATTGATTGAGAGAGTTGACCTGCATTGTGCAGTTGGTCATCTGTCTTCTCCTCCATCTTCCAAACCCTTCTTCCCAACAACCCCTGCAAACCCTCATCACGATACGCATCCCACCAATAGCGACCTCTCCGATCAGAAATATCGGCTTTGCGTGCAGCTTCGGAGATTGTTTGCTTTGGATCTTCTTTGAGGAAGGCTAAAAAAAGGATGCGGCGTGCCTGTGGCCGGCCTTGATAGTACTGGCGCAGTTGCTCCAGCTCATCAAGGCTTTCACGAATTCGTATGCTGCGCGTACGCGCCACAGTTTGCTCCAGTCCTTCGTGATAACGCCCCTTTTGGTAAGGAAGTAGTCAAAATACGATTGATTGTTGCGAGATGCAAACAAGAAGTAGAGAGGTCGCCGCAACTCTTCAGATTGCGCCCGGATTAGTAGAGGAAGCGAGAAACTGGGACTTGAGGAGATAAGAAGGCTTTATTGGCTGAAAATTTGTCCTGGCTCCGATTCCTTGACATAGAAGATGGACAAATCGGAAGCCTTTAGTTGTGTATAGGGGAGCACTCTCTTATACTTTGGTATAGATTGAGGAGATTTTCGAGACAAGAGATAGAATCGAAATGCCATTTGCATCCTTGCCCCCTCCCCAATCTCGCCGTATTATTCGGCAAACTGATGGGGAGATACGATATGCGAATTATGGGAGTTGATCCCGGCACGTTGATTACTGGCTACGGCGTGATTGACTGTGTTGGGAAAAAATTTACGCTCGTCGACTGTGGGATTATCAAAACCGGAGCAAAGGTGTTGATGCCGTTGCGCCTGCGCCAAATTCATATAGGCCTGATGGAGGTGCTGGAACGGACGATGCCAGACGAGTTCGCTATCGAGTCGGCATTCTACTCGAAGAACGTACAGTCCACTCTGAAGCTGGGGCACGCCCGTGGCGTTTCAATTTTAGCTGCGGCGTTGCGGGAAGTGCCAACCTCGGAGTATTCTCCACGCGAGGTGAAGCAGTCAGTTGTGGGTCACGGCAACGCGAGCAAGGAGCAGGTTGCCTACATGGTGCGAGCACTTCTGAAACTGAAGGAGAGTGACGAGTTCCCTCTGGATGCCACCGACGCCTTGGGGGTCGCTCTCTGCCACGGATCCAAACTCTCCCGTCCCCGAGCACGTGTGAAGAGCTGGCGACAGTTTGTGGAAGAAAATCCAGGAAGAGTAGGGAAGTGAACGGGCATCCTACTCTTGGCTCTCCTCCTCAGAAAATCACCACAAAGAAGCACCAAGTGAATGCCTATCCTATAGCACACCTTCCCCACCCCCACTATCATTCCTAATTCTTAATTTCTCATTCCTAATTCCTCCTCAGAAAATCACCACAAAGAACACCAAGAAGCACCAAGCCAAGGCCGATCCTATAGCACACCTCACCCACTCCCGCTATCATTCCTAATTCTTAATTTCTCATTCCTAATTCTAACAACCGATCCTCCCCCGTCGCCTCCAGCTCTTCGATCTGCAACAGTTCAAGGTAGGAACGCTTCTCGATCTTTGCCTGAAGCCAGAGGAGCAAGTTGAATTGGTAGACATCGGCAATCTGTAGTTCTCCACTCTCCTCCAGAGCTAACAGTTCCTCTCGAAAAGATCGAAGTCGCTCTCGAAGCTCTTCATAGTCAATTGTGGTAGAGACAAGGCGAAGAAATCGGAGAATCACTTTTTGGTATTCCTGCAACCAATCCTTCCGCTTCAGAAAACGATAGGTGCTTCGGATTGCCGACTCTAACGGACGATCATCTTCCTGCTCCAGATAGTTCATCAGATTTAACAGCCGAGCCGACTCTTCGAACTGTCCATACTTGCCGATGTGAGGATAGTTGATGATCTGTCCGGTCCAATAGAGGCTTTCCCGATAATTCCCAACGACAAGTTGAATGAAGGCAAAGCCGATGTAGAAGGTGAGGATAACCGAGACCTCCAACTCCCCCCTATACTCGTCGAGGAACTGAGTCATCGGCTCTATCACTTCAATAGCTTCCGTAAACTTGCCCCGCTTTACTAATGAGGCAAGCTCAACGTAGTGGATGTTCATCAGCAGATCGACTCGGCAGGGATGGTCGGGACGATCCTCACTCTTCAGTTGGGTAAGGCGTCGATCAAATTCATCGTAGCGGCGAAGCTTCAGGCAGAGCATCAACAGATTGCCATATCCGTAAA
>JBFWSB010000473.1:0-2885 GCA_050248595.1 Kapaibacterium sp. (SeqCode)
TCCAATCAAAGTTTGGATTAACACGAGTGATAACAAACTCTTGATTTCCAAAGAAGAATTTCAGTTCCTTGACGACAACATCCTTGTCGAGAGGATTGGTGATCGTCAACTCTCTTTCTCCGGCGGCAAAGTTCAACGTAAGCTTGCCAAAGTCGAGACCCTTAGCCGGAACGATGTCAACACGCTCTGCCTCGTATTTGAAGCGAACGCGCTCCACTTTACCTTCGCGGGTACGATCCTTGAACTCCACAACACCCCGAGCATCTTGAAGAGGATTGCTTGCCACAAGGCGGATAGTAGCGTTCGCAATGTTCTTCTCAGGCAGTACGGATGCACTTTCAGGTTCGATAAACTCAAGGCGCGTATTGGATGTGCTGTCTGGATCGTCCAACAGCCGGATAAACTCCAGCCCCGATGGGTTCTGGTTCTCAGCGTCGATGGTAATCTCCATCTCATCACAATTCTGCTCGACCCTCACCCTATACTCATCTGTCGGACGGAGAACACAACTGGATGAAGCCAACGGATAAGCGTACATCATGGCAAGTGCTTCTTCATACTCGGCTGGGTGGGCAGCTGCTGTCGATTTCTCTTTCACGTCGCCATCCTTTGCCACACTGGGACCGAACAGTTCATAGCCCTGTGTGTTTCCGTAGACGAACCCACCGAAGCGTGCTCCACATTTCCCCTCAACTGTATAGTTCACCCCTGAATTCACAACCATCTGACCCCAAACCAATGTGCCGGATGGAGTTGGAATTGTACCACGTGTAAATGGGAAGGGCTGGAGTGTGTCACTTCCTGAGCGGTAGTAGACGTTGTACTGATCTGCACTGTCGGTGACAAGGTTGATGTAGTGCTTCATGTTGGAAGGATAGCTTGGCGCTTTGAATGGAGCGAACGATGTCCACTGCTCGCGAGGGGTCATCTCTACTGCGTACGTTCCCGATGCTCTGTAGTGAGCACCAATAAAAGCACTACACCCTACAGTGTTGAATTCAGTGGTTGCACGGGGAGACTGCAATGCTTGCGCAGATTTGCTTGTATAGTAGAAGTACCCCCGACCGAGACTATCTAAGCGTTCGTCGGCAAACTCTCCCCCCTTGATCCCCCTAACAACCAGACGCTCTCCCACCTCACTCCGAAGTGTGACATCTGTAGCATTCGAGCCGGTTGCGTAGATCCGCACATATTCGTTCTCTCGAACTGGACTATCATTTGGACGCTGGCGATACCCATCCCAGGTCGGGGTAAAAACAAACTCTTTCCCATGCTGCTCTACTGGGGTAAGCCACTCGGCAGTCATATCCTTATATGAGTTAGCTGCAAGGAATCCATCTGGAAATGGATCGTGCCAACTCCGTGTGTTGGCAGTAATCACCCCAATCGGCTTGGTCGCCGATATAGAACTCCCCGCTATATCCCCTTGCACCCTATCGGTTGTATCCATAAGGTCAACAAAGGACTGCACCAAGTAGGCCTCTCCTCTATTGAGTTTCACCGTTTGGCAGTTAGCACAGGCGGCAAGTGGGGCAGTTGGGCTAATTCGGAGTTGCGTGTTATCGTATGCAGCAATCACAAGGATTTCTGCCGGTGCAGCTACTTTCACCGATGCGTCGAAGTTGTTCTCACCAGCAGGTGAGATATCCCGAACATATTCCCCAGGCCACGTTGCCGCGAAATATTGGGTTCCCCACGATTCAACTGGTATCGGCGTAAATGCCGCACAGCCGAAGGGCGTTGCCATATAGGCGTAGACCACTACCGGAGACTCTGACTCAACTTTTAGAATGTTTGACTGTGGGAAATTTCTGACAGTGATTATTGGAACCGCGATTTCCCTCGTATCGAACTCGAGGATTTCTCCAGCACCAATGTTTCTGGCCAGCCCACTCCCATTGGCTCGCCCAATCTTTACTTGTTGGCTGACAGGTGAGTAGATGTAGAGGAAGAATTCACTTTTTCTGGTGTCAACAAAGCGCGAATCTTGCCAATTCACTACTGTGTCGGGATATGCTATGTAGTACAACGTTCCACCAGTGCAAGGGTCGAGTCCAGCCGGACTTTGCGCGCGAGCACTACGGTTCCCTACAAAGAGGGCTGAGATCAGGAGGAGTAAAGAAAAGAGCAGCGTACGGGTTGGCAATGTAGGCATAGCGTTCATCTCTGCGGGTAAAGAGTGTTAGGATTAGATCGTTTAACAAATTATTGAAAGTGAAAGAGTACCTTCCCGAAGGCTATGTCACCGTGGGAAGGTACACTTTGCAAAGCGTGCTCAACAGAACTTATCGCACCAACAACACCTGTCGCGAGATGCTCCACTCTCCTGACTGAACCCGAATGTAGTAGGCTCCGGCAGCCAAGTTTGAAACTTCCCACTGGAGTTTATGCTCGCCACCTGCCAATTGATCGCGGTAGATTTCCGCAACAATCTTCCCTGAAGCATCATACACTTCTACCGTTGTCATTCCTCCCTTTGCGAGCCTGAAGTCGATCTCCAGATTGTGGCTGAAGGGATTCGGTGAGATGCTGTTGATCTGATAGCCAGCAACGTGCGCACCATCCTCAACCCCCGATGTTGGCTGCACGCGAGCAGTCCAGACCGATGTATCGCGACAATCTCGAGTGCTCCCCCAGAACCGTGCCGTCGTCCGAAACACCCCATCAAGTTCTGAGGAGAAGCTCACGTTAATCGTCACACACTGACTCCGCCCCAAGCGGGCATTTTTCAGCTTCTCAATATCTGCCGGATCCACCCTGAACTCTGTTCCCTCCCACGTCAGGAAAGCCCCTCCCCCTGTTGATGTGGAATCGTGGAAGGTGACAACATCACTCCCAAGATTGCAGATTTCAAGAGGCAAGGTCTTCTTTACTCCCGGCTTCAC
>JBFWSB010000474.1:0-2877 GCA_050248595.1 Kapaibacterium sp. (SeqCode)
GGACGCGCTTACGATAGCCAAATCGCCTCGCTCGATGAACAGGGTACGGAGCCCGCAGCCATCGCCACAGAACACTTCATAACTGATGTTCGAGAAGCTTGCGATCTGATTCGTCCGATATTCGACGAGTCAAATGGTCTCGATGGCTATATCTCCCTTGAGGTTAGCCCAACTCTGGCCAACGATACTTCTAAAACCGTTGAGGAAGCACACCACCTCTGGAAAAGTGTCGATCGCCCAAACTTGATGATTAAGATTCCGGCGACCCCTGAAGGATACCCGGCAATTCGCCAGTGCATTGCCGACGGAATGAATGTGAACATCACACTCATCTTCTCACTCGAACAATATCGGCAGGTTGTTGAGGCCTATGTAGCCGGACTGGAAGATCGGCTAAGCAGAGGCGAAGCAATCGACCACGTCCACTCCGTTGCCAGTGTCTTTGTCAGCCGCATCGACTCGATGATCGACCAACTCTTGGCAAATATCGGAACCGATGAAGCAATTGCTCTGCAAGGAATGGCAGGATTGGTAAACTCCAAACTGGTCTACCAAGAGTTCCTCCGTCTCTTCAAGGGGGAGCGTTGGGAGAAGCTCGAAGGGGCTGGAGCTAACGCGCAGCGTCCTCTATGGGCCAGCACGTCAACGAAAGACCCGAAGTATCCTGACTTGCTTTACATCGATAATCTTGTCGGTCCAAAGACGGTGAACACTGTCCCCCCCAACACTCTCAACGCAATTCTCGACCACGGCGACCCAACAGTACGAATTGAAGAAGGGATTGAAACTGCCGAACAGACCTTACAGCAGATTGAAGAGACAGGAATCTCCCTCGAAAAAGTGATGAGTGATCTTCTGAGAGAGGGTGTAGAGAAGTTCCAGGCTTCGTTCACTTCTCTCTTTGAAAAGATTGAGTCGAAACGGCAGCAGCTACGAGAGTCCGAAACTGAGGGATAACCACGGCAGAACTCCCAACACACGGAAGTTCAATCTTGATCGTCCGATAGCCGGTTCTCTTTTCGCGCTAAGCTGACATCAGTTGATTACTGGCAGCAGAAACTGAACACTAAACGAATCTACTAACAGAACTCTGCCTTCGCACGATTTGCACCAATATCAAAACCGAACGGTCTCGCACACGTTCAGGTAACGCTCAGCGATAAAGTGCTGGTACTCAACCAGAACTATGAGCCGCTGAGCGTTTGCAGTGTTCGCAAAGCCGTTGTTCTCCTCTGGTTGGGCAAAGCCGAAATGGTTCAAGCCCGCTCAACTACTGCTCTGCGTACAATTTCGCAGGTCTACCCCTACCCAAGCATTGTCAGACTCTTCGTATACGTTCGCCTACCGTTCAGGAAAGTTGAACTTTCTCGTAAGAACATTATCCGTCGAGATAACCACCAGTGTGGCTACTGCGGCGCAGGGAAACCTCCGTTGACAATTGACCACATTATACCGAAGTCTCGCGGAGGGAATGATACGTGGGAGAACTTGGTAACTGCCTGCGTAAAGTGCAACAACAAGAAGGGGAATAGAACACCCGAGGAAGCCGACATGCCACTGCGACGCAAACCCTTCCGCCCGAATCACGTTACGTTCCTGAGAAAATTTGCTGGTCGCATCGAGCGAGAGTGGGAGCAATATCTTTTTATGCAGTAGGTTCATGGTGCGCCATGACCCAACATCTCCCATCACAACCTTCGATATGAATCAGACAGATTCGGTCAATTCTGCCCGCACACTTATCCTCCGCTACGGAAGGAATTCCACCGCATATCAGATTATCAATCCCGGGTTCCTCCGCTGGTTTGCATCGGATGAAATGGGGCTTGTTGGATATGTGTCGAGGGGCAAAACTATCGTGGCCGCTGGCGAGCCTGTCAGCCCGATTGAAAACTCTCTGGAGGTGGCGACTCGATTTGAGTTGAATACTCTGAGTGGTGGGATAAAGCGCGTCTGTTGGTTCTGTGCCAGTTCGGAATTTGCCTCCCACTTTCGCGAGAGAAGTGACTACGCCACTGTAGTGATTGGAGCACAACCTGTATGGAATCCGAAGACTTGGAGAGAGAAGATCGAAGGACATCCCTCGCTACGAGCACAACTTCACCGAGCACGAAATAAAGGAGTGGAGGTGGAGGAGTGGCCGAAAGAGAAAGCTCTCAACCATCCCGAACTACAACAATGTCTGAATGAGTGGCTCGACGACCGCCCCTTTCCCCCACTTCACTTCTTGGTTGAACCGCAAACGCTCGACCGCCTCTTCGACCGCCGTGTCTTCGTTGCCGAGTGGAATCAGAAGGTTGTCGGCTTTGTTCTCCTTTCTCCCGTTCCGCTCCGCAATGGTTGGTTGGTTGAGCAATTTGTGCGGCGGAGAGCAGCACCGAACGGTACAGTTGAACTCTTGCTGGATCAAGCCATTCGCACAATTTCGGGCGAAGGCTACACCTACGTGACACTCGGCTTGGCTCCACTCTCACGTAGAGCAAACATCACTGCGACAAATCCTCCACTTATTCGCTTCCTCTTCGGCTGGCTCCGACTGCACGGACGACGCTTCTATAAGTTCGATGGTCTCGACTTTTTTAAGGCAAAATTCTCTCCCGATTACTGGGAGCCGATATGGGGGGTTGTCAACGAGCCACGCTTCTCGCTCCGAACTCTCTACGCAATCGCCGCTGCCTTCAGCAATGGTTCCCCCATTCGCTCAGCATTGCTCGCTCTGCTCAAGGCTCTTCGCCAAGAGGGAAGATGGTTGGCACTCCGATTGCAAAGCCGAGGGGATTGACTATCTTGACGGCTACCCTTTTTTAGGAAGAACAGACCTGATAACAACACCTCTGGTCTGCAAGCACCTACATCTAACGTGAGATTTCAAACAAC
>JBFWSB010000475.1:0-2875 GCA_050248595.1 Kapaibacterium sp. (SeqCode)
GCTCACGTTGTTCAGCAAGTGCCTCCTCGACCTGGCCGCAACTTCGCTGTGCCCGCGCTACACACCAACGCGCAATGTTCAAGGGACGTTCAGGACTGTTCCGTTCGATGTGCCAGTTGAGTCCTTTGCGGTAGTACTCGAGAGCCTTTTCATATTCTTCTGCTTCAAGGTAGGTAACGCCAATGTTGTTGTAGAGCGAGCCGAGCCAAAGTCGAGCACTTTCATCGGAAGAACGCTCAGCAAACTCTAACGCCTCGTGGTTCCATCGAAGAGCTTCTTCTGAAGGTTCGATAATTCCCATCATGTGGGCGGCGTCGATTGCCAGTCTGTCTTCACCCCCCTTCTTTCCAATCTCCCAAGCATCCAAGAAGAGAGGTCGAGCGACATCAGGTTTCCCTGAAGAGTTCCAGGTTCTTCCCCGCTCAAGCAGATAGCGCATTCGGGGTCGCATACTCTCTTCAGGTAAATAGGAATTCAGAAGAGTTTCGGCTTCGTCGAGCAACGTGTGAGCTTGGTGGAATTCTCTGCGCAAACCGTACGTCCGAGCTATCTGCGTCAGGAGTTCAATGTGGTAGCGGTGGTCAGCCGATGCCTCTGGGAGCAATTCTCGGAATCGCTCTTCTGTTGCTGCTGGGTTACTGTAATCCCAGAGCGTTGTGAAATTTTCAACCGTGATCGGATCGGAAGGTGCAGTCATAATTCTTGCTATTCAGTAATCGTTTCTATGATGGAAAAACCACTCCCCTCAAACAGTCTTTCTGAGGGAAGATTCCCAACAGTGACCACTGCATGGATTTCTGTTTCGCCTGCAGTTTTCATCTGGTTCACGACATCTCGCAGAAGATATCCTGCAACTCTTTTGCCTTGCGTCCCCGGCTCGGTCATCACGAAGGCAATGAGCGGCAATCGTCTTCTCCCCCAGCGTGTGCTGAGAACTGCCGAGACAGTCCGCTCCGCAACATCAACGGCAACGCGGGAGAGATGAAACAACGGCTCTCCATACTCTCCCTTTAAATAATTGTCAATCTCCATTTCGTGGTCTACTATCTGACCATTTTCCCCATCAATGGTCCCCGTGTAGGCCGACCTGATTAGAGTTATTAGAGAATCCCTGTCAGTTGGATCGGGACTGCGAACGAGTATTGAGTTAGGGGGAGAGACGGTTGGCAGGATTTGCGCGCTCTCCAGCTTGATTCCGTAAATATGACGTAGTATCATAGTTAGCATCCCTTATCTGTCTGCGTCACACCAGCAACTTGCTCACAAATCCCAAAGTCGAGACATGACCGATCCTGACGACCTACTTCCGACAGCCGTAAAGAATTTACACTTCGACGTGCCGCGGTACAACGAGAAAGCAGATAGTCATGGAAAAAAAACTCCTGTTTTCGGGTAAACCTTCAAAGAATAATGTGTCACTTTCCCCCATCTGCCATATGCGTATCCATGTACCAGCAAATTTTCACGAGGCTTATGATGAAACGCTCGACAATTCTACTTCTGCTTGGATGTACTTTTCTTGCCTTCGGCTATACCCGCGACCAAACCGGCGCACTCGTCTCAAAGATTTACCTGCACAACACAACGCTCATCCGCACAACGCCCGGCGTTGACATTCGATTCTACGATCTCAGCACTCCATCGAACGTCCGCGAAGTCGGATCAATCAAAATAGATGGGAACAGCGATGTAGCTACCTACAACACGACAATGTATGCTGACCAAGAGCATGATCTGGTGGTCTACGATATTTCGAACCCGGCAGAGGCTCGTCCTGTAGATACGATACCAGATATTTTCTACAGATCGGGAACAGAGATTGCAAACTGGTTGAACGGGAATTCGTGGGATGGAGGAAATGAGCTTGGTGGAGCAAGTGGGTGTGGTGCTGACGGCTGCGATGTGAATAACGGATCGTCAGATTCTGATTTCGATAATTCTTGGGATGACACGTGGGGAGGAGGCTCAATGAGCGACTATCAGCCACTCAGCTATAGCAGCAACGGCTCGATGGGTGTGGCAAATGCCGCAACAAGTAGTTCCACCTCAGGCTCTTCTACCGGCTCCAATTCTACAACCTCAGGCGTTGGCGGCAATCGACGTGAAGGAACCGGAGGCTCACTCGCGCGATTCATGATTGTTGGCAAACGCCTTTACTGCATCGATAATAAAGATTTGATTGTCTTCGACCTCACGGATCCTTCCGAGCCAAAACTGCTGAAGCGAACAGAAGTAAGCCAGGATATTGAGACGATATTCTATGCGAAGTACCACCTCTTTATTGGGGGGCAGCGGGGAGTCTACATTTACGATGTGGAGGATAATATCGATCCGCAATATCGTGGCGAGTTTGAGCACGTGGAGCGGTGCGATCCGGTGGTAGTTGATGGCGACCGCGCCTACGTAACTCTTCGAGGAGATTCGCCTTGTGGTGGCACAACAAGCCAGATGGATATTCTCGACGTGAGTGATGTAGAACACCCACGACTTCTTGAGAGCTACGAAAAACTGAACAGTCCCTTCGGTTTGGCCGTCCGCAACGGGATTGCGATTGTCTGCGATGGACAATCTGGATTGCGAGTATTGAATGTTGAGAATGAGAACCGGATCAAAGAGTGCAGCAAGGTGACTGACATTACACCTTTCGATGTGATTTGGCAGGATAACATGTTGATCGTTACGGCAAAGGAAGGGTTCTTCCTCTACGATGCGAGTGATCCCTGCAACCTGAAGAAATATTCGCAGTTGTTTTAATTGTTGTTGTCCGTAGGGACATGACGCGTCATGTCCCTACGGACAACACAACGCGATTCATCCTCACCATCACGAGGTGAACGTTCTCTCTCTCCACTCCTCGCTCTATTTATATCCACGT
>JBFWSB010000476.1:0-2854 GCA_050248595.1 Kapaibacterium sp. (SeqCode)
CAGAGGAAGAACTGAACTTTGCCGTTCAGCGAACAATCGACCGGCTGGTCTACGAGTTGTACGGGTTAACAGAAGAAGAGATTGCCGTGGTAGAGGGGGGATAGTGGAGAACTATCTCTTTGCGACCTACTATTCCAAATAGAATAAACACCAAAGTACGCAAACAATGAACATTGGAATCGTCGGTGGATCGTTGGCAGGCTGTTCGGCAGCCACTCAATTGATGAAGGGGGGACATCAGGTCTCTGTTTTTGAACGGTCGGGCAAAACGTTGTGGGGGAGAGGAGGGGGTATTGCCACAACTACAGGAGTTCTGAACGAAATCCGGGGGGAAGGGTTGATTGACGACAATTTCTCCTCTCTCTTAGCGACGAGAATGCCCTTTGTTGGTAAGGCAGAGTCACACGAGCCATACGGAAGAGCCGCTTGGTCGATGCCGATGGAACTTCAGGTCTTTCACTGGAACGAACTCTGGCAACAGCTTCGCAAGAACGTTCCGGACGATTGTTATCACTCCGGTGTCGAGATTGTGGGGGCAAAGGAGTTGGAGAGTGGGAAGGTTGCCCTTACTACCCACTCAGGTGAGGAGCTTCAGTTTGACCTCGTCCTCTTTGCCGATGGGTACAACTCCTTCGGACGTGGGATTCTCTTCCCAGACAAAGAGTTGAAGTACAGAGGGTATGTTCTCTGGAGAGGATTGTTCCCGGAGTCGGGGACGAAGATTGTAGATTTGCCGGAGGAGAACATGCCTCGCCTCTCATATTCAGGTGAACCGGGGCACAACGTTGTCTACTTTATTCCCGGCAGCAACGGTTCGGTAAAAGAGGGGGAGCGCATTCTCAACTGGGCTGCCTACATCGCTGTTCCGGAGGAGGAACTGGATGATCTGATGACAGACAAGAGAGGGAGTGTGAGAGTCGGGACACTCCCCCCCGGAACCTTGTCGGAGAGAAACGAGGAGAAGTTGAAGGAATACCTGTCGAAGCATCTTCCAGAGTTCTACGCCAACATTGTCAACAACACAACCGACAGCTACATTCAGGTGATTTACACCCTCGACCTCGACAGCTACTACAAGGGGAGAATCTGCTTGATAGGAGATGCCGGGATCGTTGTGCAGCCCTTCACCGGCTCCGGCATTTTCAAGGGATACAACAACATCAAGGACCTCTTGGCGAGTCTTGCAGGTCACGATAGAGTAGAAGAAGCCTTGAAGGAGTGGAGTGACAAACAGGTGGCGACAGGAAAGCGGCTGCTATCGTTTGGGGAGCAGTTAGAGAGAGCACTGATATGGGAGCCGATGAACTTCGCAACTGCTAATGAGCAGGAAGTTGCAAGCTGGTTCAAAGAGGCAGTGACGCCACCCGAGAACTTCAACTTCCACAGAGATGATTGAAAGCGAGATAGTACTGGAGACCCCTACAAATGTTGAGTTTGTGCTCTTGGGTCCCTTTGCGTCTTGGCCTCTTTGCGCCTTTGCGTGATTCTTAGTTGATGAGATTTACCACAAAGAACACCAAGAAGCACCAAGAGGCGATGTTCTCACGCTCTCTCTTTGCGTCTTGGCCTCTTTGCGCCTTTGCGTGATTCTTATACCAAATAAAGAAGGGGAAGACGTATATCGTTGTGAAGACATGAGCCATCCTAAAAAGGGTTTGTCATGCTGAGGTCTGCCGAAGCATCTCACCGGCTCAGTAGTGCAGCACTCGTTTCTCAACACTCCTTGTGAGATTACCTGCGGTGCTGCCTGCGGCGGTCTTCATTCCGCTTTGCTTCATTCTGAGTGACAATGGTGCGTTGGTAGATATACCTCTCCCTTAATCTAATTTGGTATTAGTTGATGAGATTTACCACAAAGAACACCAAGAGGCGATGTTCTCACGCTCTCTCTTTGCGTCTTGGCCTCTTTGCGTCTTTGCGTGATTCTCTCTCCTTGCCTCAAGAAAGCCCGTACTGCAAACTCGTCACCTGAATCAACGGCTGAAGCTGTCCTTGGCTTGCGTAGATCGTCAAGTCGAACATGTACGATCCTCCATCTGGAGATGGAGTGTTTATTTTCTGCCATTCGCTGACGATTGCCTGAATCTGGTTCACGAAACTACCCTCTTCGGAAGTCTTCCAGTCGGTAGTTGGATTGAAGTCGAACGTCGGTATCAAGGCTATCGGCACTAACGTGTTCAACGTCTCCAACTTCTCTCCCTCACCACCTGCCAAAGTGGTGGCCAGCGCGAAGGAGTATGAAACCCCAAATCGGATAGTGACTGTTTGCGATGCCGAGACGTTACTCAGCGAAGCAAAGAGTGCCTCCAAAAATGTTCCGAGTGCCGAGGCTACTCCGGTCACATCTCCGCTTCCAACGTTGATTGCATTCCCCGCAAATACAGCCGGGATAGCAACACTCGTAAAGTTCGTGAGTGGAGTCTGGTAGATAAATGCCGGGTTCGTTGCCACGTTCGGGATCAGAGACAGATTGCGCGTAATCAACACACCGGCTTGCCCGTTCTGCCTCAACAAGATATTGGTTCCGTTGAATTGGAATGTTTGCACTGCGCCGAGCGATGTATCCCCCGGCAGACTTTGAACCGCAAGTTCTTCGTTGGAACTGTTTGGCCACGTGAAGGCAAAGCGTTGTGGCAGTTCCGTTGTAGCTGGAATTCCCGACGGATACTGGTAGACTGCCGCACTATCTGTTGGCGTTCCAATTTGCTCAAGCTTTGTCTCCGTTCCGTTGAACGTTATGTAGACATCGGGCCAGAGTTCAATCGGATTTGGAGTTATAGTATTCTGTACAGGATCAAACGCCGTAATCGTCAGCGTATCAAGGTTCGGGTTGATCTCCTGCGTCTCCTGCTTC
>JBFWSB010000477.1:0-2840 GCA_050248595.1 Kapaibacterium sp. (SeqCode)
GCCTCGCTCAACTTGATTAACGGCTTCACTGGTCAGTTCTCGTTAGGGCACGCTGGCTTCATGGCAATTGGAGCCTACACTTCCTCAGCCCTGACAACTATGGCCTTCGGAAGTGCGGACGGAATAACGCAAGAACTTCTCTTCCTCGTAGTTCTCTTGGCAGGAGGAATTACCGCTGCAATTGCTGGACTATTGATTGGTATTCCTTCACTTCGACTGAAGGGTGATTACTTAGCAATTGTCACCCTTGGATTTGGGGAAATCATCAGAGTAATACTGCAAAACATTGAACCACTCGGGGGATCGCTCGGAATCAGTGGCATTCCACGCTACACTACCTTTATCTGGACGTTCGGGATTCTCGCGGTACTGATTTTCATCAGCGAGAATTTGATGAGGTCAACATATGGTCGAGGCTTTTTAGCGACACGAGACGATGAGATTGCAGCGGAGTCAGTAGGTGTGAACACCACGAAGTATAAGGTGATCGCCTTCGTGATCGGGGCATTCTTTGCCGGTGTAGCTGGTGGACTCTACGGCCACTATAATAGCCTGATTCGTCCACTCGACTTCGGATTCTTGAAATCTGTTGAGATTGTTGTGATGGTGATCTTGGGTGGAATGGGATCAACTTGGGGCGTTCTCCTGGCCGCCGCACTTCTAACGTATCTTCCCGAAGCTCTGCGGAAGATCGACCTGTTTGGTGTGAGCTTGAGTGATTTCCGCATGACGATCTACTCACTTGCTCTGATCCTCCTGATGATCTTCCGCCCTCAGGGTCTCCTCGGGAATTTTAACCCGAAAGAATTAGTTGGGCGTTTCAAAAAGAACGGACGATCTAAGAAGAGTAAACCGGCTGTCAGTTGAGAAGAATATGAGCCTGCTCCACATAAATAACCTGACAATGCGCTTCGGAGGCTTGACTGCCGTCGACGCAGTCACCGAGACAATCGAGCCTCTCTCACTCGCCGGTCTGATTGGTCCCAACGGTGCTGGAAAGACGACGGTCTTCAATATGATTACCGGAGTCTACCAACCGACCGAAGGAGATATCCTCTTCGACGCATCGAGCATTGTAGGGAGCAATCCTCACGAGATTGCAAATCAAGGGATCGCCCGCACGTTCCAGAATATCCGTCTCTTCCCGAGTCTCTCGGTGTTCGACAACGTTCGCGTTGGCTTCAACAACGCCTCCAAAACTGGACTGTTCGGATCGATTCTTCAACCGGGACGTTATTGGACCGAGGAGAAAGAGATTGCCGATAAGATCGACCACCTGCTGGGGATGTTTGGCCTTTTGGACAATCGACAGGAACTGGCGAAGAACCTTAGTTATGGCGACCAACGCCGCGTTGAGATCGTCCGGGCAATGGCCACCGATCCGAAACTTCTGTTGCTCGATGAACCAGCCGCCGGAATGAATCCGACCGAGAAGGTGGAGTTAATGAATCTGATTCGATACCTCAGGGATGAATTCAAGATCGCTATTCTCCTTATTGAGCACGATATGAAAGTTGTAATGGGTATCTGCGAAAAGATTGCGGTTTTGGATCACGGCGCTAAAATCGCAAGCGGAACTCCCGAAGAGGTAAAGAATAATCCAGAGGTTATCAAGGCCTATTTAGGTGAATCAGTGTGAGGTGAATTCAAAATTTGAAAGGCAAAATTAAAAAGTGGAGAGTGTGAGTGCTCCCCCCTCCATTTTGTCGGAGGATGTAGGTTTTCTCTTGGTAGTCCTGAGCACAATCCAACGAGTTGCGCCTACCACCAGCTTGTTCATCTGGACCTTCTGTTTTTCATTTTGAATTCTTCCCCCTATTTACTCGCTTTGTTTTTGAATTTTTCACTTTGAATTTTGAATTGCTTCCATGTTGCATGTAGAAGGTCTGAAAGTAAGCTACGGAGCGATTGCTGCGCTGAAAGGGATTAGCTTCCACGTTCCGAAAGGAGCTATTGTGACGTTGATTGGAGCAAACGGTGCCGGGAAAACGACTACGCTCCAAACAATCTCTGGTTTGCACAAAGTTGTGGAGGGGTCAATCAAATTCGAAGGGAATGAAATCTCGAACATGCCCTCGCACAAGATTGTCTCCCTTGGAGTCAGTCAATCACCGGAAGGACGATTGATTTTTCCAGGACTTTCCGTGAAGGAAAATTTGATGATGGGAGCTTACCTCCGTAAAGACAAGAAAGAGATTCGGAGCGATCTCGACTACTGCTTCTCGATCTTTCCCCGCTTACGCGAACGACTGATGCAGGCCGGCGGCACTCTCTCAGGTGGCGAACAACAGATGCTCTCAATCTCCCGCGCCCTAATGGCAAAGCCTCACCTGCTGCTACTTGATGAGCCTTCGCTCGGAATTGCTCCACTCTTAGTACAGCTTATCTTCGAAAAAATCACCGAGATTAACCGTGACCTTGGTGTTACTATGCTTCTGGTTGAACAGAACGCACACATGGCATTAAAAGTCGCCTCCTACGCCTACGTGCTTGAAACTGGCGAGATTACTTTGGAAGGTCCAGCCTCAGAACTTGCATCGAATGAGGAAGTTCAAAAAGCATACCTCGGCATGTAGTCTGCTGATTGAGCTGTTTGATAGTTTCTGCCTCTTCATTCGTGTTACCCGCAAGATCTAATACTGCATTGATCTGCAAGGAGCTGAACCTCTTTCACAGCTTAACTTGGTACAAGCCCATTCTGTTATCACAACACTGCGTAACCACTCTATCTCTCTTCGAGTTATCCTCTTGTCAAGGAAAACCGAACCGTAGCTTCTCCCTATTACTCGGTTAACCACACCTGTGCATATCAATCTTTACGAATTCTTAGCAACAATCTC
>JBFWSB010000478.1:0-2838 GCA_050248595.1 Kapaibacterium sp. (SeqCode)
CATTGCGTCCCAAGATGAAGTATGGAATCTTGCAGGTATCGTTCTTGACATCTTCTTCTAATGGATCCTGCGGATAGATGCGCACTTCGTAGATACCGTTGCGGCTGTTGCCGTTGGTTCCTGGGCCGGAGTTCATCGAGCCTGGAATCACGTTGAATGCAACGTTCGCTGATCCCAACCGTGCTCCTGGCGAGACGAGCTGTTGCTCTGAAGTGTAGACCTTGATCTTCGCGCCGCTGTAGTAAACATCGAAGCGTGTCGGCACATTGGTCTTCACTGCCGATGCCAAGTTCTTGAACCGGGCGTTGACCACAATTCCTGTCCCTGCGGTGTAAGCGTTGATCGCATTGGTTGGCGAGAACCAGACCGAGTCACAGGTCAAGTCGTTAAGAATCGGACGCATCCGATAGCCGATTGGCTGATTCTGATCTGTTGGGAAACGATAGTGCCACCATGGACTTGCTACATAGTAACGATAGCCACCATCATAGCTTTGGTAGTACGAATACCAGACTGGATAATATGGACTTCCTCCACCAAAGTTGATGGTGTTGAAACGAGTAACTGCAATTGTGTCACTTCCCGGCTGTCTGCCATCGAGGTCAGGGAACGTCTCATCTGGGTGCACGAAATACATGAAGTTGTCTTCGTCACGGTTGAAATCTTCCGGAGTCAATTCGCGGCTAATTTGACGCTGTCCTTGATGGTTCAGACCAACCAAAGCTCCATAGCCGAAAGTAAACTGCGGATTGGTTGATGGCTTAGTGCGGTTAATAGAGAAGTCGCCGTAAAGGAACTCAATAGCTGAGGTCTTCTCAAACAGGCGCGCTTGGAAGTTGCCAACGTTACCGGCTGGATAGTATCCACCTTGCACACGCCACTCAATTGTCAGGACGCGATCACCGACTGGTCCGTCGACACGGTAGTAGATACCGCCACTTGGGCTTGAAGGGCCGGATGTCTGAAGGTCAGACCAATAAGGCATAATGCCTTTGTTACTCGCACTGTAGTAGAGTGTTGTGCCATTTGCCCAATAATAGGTGTTTGGATAATACTGGTATTGGTAGGTAGTAGCACTGTAGGTGGCACCACTGAATGACATCCACCCACTGTACGAAAGCACCATCCGATACCCCGACGGATAGTTGGTCCGCATAAAGGTAAAGGGGAATGGAAGTGCTAACTCGATGTTATTGGTTGAGGAACCCCACGCAACTCCTGCTGAGTTAGCGACAAGATTGGTCCCTGAAGCACCAATAATCGACGAGTAGTCATTGTCAATCCGTTCAGGACGGTAGTCCCACCACGGAAGTTGAGACATTGCTGGAGTTCTTTGCCCGTAGACTTCAGATGCTACAAAAAGGCAGAAGAGCAGCACAGCAAGATTTCTAAAAATCTGCATAACCTCTCCTAAAAAAATGTATGTGGAAATTGTGAGAACGATCGCTACAAAGGAGTCGCAGCTTAAGGGAAGACGGTCAGTTTAGAAAGTGTAGAACAAATAAGATTCAAGCGAATGTGTTGTTCTGACCGTAATTAATGTAGTAGCCTGATGGTGCGAAAACACCGTTTTTAGGCAAAAGTTTCCGCAACGCAAAAAAAAAATGAGAGGAGAGCCTTTACTCTACCTCCCCTTATGGGTTTATTTCCGCATTTCTACAAAAACGCAACGCGAGTTACACATAGATACTTATAGCACTTTAAAAAGACGCTCAAATCCTTTAACAATAATCAGCGCCAACTCTTTTTCAACATCGGAAGACGAGTTCATGATTCTACCGAGATCAAGACGACTGGCATTTGGTGCGTAAGAAGAGATGTTGATGCCTCCTCCCTTATACCCACTGCAGATGAAGAGGAAAGTTGGTGTAGAATTTATGTCCGTGAACTCTGTTCCATTTATCCGTTCAATTAACAGTGATACTCTGCGAGGATGTATTTCTTGATCGTCAGACCCTTTCTGAACCTCGAGTTTTGCGTGAATATCTTGACTTTTGATATTGCTAATCAGATTCTCTAAGAACGGCTCGACCTTGGCTTTACAGATTTCCTCGGCTTGGAAGACTGCTTGGTTGAACGCGTTCACCCGCTCCTTATAACTACCAACAAGATTGGCGACTTGGTAGGTAACATCCTTTACCTTGTTGCCAGACTCGATATGTTGGTCACTTTGATCCCAGCCCGTTTGAGTTTCGGTAGTCATAACTCCTTCTGTTGATTTTGACTGAATATTGAAAACACCCCAAATGCAGTCAGGTGCAGTAAGCAGAAGGGATTTGCTCGCTGTTGACGGCTATTATCGCTTTCAACCATACCATTCTTCACCTTGAGAATGTGGTTGTGGCTCAAGACTCTACCTATGAGAAAACGTTACCGTGAGAACTCCGAAGATTTCACCCTAAAAGGGAGATATCGAAGTGGCTGTTTCAATTTGACAGGAAGTCAAACGAAAATTGAAAAGAATGAATTGACAATCCATCAACATAATCTATTCCATTTATCTCATTTTTTATTTAGAAATGCCCATTTTTGAGTAATAAGAGCAGTTGATCCCAACCAGTATTGTCCAGCATCTTTTTTATCCTAACTGGTAGTTGAAGCAAAT
The DNA here is from genome assembly GCA_050248595.1 of Kapaibacterium sp. (SeqCode). Taxonomy (GTDB): domain Bacteria; phylum Bacteroidota; class Ignavibacteria; order OLB7; family OLB7; genus JAGWAZ01. The sequence continues at coordinate 2,606 of JBFWSB010000478.1, forward strand.
GTAAAAAAAAGTACACGCTGTGACGTTTCATGAACTTCTTGATAATTCCGATACTTGACCGCAAGTGTTTTGTCTTCTATCGTGACCATAAAGAGCTATCGATTGGGTTCCTCAGTCCGTATGTTTGTACTGTTAACATTGAGGAATCCCTGACCACAAAACTTCAGATAGGAAGCATAGATATGCATAACTCCATGGCAGATATCCGGCGCGAGTATAGAGGGGGAAAACTC
>JBFWSB010000479.1:0-2837 GCA_050248595.1 Kapaibacterium sp. (SeqCode)
CAGCAAATTGTGTCGAGGCAAGGTTGTGCAATCCGAGCGCAGAGGAAAACCCCGTTTAGCTCTTCTGCCTGCGTCGGCAAATACTCTACTTCTATAACCAGTGAGTCGCCCGGTGGGATAGGGGTATCCTTCGGTATGCTTCGTGAAATGGTCTTTATTCCGACAGTGGGTGGTTTTACCCAGAGAGAATCGACAAGAACGTTGGTGCTGACAACAGTATTGAGATTGTGAATAACAGCCCTTTTCCGCAACGCGGAGTTTACTCGTACAATCCCGAAGTCGATAGTTGGAGGGCTGTCAGGGTCAGGATCGAGATAAGATTTCGTTCCGTTGAAGATGTGGATCTGGGTGATCCACGGACTTTTTCCCGGCTCCCCATCGTTGGTAATAATTTCCAAGTTTGCCGTGTTGATGCCGGGAAGTGTAGTTCCGGTATAGCGCACAACAATCGAATCAGTTCCTCCAGGAGGAATGCTTAAGGGGAACCGTGTCACAGTCAGATAGGATGTACCTGAGCCGATAATCCGAACAGACTGAAATTCTAACGGTGCTAACCCAGTGTTGCGGACAAGAATGGTATTGAAGAACGGGTTCTCACAGAGGATTGTATCTGTCCAGAAATCTTTCGGAGCAACAAGGTTCGGCGATGGCTGATATCGAATAATATTTGCAGCCGACTGTGAGAAGACGTGGGAGGGGATACGAGTCCACTCATCTGTTTGATCTCGCTCCGTGTCGGTAGTTGTTTGCACTGCGAAGAGGTAGAGAAGTGAGTCGGTTGATGGAAAGCCGACTTCAACACTCCAGGTGCTGTCTGGACGAACAGCTGTACGGTAATTTCGCGAGACATCCCAGGGAATATCTTCACCCCGAACGTAAACCTGAATATCAGCACCGGGAAGACCTGTCCCGGAGACGTCGAACAGAGGGGAGGTGACAAGTGTAAGCGTGTCGACAGTTGGGCCAACCCAACGAGAGGCTCCGGTGGTTACTGTGGGTGCTCCCACTGTTTTACCATCGTGACGGAATCGACCTGCACCTCCTGAGCCAGATTCTGTTCCAGTGCTTGTAGCTGGTGCGGCTGATGTTCCTGGAGAGCCTCCTTGTACTTGCACATTCCCGATAGTGAGGCCAAGTTTTCCTCCAACCAAAATACTTCCCCCAGCACCACCTGCGGCGGCGTTCCCACTGGCCGCACCACAATTAGCACAACCATTCGCACCACTGGCTCCGTTTGCACGGATGCCAAGCAGTGCCGCGCCGAGTTGTGAATAGATTGCCAGCCCACCACCACCACCTGCTCCCACGCTATCTTGAGGGCCACCGCTGCTCCCACCACCACCGCCGTGCAAGGGAACCCCCTGCCGATTGCCGACAATCTGTCCGTTCAGATAATCTTCAGTCGATGGAAATGAACTCTGCCCTTTTTGTGCGTTCCCTCCTCCTCCGTAATACTGTCCAAACGAGATTGTTGTAGTGTTCACGACGATAGCCGAAGCTCCTCCACTCCGTCCGTCACGGTCAAAAGGATGTCCAGGCGCTGCGGCATATCCTCGAATTGTTGGAAATCCTGGAGAAAATCCGTTGCTCGCCTCCACGCCATTCAAGCTTCGTGAACTTGCTCCCGTCCCCTCACCAAAACTTGTTGCTGGCGAGGGGGCTGCGGTGACGTTACTCTTACCTCCGGCATATCCGAAACCGAGTGGAGTATTCTGTTCTCCGGGGATTGGAAAAGTTCCTAATATTCTGCCGCCAGAGCCATAACCGCCACCACCACCACCACCGGGGCCACCATTCTTTCCGCTTGCACTTGCGTCGAGTACTGCACCAGATTCTATGCGAATAGGTCCTTTGCTCAGAATAATTGCCGGGAGAAATCCTTGCTGACCGGGAGTGCTCGGGTCGGGATCTGTTGCCACGTCGATAGAGTAGACACCACCTCGAAGAACAAGACTGTCGACAATCATTGCTCCTCGTTTCGAGCGTCGTCCCCACCCGCCGCCACTTCCGATAACGCCGCCGCCACTCTTCACGCCAAAAGTCTGCGCTTGCACAATGAAGAAGGTGTCAACGTTCGACTCACGTCCATCCACAACAACGCGAAAAGGGATTGCTCCGGTTGGTGCTCCCGGCTTTACGAAGAATTGACAAGAGATAAGTCGTCCCTCCCAACTCACCACGCAGGGGGATACAACAACGCGGTCGGAGTCGAGCGGGTTAAGAAATTTGATAGAGATTGTTTGGGGAGAGTAGATCGTTTCATCCCCTGTACTCGGCAAGAACGTTCCGATAGCCGTAACCGGTGCGATGATCTCCACATAGGTATTCATCCCCTCGACTCCAATGTCGGGGATGATGTAGGCGATCTGCGGTTGTGCGGTTGCTTCGAGAGCTATCACAGACAGCAGCAAAAGCAGAACAAGCAAACGGGTGGCATCTCTCATAGTTACTACGCTACCTTCAAAAAATGATCGTGTGGAATCTGGGCGTGCTCCACGTAATAATAGCATTCATATTACGGAGAAGGAATGCGTTAGGCAAGAGGAGAAAATAGCCGTTCACTGTTGCTACAAGTGATTCAAATAAGATTGTGAGGTGATAGATATGTAGAGAAGGGGATCACGTTGACAATAGGTGTAGGCTTCACATTGCACTGGGTGACGTAAGGCATCTGGACAAACCTATGCACGTACTCCGATTTGGTGCTTTTTGCAGAGGAATTATGTGGAATAGGGATATTCTAAGGATTGGAGAGAGAGGAAAGAGTGGATTCCGTTCGAGAAGAAAGGATAATGGTCGTTGAAACCAGCATTACCTGACAGAGAAAATTCTCGATA
>JBFWSB010000480.1:0-2822 GCA_050248595.1 Kapaibacterium sp. (SeqCode)
CTTCGGGATCTTCGCGAGCATTTCGTTGGTGGGACATTGGCATACCAATGATCTTCTACCCCACACTCCCACCAAGCTTTTCACCGTTGGAAAATTCTTCTTCGGTGAAGCGGCTCCTATTTTCTTGCAACATCTGTTCTGCAATCGACTCTGCTCGGCGACGTAAGTCGGCAATTACTGGACGGATTGGAGCCATCCGATGCCAGGCAGAAAACTCTTCAAGCTCTTCGGAGATAATCTCTTCAGCCTTCGGTATCTCTTCCCTGCGCCGCTCCACATTCGTGGCGATAACGCTGTTCAGATCATTCAGATCTTTGCAGAAGACATTCGGTATTTCTGAAGCGCGCGGGTCAACGTTTCGGGGGATAGCAAGGTCGACAATCAGCATCTGGTTCCCGGAGCGTTGGGCGGCAGCCTTCCGCAGACTCTCGTAGTCGATAACGTAATCTCGTGCTCCAGTAGCTACAATAACAATATCGAAGTTGTGAAGCTCTGAGTGAAGTCTCTCCCACGGAAGTAGTTCTCCGAAACCAAGTTTGTTGATTAACTCCTTCCCCCGTTCTTCGGTTCGGTTCGCGAGGCTAATCTGGCGAACTCCTCGTCCGCGTAGACTTATCGCCGTCAGCTCACCTGTCTCACCAGCACCTACCACCAACGTCCGTTGATCCCCGAGTGGGTAGAAAATCTTTCGCGCAAGTTCCACCGCCACATAACTAATCGAGACTGCTCCGGTGAAGAGTTCTGTTTCGGTCTTCACCCGCTTTCCGGCTCGGAGTGCTGTCTCAAAGAGTCTGGTTAAGACCGGCCCTAAAGACTTCCCCTCCTTCGCTCTCCGGTAGGCATCCTTTACCTGTCCGATAATCTGAATATCGCCAATCACCTGCGAGTCGATACCGGCAGCAACCTCCATCAAGTGGCGAGCTGCGGAGTTGGAGTGAATATTGAAGAACTGACTTGTCTCGATCTTCACCTTCCTATTCTCGCCGAGCCACGTAAGGAGATTTTCAGGGGTGATTCCTTCGTTCGGGACGATGTAGAGTTCCGTGCGGTTGCACGTAGAGAGAATCACCACCTCTCTGGCAAACCACTCACGTAGTTCTGCCAGGATATCTGGTATCTCATCTTCGGCAAAGGCTATCTGCTCACGCAGCTCAACCGATGCCTGTTTGTGTGATGTTCCTATGGCGAAAAACTGACTCAAAAATATCTATCGGAAGTCGTGAAAGCCACTCAACACAAGGTTGACAATGGTCATTGAGAGAAAGAGTCCGGCGAAGCCGACAAGTGACAGAATAACGAATCGGCGTTGATCCACTCGAAGTAGATATTTCATCACGACGGCGGCAGCGTATAGAATCCAGACGAGAACAGTGGCGATTACCTTCGGATCGTGGTAGGTAAATCCGGGGAGCACCTCCGGCAGCCACATAAGTGCAATAAGGATGGCAATGCTCAAGAAGACCAGACCAACGATCACAGCTACTGCACTCATCCGTTCTAACAGTCCAAGACTCGGCAATCGATTGTAGAGAAGACCAAATCGGTTTGCCTTGATTTCGTGATGTTGCATCAGGTAGAGAACGCCCCAGACGGCACTCATAGTAAATCCTGAGTATGCAAAGATTGCCGACGAGATGTGGAGTCCAACAACATATTCAAGTAGAGGTGAGTTTGCTGGGATTGACATCTCAGGACTGAACATCCCGGAGAGAATTTGGAAGAAGAGGGCAAGTCCGATAAAGAAGATACCAGTTCCACGCTCTCCGGTGACAAGTTCTACGATCAAGTAGGTGAGCGTAACGGTGAAGGCGATCATCGTCATCAACTCGAAAGGTGAGTAGACCAGGCAATGACCAAACTCCACTGTCTCAGCATAAATCAGAACCGAGTGGATCAGGAGGGTCACAATCAAGATCGGTCTGCTCCACCCTTCAGCCCTTCCACTCTTGCGGAAGAGGGATATCCCATAGGCTGCAACAGTAGCACAGTAGGCAGGCGTGAGAAGAGCCGACGTTATGTTAATGAGCCAAGACACAGTGTTAATTCAATGCAAAATTCAAAAGTATTCGCCGCGGCGGATTCAAAAAGGGGAACTCGTATTGGTGCGATGTGTGAAGTCTGCTCTTGGTGCTTCTTGGTGGTAGTTCTCCTACAGTCATGTATAAGCCAAGAGAGGGTCTGAATTCTCTCTCAGATTCTCCTCACGTCGGTTCGGAATCGATAGAAGTTCAGTAGTAGCCCGACCATTGCCATGTTGACCAACAGGGATGAGCCACCTTTCGACATGAAGGAGAGGGGGATACCAATCACCGGCGCAAGTCCGATGGTCATGCCAATGTTTACCAACGTATGGTAGAAGAAGATAACTCCAATACCAAAGCAGAGAGTGGATTCGAACTTATCACGTAATCGGAATGCGGTGTCGACAGCAAACCAGACTAAGAGAGTGAGGAGAAAGATGACGAGAATTGCCCCGAGAAACCCGAACTCTTCGGCAGTAACGCTGAAGATGAAGTCAGTATACTGTTCCGGCACATAACGTAACTGCGTCTGCGTCCCCTGTAAGAAGCCTTTGCCAGTAACTCCACCAGAACCGATTGCCAGCATTGACTGAATAAGATTGTAGCCGTAGCCTCGCGGATCGATATTCGATTGATCGTAGAGGACTTCAATGCGGACGCGCTGATATTCCGGTAGCTTCTGGAAGAGAATTGGCGTAGTAAAGCCGACGACCACCGAGAGCGCAAAGCCAATTGCCGTCACGACAACCGACCGGCGGAAGGAAATCATTGCAACCAGAATAAGGCCGAGGGTGACGTACA
>JBFWSB010000481.1:0-2821 GCA_050248595.1 Kapaibacterium sp. (SeqCode)
CTTTCATCTCCCCCATTGTGTCACGTTCAATCCGGTATTCCATGTCCTCTTCTCGCTGGTTGTGATGTGAATAAAGTGCCGACAAATTCCGTAGAGTTGGTTGATTATGCGTCAACAGTATGTAAGCGGGAGTTTATGAGTGTAGGAGTGTATGGGTGTGAGAGTGTGGGAGTACGATTCAATTCTATGTTAGGGAGATAACTCCATTTTTGATATTCATTTTTTGTTTTACTGATATTCTGAAAGGCACGGCACCCGTTGTACGTGTCTTATCTATTATTTATCTCAATTCAACTTTACAAGTAGTTCTATGAGCGATCAATCCCGACTCTCCATTTTTCTCACTCGTTCTTGGTCACGAGATTGGGCAATCCTTCTGCTTCGCCTTTGGCTTGGAAGCATGATGATCTATCACGGCTGGGGAAAAGTGTTTGGCAACATTGACAAATTCACCGAAGGTGTAGCGAAGATGGGATTCCCCATGCCTGAGTTTTTCGCCTGGAGTGCAGCACTTAGTGAGTTCGGTGGTGGACTTTTGCTCATCTTCGGACTCTTCACCAGACCTGCCGCAATGTTTGTTGGCATCACTATGATTGTTGCAGGCTTCGTTCGCCACTTGGACGATCCTTTTGGGAAGAAAGAGTTGTCGTTAACCTACCTTGTGTTGGCACTCGTAATTCTGATTGCTGGGCCGGGCAAAGCAGCACTCGATCGTCTTCTCTTCAACCGTTCTGCTACTAAGTGATTTATTCGAACAAATCATTGAATTCTTCCCGTTCGCCGTATCTTCGCCTCAAATGCGAAAAGTTCTGATTGTAGCATACTACTTCCCCCCCTCAGGGGGACCCGGCGTTCAACGGGTGCTGAAATTCGTGCAATATCTTCGCCAGTTTAACTGGGAACCGGTAGTACTCACGGTGAGGGATGGGACGTTCCCAGCACGAGATGAATCGTTGCTTGAAGACATCCCCGAAGATGTGCGGGTCAGCCGCACAGAGATCTTTGAGCCATATGATCTCTACAGGAAGCTGACTGGAAAGAAGAAGAGTGATGGAATTGACGTGAACACACTTCGGGAAAAGGGGGCTAAGATTCCACTCAGCGAACGGCTGTCGGAGTTTATTCGAGCCACCTTCTTTATTCCAGACGCTCGAATGGGTTGGCGTCGTTATGCGTTGCGCGAAGGATTGCGAGTGATTGCCGAAGAAGGAATCGACGCAATCTACAGTTCCTCCCCCCCCTACACTTGTTCGATGATTGCCCGAGACCTTAAACGAAAAACTGGACTTCCCTGGATTGCAGGCTTCCGCGACCCGTGGACAGGTTTCTTGACAACTCCCGACCGCTGGACAATACCGGCAGCTATCGACAAGAAGATGGAGCGATCTGTCTTCGAAGAGGCAGATTTGATCGACGTTGCTTGGAAAGGGATTGCCGAGGATGCCCTCAGCAAGTATCCCCACCTCGACCAAAACAAATTTCACCACCTACCAAACGGGTTCGATGGGAATGACTTCCCCGACATTTCAACTTCCGACCGAAGTGACAACCGATTTACCGTGACCTATACTGGATCGATGTACGGGCTTCGGACTCCACGCGAATTCCTGCAAGCGGTTGAAGAGTTGATTGAACGTGGTGATGTTGATCCCAAAATGATACGGCTTCGATTTATCGGTAGATTTGGAGATGAAGTCCACGCAATGTTCCAAGGCTTCAGTTCGCAAGATGTGATTGAAGTGGAAGGATACATGGCTCACTCTGAAAGTATCAAACAACTCTTTTATTCTGACGCCCTCTTGCTTGTAGTAGATACAACTGCCGATAGTGCGGAGATTGTACCGGGGAAAGTCTACGAGTATATTGGAACCTTGAGACCAGTGATTGCAATAGCTCCTGAGCATGGAGCAATTGCAGACTTAATTGCTGAGACGAAGGCTGGTTTTGTGGCTCACCAATCGAACGTTGAAGGAATTGCCGAGGCTTTTCTGCAACTCTATCACGATCACGTGAACCGAACCAAGAGTATCACTCCTGATAGTGAGAAGATCAATCGCTACGAACGCAAGAACGTAACCGGTGAGCTTGCACATTTGCTCGACAAAATCATGTCACAGAAAGCTTGAACTTAGGGTTAGGTAGATTCGATAGAAGAAGCACTTTTCATTCAGAACTTCATTCAGACAACTATGCTCGAACGATTCCAACTTAGCAATTACACCATCAGGCGTAAAGTTCTCAAACTTATCGGCGGAGCCTTCCACATTTTTGGCCCTGACGGGGAGTTAGTCTTCTACTCAAAGCAGAAGGCGTTCAAAATTCGGGAAGACATTCGGCTCTATACTGACGAAAGTATGACAGAAGAGATCCTCTGGATTCAAGCTCGCAACATTATCGACTTCGCGGCAGCATACGATGTGTTCGACTCAGTAAACAATGAAAAAGTTGGCGCACTGCGGCGTAAAGGTTGGGGTTCGATGTTCCGCGACCACTGGATTATCATGGATGCCGACGACAACGAAGTAGGGCAAATTCTCGAGGATAGTGGAATGATGGCTTTCCTCCGTCGCTTTCTATCAAACTTGATTCCTCAAGAGTTTTATGCTGAGGTTGCCGGTGGAGAGATTTGCCACTACAAACAACACTTCAACCCCTTTGTCTACAAACTGGACGTCAGCTTCACAACTGATGCCAACGCATTTGATCGCATTATTGGTATCGCCGGTGGAATTCTTTTGGCTGCGATTGAAGGTCGCCAGAATTAGTGATTGGTGGAAATGGTAGTGGTAATTGCAGTGGATACTATCTTTGCAGCACATCC
>JBFWSB010000482.1:0-2817 GCA_050248595.1 Kapaibacterium sp. (SeqCode)
ATCGGTTGAGAATGGAAAACGCGGCTTTGTAATGGTCTTGGATGATGGACAAGTAGGATTCGGTTCAACGGAATTTATTGTTCTGCGCGAGAAAGTCATCGACGCGGAACACATTTACTTTCTGACGTGTTCATCCGATTTTCGAAAGCACGCAGAACTGAGCATGACAGGCGCATCTGGTCGTCAGCGCGTACAAGAAGAGTGTTTCTCGTTCTTCCTCGTGAAAACACCTCCTCCGGAAATACGAAGACAGTTTTCCGAGATTGTGAGACCGCACTTTTCACAAGTTCATCTGCTTTCGCGCCAGGTTGAGTACCTAACTAAGACGCGCGACCTGCTTTTGACCCGCCTAATCTCCGGCAAGTTATCCGTTGAGAACCTCGACATCGAGTTTCCCCCAAGTATGAAGGATGAATTGAAAGCCGCTACCCCGGCAACCTCCTATGCCTAATTTCATCTCCGAGGAGCAAATCGAGCAAGCGTTGGTGCAGAAGCTTCAGCTTTTGCATGGGTTCGATTCGCTCGACTGCCACACGGACGATCCAGAAGACTTGAATGATGGATCGCGCCGCGCCAATAAGCGCGACGTTGTCCTCATTGGTCGACTCAGAGAAGCAGCCATCCGCCTGAATCCAGGCATCCCGGTAAGAGCCATTGATGAGGCGTTGGAGCAATTGCTCAACCGGCGCCAGGCGATGTCGCTCGTGGCAGCCAATCGAGAAGTGTATAGCCTGCTCCGAGACGGCATTTCTGTAGAGTTTGATAATGCCAAGGGCCAGAAGCAGCAAGAGCATGTCCGGGTGATTGATTTTAACCAGCTGGGGAAGAACCGCTATTTAGCTGTGACGCAGCTTTGGATTAAAGGCGAGCGAGGCTTCAGGCGGCCTGATGTGTTGCTGTACGTCAACGGTATTCCTCTGGTGTTTATCGAATTGAAGAACTCCAACGTGAAGCTCAAGACCGCGTTCGACGACAACTTGACGAACTACAAGCGAGAGATCCCGCAGTTATTCATGACCAATGTCTTTTGTGTGCTCTCGAATGCGATCGAAACGAAAGTGGGCAGCATCACGGCGGAGTGGGAGCACTTCTTTACCTGGTTCCGTGCGGAAGATGAAAAGGAAAGGGTCGATCAGGAAGAGGTGAAGAGAAAAGGGACAAGTCTGGAAGGAGTGATCGGCGGGCTGCTGCCGCCTCCGCGGCTGCTGGATTACATTGAGAATTATGTTCTCTTCTACAAGGATAGCCAAAAGATCATCGCGCAGAATCACCAATTCATCGGCGTGAATCGCGCCTATCAAACCTTTCTTAGGCGGGAAGAATTGAAAGGGAAGCTCGGGGTGTTCTGGCACACGCAAGGCTCGGGCAAGAGCTTCTCGATGATCTTTTACGCCCGTAAGATATTCCGCAAGCAGACGGGCAATTTCACCTTTGTGATTGTGACCGACCGGGAGGACTTAGATGGCCAGATTTATCGGAACTTTTTGAATACCGGCACTGTCACGAAGGCAGAAGCGGCCCAGCCAAAAGATAGTGAGGAAATGCGTAAGTTCCTCGGCATGAATAAGCGGTTGGTCTTCACGCTGATTCATAAATTCCGTTGGGATAAGGGCAAGGAGTATCCGGAACTGTCGCTGCGTAGCGACATCATCGTCATCGTGGATGAGGCGCACCGTACACAATACAAATCTCTGGCTGAGAACATGCGGGCGGGGCTGAAGAATGCGCAGTATCTGGCCTTTACTGGAACCCCTTTGCTCGGGCGTGAGCGCAAGACGAATGCCTGGTTCGGGGACTATGTGTCCGAATACAACTTTCAGCAATCGATGAATGACGGCGCGACGGTACCGCTGTACTACGAGAAGCGAGTGCCTCAGGTACTCAATCAGAACGAGAGCTTGAGTGATGAGTTCTACGAGATTCTCGAGGATGAGAACCTCGATGAACTGCAACAGGCGAAGCTGGAGAAGAAATTTGCTACTGAAGTTGAAGTGATCAAGCGAGATGACCGTCTGGAGACCATCGCCAAGGACATCGTTATCCACTTCCCGCAGCGTGGGTACCTCGGCAAAGGCATGGTTGTCTCACTGGATAAGTTCACTGCCGTAAAGATGTACGACAAGGTTCAGCGTCTTTGGAAGGAGCGAATTAAAGAACTGCTCGCCAATATTGGGAAAGCAAGCACCGAGTATGAAAAGCTGCGTTTGCAAAGGCAACTGGATTACATGCGAGCCGTTCAGATGGCGGTGGTCGTCAGTGAAGAGGCCGACGAGGACAAGAGGTTCGCGAAGCAGGAACTGAACATTAAGCCGCATCGGGAGCGGATGAATAGGTTGGATGAGCACGGACATGATATCGAGTACAACTTCAAGGACCCCGAACATCCATTGCAATTGGTGTTCGTCTGTGCGATGTGGCTCACCGGCTTCGATGCCCCTACTGTCTCAACGCTCTATCTGGATAAGCCCATGAAGGATCACACCCTGATGCAAACCATTGCGCGGGCGAACCGTGTCACGTCATGGAAGATCAACGGCGTTGAAAAGAAGAACGGCGAAATTGTCGATTACTACAACGTGTTCAGAAATATGAAGAAGGCTTTGAAGGAGTATGCCCAAGGGCAGGAAGGCTTGGATGAGCCACCCGTCAGAGAGAAGCGGGAGCTGTTTACATTGTTGGACGATTCTATCGCCCAAGCCAGAGTCTTTTGTCTGGAGAGAGATATCAATCTCGATAGTCTTATTGGCAATAAGGATGTCTTCAGTAGCCTTGGCGAGTTTAATGCCTATGCCGACAGACTCATGAGCAATGACGACT
>JBFWSB010000483.1:0-2811 GCA_050248595.1 Kapaibacterium sp. (SeqCode)
ATGAACGCCTCGGGAACTCTCTCTCAAGATTGGAGTCTCCGATTCTCATCTTAGGAGCGAACGGAAAGATGGGACCGACTCTATCACTGCTTGCCAAAAGATCACTTGAACTTGTCGGTGCAGAAAAGAAGATTATAGCAATCTCTCGATTTGGCGATGCTGAAGGACGGAACTGGTTTGAGAGCTATGGCATTGAAACACAGACTTGTGATCTGCTAAGTCGAGACGAAGTGCATGCCCTGCCAGATTCTGCAAATATTCTCTACATGGCAGGCCGGAAGTTTGGAACACAACAACAACCGAGTCTAACGTGGAGTATGAATACACTCTCCCCCTCCTATATCTGCGAACGATTTCCCAATGCTCGCATCGTGGCTCTTTCCAGCGGTGCTGTCTATCCGATGGTTCCAGTACGTGGTAGAGGCTCAATTGAACGTGATCCCCTGACACCTCCGGGTGAATATGCAAACGCCTGTGTTGCCAGAGAACGAATGTTCGAATACTATTCCGAAAAACAAGGGACGAAGATTGCACTCATCCGCTTGAACTATGCAGTTGAGCCTCGCTATGGAGTTTTAGTTGACATTGCCCTCAAGGTATATAGGAGAGAGCCAATCGACTTGACGATGGGATATTTGAACTGTATCTGGCAGCGGGATGCCAACGATATGATACTTCGAAGTTTCGATCTTGCCTCTTCTCCTGCAACTCCACTCAACCTCACGGGATTAGAAATCCTCTCTGTTCGCAATCTTGCCGAGATGTTTGGGCAGCACTTTGGACACTCCCCACACTTCACCAACAGTGAATCAGACTATGCCCTGTTGAACAACGCATCAGCCACAGTACAGCAGTTGGGAGAGCCTGAAATGTCTGTCGAGAGAATGGTTGGTATTGTCGCCACCTGGATCACCACGGGAGGGCGTCTGCACGGAAAACCAACTCACTTTGAAGTACGTGACGGCTCGAACTAAATTCAAGACCGGATAAAGACTGGAAGCAGAGGAACAACTAACTCCCCTCCACCATCCCCCTCACAAATTTTTCTATCCCTCGGACGTGGGCGGCGGCAAGCTTTTCGAGGAACTGAGGATCGCGGAGTGCCTGCTCCTGTTGTGGGTGCATCATGTAGAGAGATTCAGTTAAGACGGCAGGCATCCAGGTTGGGCGGGTTAGCGAGAGACTGCGCTGTTTGTAGCCGAGCGAAGGGACATTGGTAACCTCAACGATCTCTTCCTGTAGTGCCTGAGCGAGGTCGGACGAAAAGGCATGGTAGTAGTAGGTCTCTGTTCCATTTTTCTCCCACGGATCAACGCCATCGGAAAAACCGTTGTTGTGGATCGAGACCAAAATGTCGGCGTTGTAACGAACTGCGTAGGCAACCCGAGCAGAGAGTTCTATTGTCGCGTTTGTGTCGGTCAAAAAAGGGTTTCCGTCACGTCGAGTCATCAGTACTTGCGCTCCTTTCGCTTTCAACTGCTTCTCCAATTCGAGCGCAATCGCAAGGTTTGCGTCAGCTTCGGATAGACCAGTTGGACCACTCGCACCCCGTGGCGGGTGGCCAGCATCAACCATAATTGTTAGTCCTCGCAACGGATTCTCGACGCTAATAGCATTGGGGCGGCGTAGGCGTAGGACAAGCTGGCCAGCTTCATCGTAGAAGGCTTTAAATCCCCACAACTTCCGGCGCAGGTCAATCCTCAACGAGACAATTGCCTTCTCCTCATCTCCACTCCAATAGTATCCTTCTACTAAGTAGTTCGGAAGGTTGGAGACAGTGTAGCCAGTTTCAGAAGTCTTGTCAATCTCATTATCAAGATCAAAAGAGAGAGCATTGTAAAACGTAAGGGTAATCGATTTCTCTTGCGGGTCAATCCTGAAGGGAGCATATCCAACCTGCATCGTCAAATCAACCCATTGCTCCGCATCTGCAACGTCGATGTCGAGATTCACTTCACTCGTCTCTGGCTCGGCACTACTCGTGGTGATATATTCTCGCTCTACCCATGCGGTCTCTCCTGCCAAATCAATTCGCACATGATCTCCATCCCGTTCGTAGACAGGGAAACGTGCTCCAATAGGGAAGAACCACTGCCGGTCGGCCGTTTTTGTTGGCGCGCCGTAAGCAATATCCGATCCGCTGGCAAGTGTGTCCACACCTTTAGTGACGATTCCGAGCTTTGGCTTCTCGTAGAGGTTTCGGACACGAGGACTCCCCACACTTGGAGCCGGGGCACTAAACTTGTAGAGGAGGGTATCTTTCTCCTCACCTTTCTCCGCAATCACTGTATAGGTTCCATCTTTTGGCAGAGGGAGGAAGCCGAGGAAGGCTCCATTCGGTGCAACTGGCACAGTATCACCATTAATCGTCAGTACCGCCTTGGCAGTTCCAACCGAACCGAAAACAAAGTTCCGTTTGACGTTCGGCTTTGCCATACCAGATTCTGGATAGATCAGAGTTACCTCCACATTCCCATCAACAGATGGAATCGCCGGAAGCAACGGGTTGGACTCATACCCTTGCTGTGCTGAAAGAATCAGAGCAGAGGAGAGAAAAAGGAATACGAACGTGAATGTCGATTGCATCTTTGCAAGAGAAGGATAGAATATCATGGCTACAAAACATCTAAATCATTGGCAACAATTCGCCGGTTTGTCATGCCGGAACCAATCAGGTTTGATAGGGTCGAGGCGTAATGATTCACCGATTGTTGAAAAGAACATGAAGGTGAGTAAACTTACCACCGTCTGACGCCGAGGTGGCGTCGGAACTTGCGATACTTTCGTGTGGCCATGATGATCTCAGCTAAA
>JBFWSB010000484.1:0-2784 GCA_050248595.1 Kapaibacterium sp. (SeqCode)
CTCATCGACCACTGAATCTTGAATCAGTCGAAAGATCGAATCTTCCGCCCCCTTCTTCCAAGCGACTTCCAAGCCTTCAAGTCCTGAAGTAGAACCACTCTCCGCATCTGCAAGCTCTCTAAGTCGTGGAAGATATTGGGCAAGTCCGTTGGCTGGAACAACGTTCGTATATCGTTCTACCACCAGCAGTAGATCCCCTGTAGCAGTGGTAAATCCAGCACGTCCGGCAGTAATGCCACGTCCGTCGTTGATGTTCTCAGCATATCCGTACTGAATAGCTGTAGTATCATTCTCGAAAAGACTCACGATCTGGTCGGCAACGCGACGCTGTTCAGAGGTGAACTCGATGGTTGAACGATCTCGCACAACAGGATTGTCACCACCACAACCTGAGAGAAAACTTGCAAGCAAGAGACCGAATAGAGGAGCAAACCAGTCTACCCTGTAGGGTCGACGATGCTGACGGAGCTGAGATATCTTGTTCATTCAGGTCAACATAGCGTATATTTGCGTACAGTCTTCAGTTGATGCAACCGGTGTCTGTAAAGAGTTTGCCCTACAGACAGAGCATAAAGCAGCAGATAGGCTTCCACTCTAAAAAACTCGTTTCGGAAAACTCTACCATTACTTGACAAAATACCTTTTGTGCATACCTTCTACGATAAGAACTCTTTCTCATTCCCTCTCCACTGTAACCGACCGAGCAGTAATACTGCCTGACAAAGAATCTTGACAATTCAGTCTTCCATACAACACGTATCATTTCAATCCTTTTTACTTGGAGGGAACCTGTGAACCTATTCACGCGACCGCTTTCAATACTCTCTACTCTGCTCTGCCTGAGCACCATTTTTGTTGCCTGCGGTGACGACGAAGTAGTAGATCCTGTCCCCGACAAACCGGTGGCTGCCTTCAGTCTCAACAATTCCACAGCAAGGGTGGAAGGAGACTCGATCTTCACAACAAACACCAGCACCAACGCGACGAGCTATTTGTGGAGTGTGATGCCGGGAGACGCAACGTCTACTGAGAAGGAACCGATCTTTGAGATGCTGGATGAAGGGACGTACACGATTCAACTGATTGCCATCGGCGACGGAGGGGCAGACACGACTGAGCAGACTGTGACCGTTGGCGTGAGTAAGGAGTTCCGGGCATTTGGCTACGGAGCGAAAACTTGGCACTTACATTCCCTGAAGCTTAACGGGAACGAAACTGCCAACAACTCATGCTATTGGGATAACACGATGGTCGTAGATCGGCAGGATTTAACATTCAACTACTTAGAAGGGCAAAGCTCATGCCCTAACGCTTCTATTCCAGAACAACGGGGGACATTTACATACAACACAGATTTTACAGAGATCTATCTATCGATTACCGATCCATTTGTCGGAACCGCAACCTACACGATTAACTACCTGACACACGACACCCTCCGCATGTCAGCTTCGCTCACAAGTTTCGATGCCGAGTTCTTGGTAACAACCACACCGCGAACGAAGTAATCAACACCGTTCGAAAAGTATAGATAAAAAAGAGACCGGGCGTGAATCGATGAATTCACGCCCGGGTTAGTTTTAATCACTTCAGGATTCTTCACTATCAGTACTCTCAACTTTGCGGATACTTTCGTCATCTGGCAGCCAGCCTAAGTATATCTGATGATTTTCTATTCGGATAGCTCCGAACGTGCCACGCACTCTGTCTCCCATTTTGGGCCACTCAGAACGATCTCTCGGAAGACTATAACCGCTCAAGTACTTCGAGGCTACAATCTCTATAAGTCCTATGTATGGTAGTATGCCCAAATCTACAAATAGACCAAAATGGACAGATGCTCTGACAGTGCCTGTGATCGTATCACCGATCTCCATCTCGTCCAAAGTGGCATAAAGCTTTTCATACGCAAGAATTTTTTCTTCCTCAAGATCTTGGGGTCTCGCACTTAGATATAATGTATCGTTACCAAAACCTTGAACTACAGCATCGATTCTTGTTCCGATTTCCGGGATCATTTCTTCGGTTAATCTGAAGGGATTGGGAAGTAAGGAGTAATGTAGTTTAGCTGGAAATTTAGAAGAAGTCTCAAGTGTCAGATATCCTTCTGCAATACGCTCAAACTGTATTAAGTATCCTTCTTGCTGAGGTAAGAGTGGCGTACGGTCAATGACAATTCCTGAGATTCGGCTCCCGATTGGGTGAATGTACCGCAAGACTGTAGATCGATGCATGTGCAAAAGTAGGGAACAAAAGTCGATGGGTAGGAATCTATTGCGATGATGGTTTAGGAATGCTCATTAAGTGTTATACCTATTAATGTTCATCCAATCTTTTATGGACATAGGTAAATGCTTCTGAAAAGCTCTGGGCAAATAGTCGTACGACAATATCATTTGCAAGACACTCAAATGTCTGCTCTGTGAGCAATAGGATAAAGTGCTTCTGAGATTTCATACTTATATCCGAAGCCTCCCATGCTGTACTTTTGGCATTCCAAATACGTTCTGCTGACATCTTCTGTTGTAGCTGAACTTCTTTTGCCCAGGGAGAATCAACGACTTCAAGGATATCGGAGAGTTCTTCTTGCATCCCAAATTCATAGAAAGGATGTTCAGGTCGTCCTTCGTCGTTGGGATAACCGAATTTGCTCATAGAGCATCCCTCACACTCAAGAACAGCAACACCAAGGTCTTTCAGGAAACCCGTTTCACTTATCGTTTTTGACACTGCAAAGAAGAGCACAAAGGTAGACCACCCATCCTGAACAACGACCAGATCGGA
>JBFWSB010000485.1:0-2771 GCA_050248595.1 Kapaibacterium sp. (SeqCode)
CCAGCGTCGGTGCAAATATCGACTGTTGTTGGTTGCGAGAGTGCAAGTGGGGATATGTTTTGACCTATCGGAGTTGTCTGGCCGAGCACTTCAGCACTACTGATTGACTCGTGCAGTGCGTTGAGAATCCGAACACTCGCGTTGTTTCTGGTCTCTGGTAATGTCTGCTGTAGAGGTCCACCACCAGAGGTAGGGAGGAAGAGAGGAATCGAGTAGAGCTTCACAACTCCGTTTTCTTCGGCGAGAACCAGTGCGATAACATCACCACGAGTTACAGTAACGCGTGCTGTGGTTGCTTCAATTGCTGTGTCACCCTCGAAGACGTAGAATGAGTGATCTCCTTCGGAAAGGTCTTGCGAAGTACCGAATCCCGGTCCTACAACAGTTGGAAAAATCTGTGCTCCACTTCTGCATCCTGTTCGGAGGAGAAATGAGCGTTCTGGAATACTGTTGATAAAGTAGAGTCGTCCAACCTTCTGGTTGTCCAAGTCTTGCCGTTCTGTTGTTGATGTGGAGAGGGTAATCAATCGTCGTGCATCGTTCTTGCCAGCCACGAAGTAGGTGTAGTGATAAAGGATTGAGGCAGAAGAGGGGAAACGTCCATCTCGAATTGTGTCAATGATACCGGAGCCTGAAATCGTAATCGGGAAAATATCTCTGTTGAAGAAGGGAGAGAACGAACTCGACGTTCTCGGGAGCAGATTCTGAACGGCTTCTCTATCGTCTATGCTCAGGTCGATGTTCCCCTGAGTAAGGTTCACAACTCGAACTTGAACGCTGTCGGGGAGCGGAGGATTCAGCAACGAGTCATCTTCAGACATGTCGCAACCGAATGTACCGGCAACGATAGCTAAGAGCGTGAAGAGTAGGAGAACGTTCTTTCCGGATATCATCAGTGTTATGAGATCAATTACTATAAATAGAGAGTGCTTCCCCACAGTTTGAGGAATTGTGGTGAAGCTATTGCGAAGAAAGGAATCTGACAAGTCAGAATTCCTTCCTATCTGGATGTGAGGAGCCAAGCTTGAATGTTCATTGTACACAGATTTGACGGATTAACGCGAATCAACACTGATCTAAAGTCATCCGACAATGCTAAATCAAGGGTGGTGGACATTCCAGTGAGACTCTACGCACCTTGTTTAGTCTCGATCACTGTGTGAACTTTTCCGAAGCCTCGCACCAAATGCGCCATCAGTCCCATGACGGTGTGGCCAAACCTGTAGAAACCCTCGATCGGTAACCACCCCTTTTCGCAGGGCAGAGTCGGGCATAAACTGTTCAGCCGATTCTATCTGGAATTCGGGATGATCTTGTAAGAACTGGGAGATGACCATTTCATTCTCCTCAGGTTCGGTTGTGCAGGTTGTGTAGACGAGCACACCTTCTGGTTTTACCAACAACGTTGCCCGTTCCAGTAATTCCCGTTGGAGTTCAGTCAACTTTCTAATTTCCTCTGGCTGCCGTTTCCACTTGATTTCTGGCTTGCGTCGGAGTGTGCCAAGCCCAGAACAGGGGGCATCGAGTAGCACTACATCTGCTTGATCCATCTCCACAGTAAGCGCATCACCAACGATGGGTTGAATAATCTGCTCGAATCCACACCGGGTTATCGTTTCGGATAGTTGTTTTAGCTTTGCTTCATATTTATCTATGGCAATAATCTCACCCTCACCACGCATCAATTCGGCCATTGCAGTCGACTTTCCACCAGGAGCTGCACAGAGATCGATCACCCGCATCCCCGGTTTCGCGCCACTTAGCAGCACAGCTAATCCTGCACCATCATCTTGAGCGGTAACAAATCCCTCTTTAAAAACATCTGTTGTCCCTAAGTCTGGAATGTGCCGAACGTGGAGGTAACTTGGCATGAGCACGGAACGCTCTACAGAGGCTCCAAGTGCTATAAGCTCTCGTTTTACATGTTCTACAGTTGTTCTTTGAACGTTAACTCGAAGTGATGTCGTTGGGCGGACATTATTTGCTTTCAACAGACTTGCTGTCTCTTCAATGCCGAGGCGTTCACTCCACCGCTTGACCATCCACTGAGGATGTGATTCCATCACTGCATGAAAGTGGATAATATTCTCATCTGGATCAGGCCAAGTGATTGCATCAAGCTTTCGGATAATGTTACGGAGCACACCGTTAACAATTCCGGCAGATCGTTTCCCCTTCAGACGTTTGATGATTTCTACCGATTCGTTCACCGCTGCTGAGTGAGGAATGCGGTCGAGGAAGAGAAGCTGATAGAGGGCAACGCGCATCGCGTTCTTAACAGTGGGGATACACTTTTGAAATTCGCCGTGGTAGAATCCAGTCAGGACCCAATCGAGACGTTCTCGGTGGCGCATCACACCACTGGTTAGTTCTCTCAGAAGGCGTTTATCTCGTACGTCGAGTTGTTCTCTTGCAAGAGTATTTTCCAGAAGTTTGTCGAGCCAGGAATCGCTTCTATCAACCCGAGTCAGTATCTTAATGGCGAGTCCTCGGATTCCACTGTAGAGTGGGGGAATTGTATCAGAGCCTTCCTCTGGTGAGCCGTTTGGTAGTCTGTTAACAGAGAGGTCGTTGATTGAATCACTATGGTCACTCATAATTTATATGCTCTCAATTGCATGGCACGGTCGCTCGATTGGGACTGCTCCATGACGTTCCGAGAGCTTCTACTCGTGTTTAGGGATATGGACTGATACCTTTCTGCAGAATAGAATCGGGCGTACCTTTTATCTGAATTGAGTGTTCTATAGCTATTGAGATAACTCTGGCAA
>JBFWSB010000486.1:0-2767 GCA_050248595.1 Kapaibacterium sp. (SeqCode)
CGCGCCACGTATCTGGCTCATCACTACTTGATTCCCAACAAGTTTCCACTGAGCGTCTGACTCCGCGAGTTTGTTCAAGAACCAGTGGAGTTGCTCCTCTCCTAACATCGATCGCTGCGAATCGAAGAGATGTTGATCGTTGCTGCTCTCGAGTTGTTCTTCTCTCCCCTCATGCCGCGTATCCAGCATGATAATCTCAGCAAGATCACCGTAGCGGAACGAACGAAAGATTCGGTAGTTCTCTTTCCCAGTCGGCTCTCGCACTGGCATCCACTCGAAGTAGGCCTGCACGGCACTCTGTTTCCGATCCTCCCACGCACCATCCTTCCGGTCAGAGTGGAGGTGGGCACCCTTGGTGTAGCAGTCGTCGATCATCTCATGGTCATCCCAGATCGCAATAAAGGGGTGGCGTTCGTGAACTCTGCGTAGGTCTGGATCAAGTTTGTAGAATGCGTGCCGCTTACGGTACTCGTCGAGACTGTGTAGCTCTTGTGATGGATGGTGCTCACGGCGTGGTATCGGACCGTAGTCGTCAGTGCGGACCCCATCTTCGTAGAGATAGTCACCGAGAAAGAGGACAGCATTCAAGTCATCCCTATCGGCAATGCGACCGTAAGCGTTAAAGTATCCATGCTGATAGTTTGCGCAAGATGCAACAGCAAACCTCAAGTGATCTGTTTTCCCTTCTGGTGTTGTTCGAGTACGTCCAATCGGTGAGTTCTTCCCGAGTGCTCGAAAACGATAGAAGTATGTTGATCCGGGGGTGAGTCCTTGAACGTCAACCTTTACCGTGTAGTCGCGAGTTGCATCTGTTCTGTATTCCCCACATTCCACAACACTCTGCATAGAAGAGTCGAGTGCAACCATCCACTGAACGTCGATCGGCCTATGTTCTTCGGGAGTAACTCGAGTCCAGATAATAACCCGGTCTGACAGTGGATCACCAGAGGCAAGTCCATGATAGAAAGGGCGGAGAGAGGAATCTGCGTAGTGTTGGAAGATTGAGGAGGGGGAGGATATCCAAGAGACTGGGAGAGAGGGTGGGGGAGGAGGTGGTGAGCCGGGGGGGCGAAGGGAGAGAGAACCTGTAGTGTCGAGAGCTATGAGAGACCGAGACTGTGTGGAAGCCCCATCCCCTCCGTGCACCCAAAGGAGTAGAAGCAGTAGCAGGCGAAACTGTCCTGATCGTGTCATGGATACTCTCCGTCAGTTGAAAAACTGAAGTATGAATACTGAAGTACAGATGTTGAAATGAAGGATCTTCCCTCATTTCAACAAGCGCAAACTACAGTGCGGAGTTAACCAGTCTGTTAGCGGAGAGTTAAGAGAGGAAAACAGAGGTGTTAGGAATTCATGAGGCTACGGGATACAGGGGCTGGGGGGCAGGGGACAAAGAATTCTGCCTCTGTTGTGGTTTAAGCTACGGTACGGCTACTCAGAAAAATCCGAAATCCGTAATACAAAATCCACAATTACGCCATCGCCGTATATATCCTTCTGTTCTGTGGTCTTGGCTTTATCTGGGTAGATGCTTCACAGTAATACTGCACCATCTTTTGTAGAATAACTTCCCACCGATAGTTCTCGGCTTCTTGTCGTGCATTCCACCCCATGGCAGCTCGGAGAATTGGGTCGACGGCAAGCTGTTCAATTTGGGAGGTAAACTGTTCGATCTCCTCTACCGGAGTGAGAAACCCGGTCTGACCATCAATCACAAGGTCACTACTCCCCGTTGCTACCGCGCAGACCGATGGAAGCCCTGAGGCCATCCCCTCCAAAACCACGTTGCCGAACGTTTCAGTAGTGCTCGGGAAGAAGAAGATGTCGGACGAAGCGTAGGCTCGGGCCAGCTGCCCCCCACGTAGATGGCCAGTAAATATCTGCCCCGGAAGCTGCGCTTGCAGTGCTTCCCGCTCAGGTCCTTCGCCTACAATCATAAACTTGTGGGGGATTTGTCGCTGGTTCAATCTGTTGTGAATTTCAGCCAACAAGTGGATATTCTTTTCTTGAACCAGTCTGCCGACGTAGGTGATTAAGGGGATTCCATCGGCTACCCCAAGTCCTCGCCGCCACTCTATGGAGCGATGATTCGGGGAGAAGCGATCTGTCTCTACACCACGTGCCCATATCCTCATATTCCCATCGATCCCTCTTTTCCCAAGCTCGTCAATCATCGACTGCGAGGGAACGCAGACGAGGTCACAACGGCTGTAGAAGTAGCGGAGATACTTTATCAGCGGAGACTCTAAGAAATCGAGATTATAGTAGCTGAGATAGGAAGTGAAATCTGTGTGGTAGGTAGTGACAATCGGGATTTGTTTGCGGCGACCGTAGCTCATCGTCCACCGGCCAAGAAGGTCGGGTGTTGCCACGTGGATCACGTCCGGCTTGAAACTTGTCATGCGGTGGCGAAGTGCTGGGGGGATCAACGTACCCATTCGGTACTCTTTGCGTCCAGGGGCTGGAATTGATGGGGCAGGGGCAAAGGTTCCGGCTCCATCAAGCTCTGGGTTGCGGGTGGTAGGAGCTACCACTAAGACTTCTACACCGTGTGATTCAAGGTAGGTCACCAGACGGTTCAGCGTAAGTGTGACGCCGTCGGTGATGTGATTGTACGAGCCAGAGTAAAGCAGGACTCGCCGTGGGATGTCAATCAAGGGGACTCGCCTTCGGGACGTGGCATGTTTCATACACGATACCTCACTTATGTTCGGAACGACATCAACAACATACACTTTTCAATGAACCGTACCACTCCCCAACGGCA
>JBFWSB010000487.1:0-2757 GCA_050248595.1 Kapaibacterium sp. (SeqCode)
GCAACAAAGTTGTCTTCTTCAATATGCCGTTCGCTGGTGACATCTTCAGTCTTGGCGAGGGCAAAAGAGGCTCGGAACGCCCCACCGACAAGCTCATTGGGGAGGTTCCCGGCGATCACGCTCATCACATATGTACCGTGTGGTTCTGAAGGCTCTTCTCCCTCTTCGTCGTACGTTATGTTGTCGTTGTTGACGAAGTCATACTCGGCAACGACGTTCGCGTTGCTGATTAGGTTATGCGATCTCCAGTCGAATCCGGCATCAAGTATTCCAATTAGAACTCCTTCGCCCGCGATTCCCATGCTGTGAGCAGCTTGGAACATCACCTCCCGATTCTGTCTCTCGGCATCACCATACTGCAAGGTAATGCAGCCACTGTTGTTGTGTTCGATTGATCCCGGCGTTGTGAAATCAATTGGTGGAGTTAACAGCCGTTTGGCAATTGGCGGACCCGAAACTTGGTCGGAAAACATTATTTCTGTCGAATCAACAAATGGAAGGGTGCGGACTAACTCAAACGTTGCGGAGTCAGTATAGATCATTGCAGTGTTGAACCAACGGGAAGTCTGTCGAATTTCTACTCCCAAGTCGAGTAGACTTTGCCGATACTCTTCGTAGATCGGTAAATCAGCAGTTGAAACAAGACTGTCGACTGGGAGCACCTTCGCACGCCGCTTCAGTCCCCTTTCAGTAAGATGAGATGTTGCCGCGGGATACCACGGGTCTGAGGGGAGGAGGACACGATTCGGAGTTCCCTTATCGATGAGCCAGACTCGATAAAATCGCTTTTCCTGCCCAAATGCAGAAAATGCTGCAAATAGGAAGAAAGTGGATGTGATGAGAGTGAGCCGAGCGTATCTGATAAAAGAGGTCAGTGACATGTCGGAAAGAATGGTCGAAACCTTGAGAATGTGTAGATTTAGCCGTCTATTATTCATGAGAGATGAGGACACGTATTCTAAGTTAGCAGGAGTAAAATCCGGGTCGCCATCCGGTTACACCTGAATAAAGCCTCAACACTCTCCAATTCCGGCGACTATAACGTGAAAGCCATTAATATCGTTCAACTCGTTCTATGAGTGAAAAGAAAACTGCAACCAAAAGCACATCGAAGCGGGCATCTTCGGCGAAGAAGTCCGGAACAAACGGATCAGGCGCTGAGGCGAAGACCTCTTCAACTGCAACAAGCCGGTCATCAGTGAGGCGTCCCGGAGACGATACCTTACTCGAATGGTATACAATGATGCACCTCGGGCGACTGCTCGACGACAAAGCTGCAAACTACCTAAAGCAGGCGAAAGGGTGGAGTTATCACGCACCTTGTGCAGGGCACGAGGGGATTCAACTTGCGCTTGGAAAATCATTTAGGCAGAGCCAAGATTATCTTTTCCCCTACTATCGTGATTTGATGACCTCGCTTGCTGCTGGCATCACTCCCTACGAAATCATCTTGAACGGTCTCTCGAAAGATGCTGACGTTGCCGGTGGCGGTCGTCATATGTCGAACCACTTCGCAAAGCCTGAAATTCATATTCAGAATGGATCGAGCTGCACTGGAAACCAAGCACCTCAGGCTGCCGGACTTGCCAAAGCTGTGCAGTACTACAAAACGGATGCCGTTGTCTTCTGCTCCAGTGGCGAGTCGGCTACAGCCGAAGGATATTACTACGAGGCAGTGAACGGAGCAACAACTGGGAAGTATCCAGTAATCTTCGTAATTCAGAATAACAACTACGGCATTTCTGTCCCGATTGAAGAAGTGAATGCTAACCCTCGCGTTAGCGACAACTTCCGTGGGTTCAGCAATTTAAAGATTATCAACTGTGATGGAACCGATGTCGTGGACTCGTGGAATGCAATGCAGGAAGCAATCGAGTTCGTGAAGTCGGGTGAAGGATGTGCAATGGTTCACGCCCAGTGCGTTCGCATTGGATCGCACTCTAACTCCGATCGTCACGAACTCTACCGTTCAGAAGAGGAGCTGGAGAGTGTGCGCAAACAAGACCCAGTAGCGAAATTGCGCGCGCTCTTGATCGAGGAGAAGATTGCAACCGACGAAGAGTTGACGGCAATCGAGAAGCAGAACAGGAAAGATATGCTCGCCGCTGCCGACCAAGCAGAGGCAATGCCCGATCCTTCACCAGAGAGTTATGCCGATTTCCTGATTCCAGAACCATACAACGCAATCGAGAAGCGTTCGGACGAAGGGGAAGCTGTTACCATACTCCAGGCAATCAATACCACGTTGAAGGAGGAGTTCAGAACCAATCCCGACACGTTCATGTGGGGACAGGATATGGCGACGAAGGAGAAGGGGGGAATCTTCAACGTCTCGAAAGGGATGCAGCAGGAGTTCGGTTGGGAGCGCGTCCACAACTCACCGATTGCTGAAGACTATATCGTAGGGTCGGCAAACGGGTTCAGCAGATATGGAGATCATGTCCGCGTTGTGATTGAGGGAGCAGAGTTTGCAGACTACTTCTGGCCGGCAATGGAGCAGACAGTGGAGATGGGGCACGAATACTGGCGAACGAAAGGACAGTTCTCTCCGAACGTCACGATTCGTCTTGCGTCGGGTGGCTTCATCACTGGTGGCCTCTACCACTCGCAGACAATTGAAGCAACGTTGCAAACACTTCCCGGAATGCGGATTGTCTACCCATCCTTTGCAGACGATGCTGCGGGATTGCTGAGAACTTGTATGCGCTCTCGCGGAATGGCTGTCTTCTTAGAACCTAAGTTCCTCTACAACCATCC
>JBFWSB010000488.1:0-2756 GCA_050248595.1 Kapaibacterium sp. (SeqCode)
TGCATAGACATCGCCGACAATTGTGTACCCCGTACGCCCAAACAAGACGAACCACCACGTTTCTTCACGAACAACACCGTTGGTCATGTACACGCCCCCGTTCGCTTGTAAAGCTGTCTGGACAGCATCATCAATTCGGGGCGAACCTAACAGAAGGAAAAGAACAATGGGCACTTTATCGAAACCTTCCATTCGTCCTACAAAGCGGTAGGTAGCACCTTGATCGTAGTCATCGATACTCGCAACCGAGAAATCACCGATTCGATAAGAAAAACACCCGGAAAGTAAGAAGAGTGGAACGACCAGAGTGGCCGCTAAGAACGGGAAAAGCAAACGTTTCATGTAGCTTAGGTTTTTGTGGGTTACTGGGACAATAAGAGTTCCAAGCGCGGCAACCCTTTCACAATTGGAGCTCATAGTTGATGACTTTTGTCTGGGCCGTAGACTCTGCGAATATGAGCAACAATGGGAAACTGTGCAAGGTGAAACAATCTTGTAAACGAAGTTTGAGAGGAATAAGGAAGCCCCTCTTTTCTCGATTATGAGCCGATTCCCTCCTCCAACCTCCCAATCTCATCTCTGATCTCTGCCGCCTTCTCGAACTCTAAACTCTTCGCGGCCTCTTTCATCTGTTCGCGTAATGTCTCGATCAAGTCTCTCTTCTGATCGTCGCTCATGTAACGGAACATCGGTTCTTCCACCAATGACAATGTCGACTTCTTCTCGGCATCGGCTCTCTTCCGGTCACGACTTGCCTTCACGTCGGCAATTGCAGTCGATTCCATGATTTTCTCGCGTGACTTCCGAACGGTGCGTGGAGTGATGTTGTGCTCAGTGTTGTACTCAATCTGCAACTCACGGCGACGACGACTCTCCCCTATCACAGCCTTCATCGAGTCGGTCATCTTGTCGGCGTACATAATTACCAACCCCCGCTCGTGCCGTGCAGTACGGCCAGCCGTCTGCATCAACGAACGTTCGCTCCGGAGGAAGCCTTCTTTATCGGCGTCGAGAATTGCCACAAGTGAAACTTCTGGAAGGTCGAGTCCTTCGCGCAGAAGGTTGACGCCGATCAGGACATCGAACTCTCCTAAGCGGAGGTCACGCAGAATCTCCACACGTTCGAGCGCATCGATCTCTGAGTGAATGTACTGTGTGCGAATGTTCAGGTCGATCAGATATTCGGCAAGGTCTTCGGCCATCCGCTTCGTCAACGTTGTCACCAACACCCGCTCTTTTTCTTCGTCCGATTTCTGCACGCGATCCCGAATCTCGGCAATCAGGTCGTCAATCTGGTTCTTCACCGGTCGCACTTCGATCAACGGATCGAGCAGACCCGTTGGACGTATGATTTGCTCGACAATCACTCCTCCAGATAATTCAAGCTCGGCATCGGCAGGAGTTGCACTCACGAAAACACCCTGCCCAATCCGCTCCATGAATTCTTCAAACCGGAGTGGACGATTGTCGAGAGCTGAAGGGAGACGGAAGCCATGCTCTACAAGAGTGAGCTTTCGCGCGCGATCTCCGTTGTGCATCCCCCGTATCTGTGGCAAGGTGACGTGGCTCTCATCGATAATCGTGATGAAATCTTCAGGGAAGTAGTCAATCAATGTCGCAGGTGCTTCCCCCGGTTTGCGGTTGGCGAGAATACGCGAGTAGTTTTCGATACCGGAACAGTAGCCAAGTTCTTTCATCATCTCAATGTCGAACAAGGTTCGCTGTTCTAATCGCTGAGCTTCCAGCAGTTTATTCTGACCTCGCAGCTCCTTCAACCGTCCCTCAAGTTCGTCCCGTATCTCCCCTACAGCCCGATTCAACTCTGGTCTGGTTGTCACGAAGTGCTTGGCAGGGTAGATAATCACAGAATTGAGTTCTTCGAGAACCTTGCCGGTTAATCGGTCGATTTTGCTGAGCCGCTCAATTTCATCACCAAACATCTCGATGCGGATTCCCTCATCATCTTCGTAGGCTGGAATCACCTCCACTACATCTCCCCGCACGCGAAAATTGCCCCGGAAGAAATCGACATCATTCCTTGAGTAGTGGATGTCGCTCAGTTTGTAGAGAAGATCGTTCCGCTCAATCCGCTGCCCCTTCTTCAACTGTAAGAGGAGAGCACCGTATGCATCTTTGGATCCAATGCCATATATGCAGGAGACCGAGGCGACGATCAACACATCTCGCCGTCCATCCAGCAGAGCACTGGTTGCGCGGAGGCGAAGCCGGTCGATCTCATCGTTGATATTGAAATCTTTCTCGATGAACGTATCGGTTGAAGGGATGTAAGCCTCCGGCTGGTAGTAGTCGTAGTAGCTGATGAAAAATTCGACGGCGTTATCAGGAAAGAAGCTCTTGAACTCTCCGTAAAGCTGCGCTGCAAGTGTCTTGTTGTGGCTGATAACCAACGTTGGTCGCTGAAGACGCTGCACTGTGTGTGCCATCGAAAAGGTCTTTCCAGACCCAGTTACGCCAAGTAATGTCTGGAACCGATCACCCCGGTTGAGACCATCAACAAGCTGTCGGATTGCCTCTGGCTGATCACCAGTTGGCTCGAATTCTGAAACGATTTTGAAGTCCATACCGCGAAGTTATGAATTGAGTGTGACAAGGGAGTGTCAGGAGGCTTTTCGATTGCGGATTGCGGATTGCGGATTGCGGATTGCGGATTGCGGATTGCGGATTGCGGATTGCGGATTGCGGATTGCGGATTGCGGATTGCGGATTGCGGATTGCGGATTGCGGATTGCGGATTG
>JBFWSB010000489.1:0-2744 GCA_050248595.1 Kapaibacterium sp. (SeqCode)
TCGCAAGTGCCCCGGCTCTGCTTCCATTACTGTACATTGGGGATCGATTCCCGGAGAGGTCAACCTGCACGGGAGCGTAATATCTGCAACGGAGTCGGAGGGAATGCGGGGATCAATGAAGAGTGATGTAGAGAAGCGGATACGAGCTAACGTGTCGGAGTTGATGCGGGTTGGGTTAGCTGATCGCGTGCATGAGATGTGAAGCGTTCCGTTGCCATTATCGATAACACTCCCAACGTTCCAGTTTTCCATCAGTGTGCCGACAACGTACTGCGCTACGGTTGCGGGGGTGCGATCTAACGGCTGCATTGTTCCTGAACGGTAGAGGACTTCAACGTCAAGATTGCTGAGTGCTGCGAAGCCGATGGTGTCATCCAGAATAACGGCTCCGATAACAGTGTCGCCAAAGAAGTGTGGTCTGCTCAGCTCAAGTCGTCCGTGGATCTGCGTTCTCGGTTTGACGATAACGTGAAAGTATCGTGGTTGCGTTACGATAGATGTGATAGAAGTTTCCACGAAGTAGTCGGTTGTCGTGGAAGGGGAGGTCGTTGGCTGCTTGCAGTCGTTGCAAGATAGTTCTCCAGTCGTAGACCATTTCCACGCAATTCCTGTTCCTCCGTCGAGTGTGATCTCCTCGGCCTCGCAAATTATTAGAGTGTCGTAGGTCGCACGATACTGAAACCGCTTGAAGATCTCAATATCACCCAAGAGGGCCTTCACGTAGCCATCCTTCTCTTCGATGCCATCAACGTCGATGTAGAAACTTGTGGTGGAGACATTCGCTCTCGTGTTTCCTGTTGCAGGAATTCCGATAATGCCGCCGTTGGCAACGTTGTCGTTAATCAGCGGATTTCCAGTCGCCCAAATCGAACGGTAGGCAGTGGAGGGGGCGGGGCGTTGGTTGTTGTCGTAGCCGTAGTCAACACCCCCTTGCGTGTTTGTGTTGTTCTGCGAGTTGCCAACATAAATTGTCTTCGGCCCACTCCACCCATTCGGCACAGCTTGATATTCGAGAAGTCGTGCGAAGTACTCGGTGGCTCCAATATCGTAGAAGAGGGTGACCTCGGCCAAGATCATCCGCCCATCCGGTGCAAATGAAATGTCGGAGACTGCTGCCGTGCGCCCTCGTGTTCGCCGAGTGGGGTAGAGTGGGACTTGAAGCTCTCGCCGTTCAGTATTCGGCAGGAATGCTCCACTGTTGTTCAGTCCAACGCTCCAGATTTCATTTTGGGTGACGTTCGGCAAATCGTTCCAATCCTCTCGCCAGATAGAGTAGTAGAGTTTGTTGTTGTGGATTCCAACTCCCCAAACTCTCTCCCCAAAAGCGACAATACCATTTATTCTATTGTCTGGGTTGCGAGGATCGAACGTGCTGAGCACTGTGCCACTCATGTTCAATCGGTAAATCTTTCCATCCTCAAAATTGCTGACGAAGAACTGCTGGTTCAGGCTGTCGAAGCAGATGTTGCCGAGTCCGGGACGACTGTTCGGTAGTTGGGCGAAGAGAGAGATAGCCCCAGTTCGACCATTAATCTTGTATACACCCCCAGGACCTCCAGGCCCGAAAACGCCGGGAGCGTTGATGTTATTTGGAAGGCCATACATCGATGTGGCGGTGACGTAGATGTTGCCGTTGTCGTCGAGTGCTAAGCCGAATACCTGCCCCAAGTTTCGCCCAGTCCAACTTGGGTGGTGGTACATCGGGGGAGTCCAGCTTCTGCCGAGCATTGCAATTGGTGGGGTTCTGATGTCGATCAAGCCGAGAACATAGTCGTTTGGTGCAATGATAATATCGGAGTTGACCGTTACGTAACCGGAAAAGCATGTCACAGTGGCGACGCCCGGCTCAAGGGGGAGCAGGCTCGACTGGCTGGCAGTAGTGGATGCCAGGAAAGGAAGTGCGAGAAGCATTGAGAAAAAATACTTCATGGCAGCCTGAGTATCGTGTCAGAGACTTTTGTAGAGAAGAGAGCTTTACAATATAGAACAAATGGCTAAAAATGAATGGAGACTCAAAGGAAAAAGAGAGAGGAAAAAAAGGATAGTGGAGAGTGAACCGGGTATTCTAATCTCGGTATATTCTGTCTACAAAGTAGATTGGCGTCAGTTAGTGAGAACATACCGGAGATCTTGTGGAACTTGATATTCTGAATCTCTTTCTCGTACTTCTTGCCGCTTGGCTTGGTGGGCAACTTGCTATTCGTCTCGGCTATCCTGCCGTTCTCGGGGAGTTGATGACCGGTATCCTCCTCGGCCCTCCACTTCTGGGGCTGTTGCACGGAAGTCCGGGCGTTTCGGTGCTTGCTGAGCTGGGCGTCCTGCTGATGATGCTCTACATTGGGATGGAGATTGATCCACGAGAACTCGGGAAGGCATCGAAAGGTGGAGTGCTGGCTGCACTCGGAGGTTTTCTCCTCCCCTTCGGATTGGGCTACTGGGTAGTGCAAGAGTTCGGCGGAACAGTCGTTGCTGGTCTCTTCGTAGGTATGGCGATGGGGGTGACATCGCTGGCGACGAAGTCACGCATCTTGGTCGACTTGAAAATTCTCGACACCCGCATTGCGCACGTGATGATGGCTGGCGCACTAATTACCGACACCCTATCGCTTATCATCTTTGCCGGTATCATCAGCTTCGCAACGTCCGGCTCGTTGGATGTGGGGGCAATTGCCCTTATCTCGCTGAAGGTGAGTCTCTTCTTCTTGGTCTCTTGGCTTCTTGGACTCAAAGTTTTTCCACCTCTC
>JBFWSB010000490.1:0-2724 GCA_050248595.1 Kapaibacterium sp. (SeqCode)
CGATCTACTTTGAGAATGATTTTGGGAATGAGATCAACTATCAGTTCCGCGTTCCCGCTCCGAAGCTGAAACTTGAAGGTGAGGCGAGTGCTGATACCATTCAGTTTAGCCCTACTGCCGTTGGAAGCGAGAGGATGAAGACGATCAAGTTTACTGCCGATAATGGGGCAGGAATTGATATCAAGCAATTGTTGATCTTTACTGGCATGAGCAATTTCCGAATTGCAGCCACCCGGCCAGAGTTGAAGTCTGATTCCACTGTTGCTCTCACAGAAGGAGATTTTCTGGAAGTTGATGTTGTTTTTACGCCGACTTCTCACAACAAATTTTCTGGACGGATGATTGTGACTTCCAATGACTATGCTGGAACTCGCTCGTTCTACTTTGTCGGTTCGGGTGACACAACGCTGAGTGTGGAGAACCCTGCGGTTCCTGTCGCTCCAGTTGCTGAACTGAACGTTGTGCCTACATCAATTTCTGATGTAGGAAGGGTGACCTTCTCGATCAATCGTAGAGTAAGTACGGAGGTTATCCTCCAACTGGTGAACATCCGTGGAGATGTGGTTCGGACACTTTATCGTGACCGTGCGAACGTTGGTGAGGAACAGGTGGAGATTCGAGCAGATGGACTTACAGCTGGAACGTACTATCTATTCCTGCGCGTTGGGGAAGAAACGATTGCCAAGGAAGTGAAGATACTTCGGTAGAAAATGTGTGCAGAGATACTCGGGCATTTCTGGAGGAGTTCAGGAATGCCCGAGATTATTTTGAGTAGTGTGAGAGCCACCCATCACAAATAGCCAACAAAAAATTTGAAGCAGTAAATGTCGATAGAGTGGGGATCACAGCACTCAGACACTCCTATACTCACACACTCTCCTACTTCTTAAACTATGCTCATCAAAGATGCCACATTCATCGTCACCGATGTTGAGACAACTGGCAGATCGGCTACAGTGAACCGGATTACTGAAGTGGCTTCGGTTTGGGTTGCCGACGGTGAAATCCTTGAGGAGCGGAGTACGCTTGTTAACCCTGAGCAGTATATCCCACAGCAGATTCAGGAGATGACCGGTATTACCAACGCAATGGTTCTCGCCGCACCGAAAGGTGAAGCAGTCTTTCCTGAGATTCGCCGGTGGTTTACTGCCGACAGTCTCTTCACTGCCCACAATGCCACGTTCGATTTCAACTTCCTTCAACAGTCGTTTCATCGCGTTGGGGTTAGGGGACTCTCACCAGATACGCTCTGCACACTTCGGTTGGCGCGGCGATTACTCCCGGCGAAGAAAGGGTTTTCTCTCGGCAAACTTGCCGCCTACCTCGGCATCCGGATTCGTAATCGCCACCGTGCCCTCGGCGATGCCTACGCTACTGCTAAAGTGCTGCTCACCCTTCTCGACATAGCTGAAGATGAGTATGGATGTGAGTCGATTGATGACCTTCTCCGCTTACAGTTTCGTCCTACCACAGCCTTCAGGAAGGGGAAGTTTCTAAAAGAGGGTGGGGTTGAGAGTGAGAGTCAACAAGCAAAGCCAACCGACTTACCCTCAACGCCCGGTATTTACCGGATGATCGGAACCAAAGACCAAATTCTCTACGTCGGGAAGGCAAAGAACTTGCGAGATCGTGTTGGTAGTTATTTCCGACCGGGGGCAGATCACACGCCGAAAATTCGTGAAATGGTAAAGCGGGTAAAGCGGGTGGAGGTGGAGGAGACCGGATCTGAACTTGCCGCTATTCTTCGTGAGTCTCGTCTGATAAAAGAATTACAGCCGAAGTACAACACTGCTGGGAAGCGAATTCGGCGCTACGGATTTCTCCGGCTTGACTTAACCGACCCATTCCCTCGCATTTCCTATGTCCCCGAGGTTTCTCCTGATGGGGCGGAGTATTATGGGCCATTTCGGAATCGAGATGCAGCTGAGATGCTGGTTGAGGTTATCGACCATCTCTTCCAACTACGTGAGTGTCCTAATCCTCTGATTCCACACAGCGATGTTGTTCCATGCTTTTACCACCAAATCCACAGGTGTGGTGCTCCCTGC
Organism: Kapaibacterium sp. (SeqCode); assembly: GCA_050248595.1. Classification (GTDB taxonomy): domain Bacteria; phylum Bacteroidota; class Ignavibacteria; order OLB7; family OLB7; genus JAGWAZ01. Next base: position 2,049 of record JBFWSB010000490.1, read on the forward strand.
GCAATGTTGCAGAGTGGTGAAGAGTATTCAGCGGAAGTTGATCGAGTGCGGGCTGCCTTAAGTGGAAGTGAGGAGGGGATCATCGGTCTTCTCGAAGAGAAGATGCTTCAGCACTCGGAGCGGCTTGAGTTTGAAGAAGCTCTCTTATTGCGAAACCGAATAACGGAACTGCAACGTGTCTTTGTCTGGAAGCGGAAGTTTGCCGAATCTATTAACACGAACAACCTGATTATTATCCTTCCGGCTACTCCACCTGAACGGAACGAACTCTTTTTGATCCGGTACGGACGCTTAGCACGGCAGTACGCTATTGGAAGTCGTTTCCCAGAGGCAACGTTGCGGGGATATATATCCCGGATATATTTCAACAGTCGTGTAGAGCATCCGCAGTTTGACCGAATTGAAGTGGAAGAGGTTCGTTTGATTGCAGGCTACCTTCGCCGTCGAAGTGAGAGAGGAGGCATTGTCCACATCAACAAAGGTGATACTGTTGAATCTGTTCTTGAGAGAGTGCGGAAAGAATTAGGGGAAGTGAGGGTACAAGAATACTCAACGATCAGCAATGAGTTTTGAAGAATTGCTCTGAACCTGAAGCGGTCATAACTCACTGCTGATCTGCTGTTACTTACAGGTTGAATATCGGACCAAACAATACCTCGAAGTCGGTTCCCCCGTT
>JBFWSB010000491.1:0-2717 GCA_050248595.1 Kapaibacterium sp. (SeqCode)
GCGTAATCAAGCTGTCCATATCTTCCCACTCACCGTTTGGCGCATTGCTCTTCGCTGGAGCAATCATGATACCAATAACGATACGGGCAGTATCTCCCGGATTCATGTTGAATGGTCCGGTAGACTGCAAGAAGCGCTTGTCGCCTCCACCATTGTCACCATCACGAGTTTCTTCCGCCATAAATTGGTAACGCTCTTCAGGCGTTCTTGGATCGATATCAATCACCCAATTGCGAAGTGCGTGCAGACCGAGCTGCTCGTCGTTTGTATAGAACTTTTTATCCTTCCGGATAAAGCCTTCCTCTGGATGACCAATTGGATAAACAGCCGGGCTCTCAAGGAAGTCAGCCGCCATATATCCATATCCCTGATCGCCACTTGACGTCTCAGACCACTGCACACCAAGATCAAGAGAATCTTCTTGTGCACTCGGAATCACTGTTCTCATGCGGTCGTTTCCAGCGGCACCAATGTCAGTGTCGAGTGCTGGAGCCATGTAGCAGTTGTAAAGTACGTCAGCAGATTTGTTGACGATGCTGTAGCGAATGAAGATAAAGTTCTGGAACTGTCCAAAACCCCACGTGTAGATGCGCTGGTCGACTTCGATACCGAGTGGGTATCCATCGCGCGTTGCACGCCCCTTACCAATTTCGTAGAGGGTCAGGTCGGTATCTTTGAAGATGGAGACAATATCTTCACCCGATACAACAGCTGGCCCCTTTGGGAAGGTCTTTCGGTTGCGCTGCTGAATATCACTGACGTAGCGCCCAACATAGCGGTCAACGAGGAACTCTTCATCAGGATCAGTATCCCATATTGGCCAGTTCGCTCCGCCATTCTGAATATCTGCTTGGTCGAATGGTGCACCAGTAAATGGATCATACTCCGTTGAAAAGTAGATCCGATACTTGTTAATAGCCTCCGGACTTCCATCGAGACGTGATGTCTGGTATGGTTGCGTAACCTCACCAGGAGCCATCCAAGAACGGCCAGAGTTTGGGTTGTAGCTGATAACGCTCTTCGACTGCAACTCTTTCGGACTGTTTGGATCGGCAGGATCTTTGGGCCACAATTTTTGAGCACCGAACCAGATACCACCTCCAAAGAGGTATGCTTTTCCTGAACCACGTGGATAAATACCTCCAGCATTTCCAGCAGCGACATTCAAGAAGATGATGCCATAATTAGTGCTGAAGAACTGAATATTCGAGACTTTATTCTGGAGACTCTCAAACGTACCGAGAGGAGTTCTCTGGATCGTTGGTTCTCCCTTTTCCTCTTGCTTCTCCTGATCTCCTTTCTGCTCTTCTTTCTTCTCATCCTTCGTCTTTGCCGACACTGAGTCGACAGATCCAATGATGAGTCCGAAAGCAAGAAGCAGTGCTGGAAAGAAGCGCAGTAGTGTATGTAGACTCATGATTTCTACGTTTCTATAGTGTGAACGATTATTTGTATTCAAAGTCATTATCTGTTTTCGATCTTCTCGACGAAGAAGTGTTGTTGCTTCCCACATCCCATGTGAGTTTGTGGGAAGCAACCCCAAATGATTCTATCAGAAGCGAAGCCGTGCGCCGAAGGAGAATGTCCGAGGTTGGTCGTAGTTGCCGCGAAGCGACTGAATTGTGGCAACCAAACGCTGGTAACCAGCATACTTCTCAGACTGTGTAACAACACCATCAAGGTTCAAGTCAGCATATGGATTGTAGTACCGTGTGCCGAAGCGATCGAACTGTCCGGTGCCGTACGTCTCTGGACGATTTGGATCTTCCTTGTCGAAGTATGGCGTAGCTGGGAACTCACCAATACCTCTGTTGAGCGATGTACCATTCTGATCAGGATTTCCTGTAGTGGTATAGTACGAAACCGGGCCTGTTGTGTTAAAGACATTGGAAACCGTTACGTACAACTCAAGGTTTGTATTACCGAAAGACTCACCAAAAATATCACTCAAGAAGATTGTCCGCCCAAGGCGCGCCTCAGAATTGAAGGAAGAAGGAAAACGATTTGCATTAAACTCACCTACCTGCTCGCCACGTGTGTTCACCCGTGTGTAAGGTCCACCTGTTCCTAATAATGCCGTCAGAGAAATATTTGTATTCTCAAGCACGTGAAGTCCGCCAAGTGTTGGCCCTTGATCGTTCTGCCAGAAGAAACTGATAGTTCCGTTGAAGCTGTGGGTTTGATCGTAGCTGAGTGGGAATTCCGTTAATGGATTATCCCGCTTCTCACCTGTGTATGGATCAGGAGCACCAATCAACGTACCATAGTTCGATGTAGGTGACGAAGCTGTTCCAGCAGCACGCTGAAGCGTATAGTTTAAGCGGGCACTTATGTGATCATCTGGTCCACTTGGTCTCATCTCTAACGTCGCTTCCAAGCCACGAACGTTTCCGTATTCCTGCACTGTTTGAATCACATACGATGCAGGCACAGCAGGAATATAGGTTACACCCGATTGATTGAAGATATCTCTGTAAAAGGCTGATATATCGACAAAGAAATTGTTGTTAATACTTGCCTCGTATCCAAGGTCGTAGATAATAACCTTCTGCGGATCGATATCAGGATTACCGAATATCTGATTACCACGAGCTGCGAAACCATATGCGTTATCGTAGAGAATCCGCATTTCGGGCATCTTGAACATCATTGCAAAGTTGACTCGGAAGTTTGAATTATCCGTTATCGGATAGCTGATACCAAGACGCGGACTGACT
>JBFWSB010000492.1:0-2699 GCA_050248595.1 Kapaibacterium sp. (SeqCode)
GTCGGGAGTTTATTGAGGAGTTCTATCACAGTCATCCTGACTATGATGCTGACCAGAACAGTCAGGGGGAGTTTGAGGCGAGGAATGGTGAGGGGGATATGCTGGTGATTGAGGAGTGGGATGGCGATCCGTTGTTTACCGAGAGCGATCTGGTAAGGCCAGAGAAGGGAACATCAGTAGCCAGTACGCAAATCATTTGCTGGACAGATTGGGAATGTACTTGGTCCTGCGGTGCGATTCATGGTGAGTGTGAAAATATGATGAGTCCTCATACTTGTACTCACCACGAGGGCCCACTGCTTGGACCGGATTCATGGCTGTATTGCCATCGGTCGTGCAGATGGGTGGTCTATTGCTCCGAGTATCTCGATGTATTGGGTTAGCATACATGTTTCTTGTTGGGGGATCTGATACTCTCAACGCTTTCATAGAACCCGGTTCGGTTGAATAGCCGAATCGGGTTCTGATATTTGTAGTGTAGTTTGGTGTGCGGAATCGAGAGGAGCCTCGGAGTGTGATGGCAGGAGGGATATTGATCTGGAGAGAAAGAAACACTCAATAGCTTTCTGACATACTCGGCAAAGGTAGTGGGGTAAAGTGGCTTTGCCAATCCACGTTAATGAAGGGATGAATTTCCGTTCGCTTATCTGATTCGAACCTAACAACTGTTATCAAGAGAAGATGCCCTTTACACCTTGTTAAGTTAATGCAACAATGATTATGCCATCTATCTATTGATTCCTTCCGCTGTATTTTGCGACTCAAACCACCACACTTAAATGCCTTACAGGCATCAAAGCAATGTCTTCTATCCATGTCTCTGGAAGACCTTACAGGAAACTCTAATTAGATACTGATTAGTGTCTAATAAAGACCTGTGAAAGAGAGGTTAAGGTCCACACCTTCTCTTTCGCAAATTCTTTCGCAAAATGTTTTGTCGGCCAGACATGTCCCTGTTTTCTTCCTCTCGTTCCCATTAGGAAAATAGGTGAGTGGTCATGTCTCTGCCAGATTCTTTTGCAGAATCAGAATGTGTTCTACTCTATCATTTTCAAGACATCATTTTATGGGAACCAAGTTTTTCTACTTGCTTTCGTTTGCTCTGCTCACGCTGAGTTTACATCCAGTACTTGCTCAGAACCGAGATCTTCAAACGCAGCGCCTCGTTATCGACGACAACAACGCAGATGGAAATGGCCGACACACAATGACAGTGCAGACATCTAATCCACTGCCACAGAATACTATCCTAACAATACCTGATCCTGGTGGAGCCAGCGCAAACTTTCTCCTCTCCGAATCTCTCCTCCCCCAATCAGTGAACGCTTACATGATCTTTAACGATACAGTTGACTTTACGGGTGCGGTTGTTCTCGGTCTGGTTGGTGGCGGAACTGTTTTTGTCGACTCCACTCTTGTAGGGAACGGAGCACTTGCCACACCGGTTGGCCTTGACCTGTCGGAGACAAATCTCTGGACAGGGGTACAAACGTTTGCTCCGGGCATCCGGCTTCAAGAGACAGGAGGGGGGAGCGATTACGTGGGATTGGTTGCACCGGCTGCGGTTGCTACAAGCCTGACCTACACATTGCCCGGTGTTGATGGAACAAGTGGCGATGTGTTGACGACAAACGGATCGGGTCTGCTGAGCTGGGCAACTCCCGGCGGCGGGGGGAGTGGGTGGCTGCTAAACGGTAACGGTGGGACAACTGACGGCACGAACTTTCTCGGAACAACTGACCTTGTCCCCCTGACTCTCCGCGTTAACAACACTCGCGCCTTCAGAATTGAACCTACCAGTGGTGGAACGGTGAACATTATCGGCGGACCACTCACAAATACCGTTGGGACAGGAGGGACAGCCAATACAATCGGAGGGGGGCGGAGTCACAACATCGGTGTCAATGTTGACTTTGCGACGATTGGTGGAGGAGACGACAACGATATTGAATTGAATGCTGACCGTTCGACAATCGGGGGTGGTTGGCTGAATGATATTGACTCGTTAGTGTTGCAGGGGACGATTGGTGGCGGACTCTCTAACAGGATTGGTCCAGCCTCATCCAACTCGACAATCGGAGGGGGAACGAGTAACGATATCGACTCGGCTGCGGTCGAAGCGACAATAGGTGGTGGTGGACTGAACATTATTGCAAGGGAGAACGACTACGCGACAATAGCCGGGGGGCACGGGAATACAATCGGCGACAGTGCATCGTCGGCTACAATCAGTGGCGGTTTCGGCAGCACAATTGATCGCCTTGCGGAGACTGCGACGATCAGTGGTGGTATTCTGAATCGGATTGATCGGGCGTCTGGTGGTGGTGTGATCGGCGGAGGATCGCAGAATAGAATAGATACGTCAAGTACCTATGCTCTGATTGGTGGCGGAGCGCAGAACTATGTTGGCAGAGGATCGTCCCACGCAGTAATCACTGGAGGAAATGCAAACAGAATTAATGCCTCCGCCCCCTGGCCGACGATTGGTGGTGGACGCGAACATCTGATTGATTCGCTCGCGCAGGGAGCCACAATCGGTGGCGGCACACGCGACACGATTGGCAGAAGTGCCTTCGATGCGACGATTGCTGGAGGTTCGCTAAATGTTGTGCGGAGCCAAGGAAGTTTTTCGGCAATTCTGGGAGGAACAAACAACGTTGCCGACACGGGGACTTCGTGGGGAGCAATTGGGGGGGGAC
>JBFWSB010000493.1:0-2698 GCA_050248595.1 Kapaibacterium sp. (SeqCode)
GCGACGTGCTCAGCTTCGTGGCGGACTAAAGAGAGGAGAAAAATTGGATGGCCACTTCGCGCCTTGCTGAGCAGCCAAACTTTGCTCCGAATAGTGATACCAACCATACCAAATCTGTCGACGAAGAATGGAAGTCGACGTGTGAAGAAGATCGGAAAGTCGAGAGGGGAGTCGGCGAAGAAGGAGAGAAGGTGCTCCTCAGAAAGTCCGAGTTGCTCACCAAGCTCAACCACAAGATCGTGAGCCTTTACTCTGTATTCCACAGTCGGTCTCCAGCATCGCCAAGGCCGGGAATGATAAAGCCCTCCTCGTTCAATGCTTCGTCAATTTTTGCCGTGACAATCTTCACATTTGGGAAAGAGGAGTGCACCGATGCAATCCCCTCAGGGGCAGAGATAATGGAAACTATCGTGATTTGAGAGTAGTCGACATTGCTCAGTGATTGGAGGGCAGCTCCGAGGCTCCCTCCGGTTGCTAACATCGGATCAAGGAGAAAAATAGAAGCTTCGTCGAGTTGTGGGGGGAACTTCCGATAGTACTCAGTAGGGAGCAGACTCTCCTCGTCGCGAGCCAAGCCGAGAAAGCCGACTTCGGCTTCGGGAAGAATATCCAAGAAACCGTCGACCATCCCGAGTCCAGCCCTGAGTATCGGGATTAGAACAATCCGCTCTTGAAGAAGTCCCCCGGAAGCGGGTACACCCGTAGGTGTCATTACGCTGGTTGTGGCTAGTGGGAGATCTGTGCTGCTATAGACGGCTAACAATTGGGAAAGTCTGCGCATTGCTTCACGAAACAGCCGTGGAGAACAGGTCCCCTCACGCATTCGGGTTAGCTCGTCCACTGCTACCGGGTGGTCGATCTCGATCACGACCTTTGAGAGATTCTCCACACTCATAGTTACGGAACCTTTAGTCCGAGGAATTCGCTGATCTTCGGGTAGAAGATGATGCCAATCCGGCTCTGGGTTACCGCATACGTATCACCGTGGAAGAGGGTCAGTTTGCGGTCGCCAAGAATCTGTGAATAGTGAAGCTCAACTGTAGGAGCCACGATACCGAACGGCGTTTCCAGATTCATTGTCAAGCCAAGCCCACCCCCAATCCCCGACTCAAGTTCATCATACCGTTGGATTGAAGTATCCCCAGTGCCGGTAGCCAAAATTCTATCGACCCCATAGGAGTTGTAGAAGAGGGTATACCCAAACGATGCGTGAAAGTTGATAAAGGCTTTCGGATTCCAGTTAAATCGAAGCAGGAAATTGTATGAGTTGTGGATGTTTACCAAACTCGTATCCCAATCCTCGCCCGTGCTAAATGTCTTTCTGATTACCGTATCTGAAGCTTCGTCGGGATAAATGTCTACCCGAGCAGGTGTGTAGATAAAGTCGAACTGCAATCGGTCGAAACCGAGAGGCTGTAGTGGTGAGATTGTGAACCAAAGACCGGGAGACAAACTGCTCGTCTGCGTCACCCGATCAATGATAAAAGTGGTTGATGTTAAGTGTGGGCCGATGCCAATCAGTTTGTCGAACGGGCCACGTTGTGGGACTGTGTCGATAACCGTTGTTGGTTCTGGGGTTTGTGCTTGCACTCTCAACAAGCTGCATGAGCAGATTGCGATCAAGATCAGGAGTGGAAGGGCAAAGAATCGTCGTGCGTTCTGTGTGGTCATCTGAGCTATCGTTTCTGTTGATACGTTTCGGATCTCCGCAATTTTTTCGGCCACGCGACCGACGAACGAAGGTTCATTCCGTTTACCCCGGTGCGGAACCGGTGTCATATATGGCGAATCTGTCTCAATCATCAGCCTGTCGTCTGGAACTTCTGCTACCAAAGTGTCAAGAGTCGATTTCTTGAAGGTGATATTTCCTGTAAACGAAATCATTCCCCCCAACTTCAGAGCACGTTGCAGGACTTCAGAGCTACTGCTAAAGCAGTGGAGTTGAAATTGGAGCGATCCATCCTGTTCTTCTTCAATGATTCTCAGCAAATCTTCGTCCGACTCTCGATTGTGAATCACCGCCGGAAGATCAAGCTCTTTTGCTACTTTCAACTGATGCCGAAAGACCTCTTGTTGTCGATCTCGCGGTGCAAAGTCATAGTAATAATCCAAACCGATTTCCCCAATGGCAATCGCTCTGCACTCACCGACAATTTCAGGAAGCCGGTGGAGGTCTCGATCACTCACTTTTGCCGCGCTGTGTGGGTGTGTTCCCAGTGCGATTTCAATCGATTGGTATCGCTCCTTCAACGTGGACAACTTCGGAAAATCATCTGGTTCGGTTGCTGGCGAGATAATCGTGCATACTCCCACTTCGGCAGCTCGCTCCAACATCTCCTCGAAATCTTCCCCAAATCGCTTATCGTAGATGTGGGCGTGTGTGTCGATCAACTCCATTCCCTGTTACCTCGCTTCATTCTTTCTATTGGCTGAGAGCTTCAATCACTTCGTCGACGTGCCCCGGCACACTTACCTTCGGGAATACCTTCTTGATCGTCCCATCTTCGCCAATGATAAATGTTGTTCGCTCTACCCCCATGTACTTCTTGCCGTACATGCTCTTCTCCTTCCAAACACCGTAGGCGGTCGCAATTTCCTTCTCTTCGTCTGCCAGAAGCGAGAAGTTGAGCGATTCTTTCTCAACAAAATTCGCGTGGCTCTTCACAGAATCAGGGCTAACGCCGAGGACTTCGGCTCC
>JBFWSB010000494.1:0-2684 GCA_050248595.1 Kapaibacterium sp. (SeqCode)
GGAATGTGCCAATCGATCCCTGCACTTCCAAACCCTCATCGTAGAAGAAGCCAGCAATGAACCCTGCGAAGAGCTTACTCAAGGCATTTGTTCCGTCGATATCACTGCTGATCCAGTCGTATGCAACGCCTACCAGAAACCCGGCAATGATGCCAGTAAACTGTCCTTCCAAAAGTGCCACCACAACAACGTAGATTACCAGAAGGTCTGGAACAACGTTTTCAACCGAGATAAATCCCAAGTTCAACTGAGCCAGCAGCAAGAAGAGGGCGGCAATGGCATACCAAATAAGGCGATTTGAGGAAATCATTCTTCTTGTTTTCCTCCACCGGCACTCCCGATCTGCTCCAGCACTCTCCGTTCAAGCTCAAGGCGTTTCGTGTCTGGGGTGAAGAGGACAACGTAAACCTCCTCAAGAGTGGCGAAGTTGACTGTGGGAGTAACTGTAATCTTGTGGTAGAGTGTTCCCTGTTCCTCCTCTACTTCACTCACTGTCCCAATCACAATGTCTTCTGGATAGAAGGATGAAAGTCCAGAAGTGATGACAGTATCACCAATTTCTTGAGTGAGGACTGATGGAATGTTTCGTAGGAGAAGTTTCTCTTCCTTATCCCAAAATAGGATTCCGTTGTTGCGCCCTTGTAGGGTTCGAGCCGCGATGCGCGAGTCGGCGTTGATTATCAGGAGAACGACCGCGTTTTCGTCGTCGAGGCCTACAACGCGACCGACCAGACCTGCCGGAGTAATGACGGGCATTCCCTCTTTAATTCCATCATCAGAGCCAACATTAATAGTAATGTAGTTCCGAAGCTGAAGTGTAGGCTTGCCGACAACTTCGGCTGCAACTAACTTCATTGGAGATTTCTCTTTGAACTCCAGCATCTTACGCAGTTCCTCAACCTTGATGCCAGCATCGCGAAGGCGCATTGCTTCCAGCGAAAGGTCGCGGTTCAGACTCCGGAGCGCGTGGTTTTCGGTTTCGAGTGCCCAAGGATTTGGAACCCAGTCGAAGGCGGACTGCACTGAGGCGATAATGCCGACCGAGATCGTTCTGAAAGAACGAATACGCCCTTCATCATCGCCAGAGATAAGCAGCAATGAGATAATTGTCAGGAGAATCGTCGCAGCGTACTCCTTATAGCGCAGGATCAGATCGACGATGCGATACATAAACCGGGTTGAAACTAAAGGATTAGTAGCGACGGCTCTTTATCAAGACCTGACTGTAGATCGGGAGATTCTCCAAGACTTTGCCTGTTCCCCGAGCAACTGCTGTCAGTGGGTCTTCGGCGACGAAGACTGGAAGAGAAGTCTCCCTACGAATTCGTTCATCCAACCCGCGAAGGAGCGCTCCTCCACCGGTTAACATGATTCCTCGATCGAGAATATCGGCTGAAAGTTCCGGAGGAGTCCGTTCCAGCGAGAGCTTCACTGCTTCAACAATTGCCAAGATCGGTTCCGCTAACGCCTCACGAATCTCAGCGCTCGTGACGGTGGTCATTCTCGGGACTCCGGCAACCAAATCGCGACCTCTCACTTCCACTTGAATCTCTTCAGCAAGTGGCATTGCACTCCCCACTTGGTGCTTAATTGCCTCGGCAGTCCGCTCACCAATCAGGATGTTGTGGTTCTTCTTGAAGTACTGAACAATCGAGTTTGTCATCTCGTCGCCAGCAATCCGAATCGACTCATCGTTAACGATGCCACTCAGTGCAATTACTGCAATCTCTGTAGTACCCCCTCCGATGTCGATAATCATGTTCCCCACGGGAGCCTCCACGTCGAGTCCGATACCAATGGCGGCTGCCATCGGCTCGGCAATCAAGTGGACTTCTTTTGCTCCAGCATGTTCAGCGGAATCGCGGACAGCCCGCTTCTCCACTTCAGTAATGCCGGAGGGGACGCAGACAACAATGCGACGAGCTGGCTGCCACGTCGGAGATATTTTCCGAATGAATGCCCTAAGCATCCCCTCGGCGATCTCGAAATCAGCAATCACACCATCTTTCAACGGACGGATTGTTCTAATATCTCTATGTGTCTTTCCGATCATCGCCTGGGCTTCGTGCCCAATAGCAACAATCTTCTTAGTCGTTCTGTCGAACGCGACGATTGACGGCTCGTTCAGCACCACTCCCTTCCCTTTCATCCAGATAAGGGTATTGGCGGTTCCGAGGTCAATAGCGATGTCGTTGGAAAAAAATCCGAGCACTGGCAGTCGATTTCCGGATGCGGTTGGACGTTAGTGCAGCCTCTTGGTGCTGGGCTGCCTGTAAAAACAGTACAAATATCCTGAATCCCGTCTCCCCAAACAAGCCGCGTACAAGAATATTCAATTTAGAAGGAAAGAAAGTCGGCACTTGAAGTGATTTACAAGGATATATGGCTCAGTTCCTCTCGGGGATCGAAGGGAGTGGAGCGATTATTGGAAGTTTTACACAACCTGAGTGTAGTTACCGAGAGAAGAAGCTCTGCTCCTATTTCAAATCTTCCGCAATCGTTCAGCTAAGGAATCCCCCACACTGTACGCCTCAATCTCATACGGAATTGCTCGGTAGGCAGCATGTCGATGTCCAAACCGCTCCCTGAACTGGCGGAGTTGTTCTGATGGGAAGGGAATCAAAAAATTCCCAAGCCAGGAGAAGAAATATCGAGGATAGAAGAGTATTGGTTCTCGCCGCTGT
>JBFWSB010000495.1:0-2681 GCA_050248595.1 Kapaibacterium sp. (SeqCode)
GACGATGAGATTCGGCGCGCCTGCGAGATAGCCGACAAGGCTGCGGCAGATTATGTAAAGACATCCACCGGCTTTGCTTCGGGTGGTGCTACTCTACAGGCCGTGAAGTTGATTCGTGAGTGCTGCCCGGAAGATATGGGAGTAAAAGCGTCGGGTGGGATCGGAGATTACGAAACTGCCATTGCGATGATCGAAGCCGGAGCAGACCGGATTGGATCCAGCAGATCGGTAAAAATTATGAGGGGAGTGTCGGTTCACTCGTGATGGCGTGGTGGTTTGTCCACTTCCCGAGCAAATTGGTTCCTTAGCATGTAGATTGACGAACTATGGATAGACTTGCAGAGAAGCATTGCATCCCCTGCCGAGGAGGAGTGCCACCACTCAAAGGAGAAGAGATAGAACAACTCCGAGATCAACTCGGCGGGGATTGGGAAGTTGTGGAAGAGCACCACTTGCAGAAGGAGTTTTCGTTTGATGACTTCGTCTCCGCTTTGGAATTCACTAATCGAGTTGGCGCGATTGCCGAAGCAGAAGGACACCATCCAGACATCTACCTTGCCTGGGGCAAAGTGCGCATCACAATCTGGACACATAAGATCGACGGGTTAACCGAAAGCGATTTTATTCTTGCTGCGAAGGTTGAGGAGATCAGATAGTTGAACAATCGTTAACGTCGGGAGAACGAGTCTCCCGACGTTATTTTCTCTCTTCTAGGAAGAAGCCATCCCCCACCGCGTTCCATCTTTTCCATCTTCTAACACTACACCGGCATCTTTCAGCGCATCTCTGATCTGATCGGCTGTTGCAAAATCTTTTGTTGCCCGAGCATTTGCACGGAGATCAATAATCAAGCGCATCAAGTCGTCGGCCAAAGCACCTCCCCTACGATCCTCAGCACTGAAATCCATACCGAGAACCTGCTCGAATGCTATCGTGAAAAGTGCGTTGTAGGCTTCGAGAAGGGGACGATCCTGACTGTTCGCAGTTAGCAGTTTGTTCAGGTTTGAAACCCCTTCAAAGAGGTGTCCAATTGCCACCGGCGTGTTGAAGTCGTCATCCATCGCCCCACTAAACCTATCCCAGATTTCTTTCACTTCTGCGTGTGCTTCAATCGCAGCAGAGCTTACTTCCAGATCACTCCCCAAAACTTCACGCAGCCGAGTTAACGTCCCACGCAATCGCTCGAAACCACTCCCTGCTGCAACAATGGCATCGGGATCATACTCGAGCGGAGAACGGTAGTGGCTCTGTGCAATGAAGAAGCGGAGTGCCATCGGTCCAACTTCTGCTATCAACTCCTTCACGTTACTTGCGTTCCCGAGCGACTTCCCCATCTTCTGCCCGCTAACGTTTACCATGTTGTGGTGCATCCAGTAGCGGACAAAGGGAGCACCGTTCACAGCTTGGCTCTGTGCAATTTCGCACTCGTGATGCGGGAACTGATTCTCAATTCCTCCACCATGAATGTCGAATGTTTTGCCGAGATAGAAGCTGGACATCACCGAGCACTCAAGATGCCAACCGGGATACCCCCACCCCCAAGGAGAGTACCACTGCATGAAGTGTATCTCATCGGCTCGCTTCCAGAGAGCAAAGTCCTGTGGATTTTTCTTCTCAGGGTTTGCCTCGATTCGCTCCCCACCAGTTTGATCTTCAACCTTTCTGTTCGAAAGTCCGCCGTAGGGAATCATCCCCTCACCTTTTTCTTGCTGTTGGTAGGCATCCACATCAAAGTAGACCGAGCCATTGCTTTCGTAGGCAACACCTTTTGCAATTAGCTCTTCGGTCATCTTGATTTGCTGCCGAATAAAATCGGTAGCGTGAGGCGTTCTGTCCGGCATCAAACTGTTCAAGTCTTTCATGTCATCCCAGAAGCTCTCTTCATAGTAGGCTGCAATCTCGTAGGGAGAACGGTTCTCTCTTCTCGCCTGTGCCTCAACCTTGTCTTCCCCCTCCTCACCATCTCCCACCAGATGACCTACGTCAGTAATGTTCATCACGTAGAGCACTCTTTCGTGACCGTAACGGTGCATAAGCCACCGCCGGACAATATCAAATGAGACATAACTTTTTGCGTGGCCAATGTGCATGTGGCCATATACGGTAGGGCCGCAGACGTACATGCGCACCAAATCTGGATCGATCGGATGGAACTCTTCTTTAGAGCGGGAGAGCGTGTTATAGATAGTCAACGGCATGATATATCAATGCAAAGTTCAAAATGAAAATTTTTAAAAGTCGGATAATGGATACGATTGAAACGGAGTTGCAGAAGAGGATGAATCCTTTACGCTCGCGCTTAGGCTACCGTAAAGAAACGGGTGATCTCGGTACACAAGTAATCGACCGGGATGCTCTCAAGAGGATGGCCTGTGCCGGGAAGGATCGCCAGCTCACTCTTTGGAAGCTGACGGTAAGCCTCGATTGTTTCTTCGATAGATACCATATGATCTCGATCACCTAAGCTAAGCCTTACAGCTTGCTCAATCTGTTGAAACTCTTCGTAGGGAAGCTCGGGAGAGTCTCCAAGATTCACCATCATCTCGGCAGTCTTCTCCAGCACCCTCTTCCAACGATCTTCCCCATGCCTTTGTTTTAGTGCCTCAGCAAAGTGAGGAACTTTCTGTTCGATCTTCTCTGGATCGAGCATCTTCACCTCACGTGCAGATGTTTCGATATTC
>JBFWSB010000496.1:0-2606 GCA_050248595.1 Kapaibacterium sp. (SeqCode)
CTCCCTCAGGGTAGACAACTGCCGTGACTCCGAACTCACACGTGTCGAGGCAGCCAGCACTATTCGCCCGGCACTCCCCCTTCAGCCCTCGCTCCTTGATAAGCTCTTTTAGTCGTCCCCGCACCTCTTCCCCACCTTTTGACTTACAACAGCCACGGTGGTGACCTTCTTCGCGCTCGTTAACGCAGACAAAAATATGGCGTTTGTATCGCATCTTCCTCACTCCTCCTTATGGCAGGCAGCACCGTCGGCCATCATTACCAGATCACCATTCTCAGAGCGCGTTTCGGTGAACGGAACACCTGACTCGTATTCGAAATCTCGCGTCAGATTATAGAGTCCGATCTTCTCCCAATCGGGGGAGTAATATCCTATCTGGTCTGCAATCATCGGTATTGCTTCCTCCAACATTAACGATGGATTGAGCGCGACTCTACATATCTCACCAGAGAAACCTTTGCAGATGAAGAGGACAAGCTCACTTGTCCCAATTTCCTCTTCTCCAGCAAATCTTATCTCATTTACTGTAGATCTATTCACGAGCATCATGCCCCCAGGCTTTTAGTCTATCTGTTGCATATCTGCTTCTAATCTCTTCAGCTTGGCGCGTTAACAGGTTCTTTGCAAGCTCAAGTAGAAGACCTACAGCATCCCGTTCCGTAGTTGCTGTGTTGAAAAGTTTGGTCTCTATCTGTTGCTCCTGAAAGTCAATTAATACATCTGATTGGTTTCCAGTTACCCTGTGGAACTCAACCCGAAACCGAACAGAATCGTTTGCGCCGGGCGTAATACTTGCGCTCAGCATGTAGGGTATATCAAGCTTGAATAGGGCAGATCGCTCAAGATTACCGACAGGCTGGTGATCTTCAACAGCCGCTAAGCCAACGGTTTCGTATAGTCGCGATCGTGATTCATAGTCGAAGACAACAAACTCTGGGAAACTGACGCGGGCGAAATCGCCGAGTGCTCTCACTCCATTCTTGCTAATCTCCACCCGATCATTCTCGATCTTTCCGAGTGTCGGATCGCGGGGAATCACAACGCTCCCAACCACTAACGGCTCGGCTGAGACAACTAAGTGTTCCGAGTCTGCACGTTTTCCCATACGCCATACAAGGCGTTCCACTGCCTCGTAGAGAGCGGGGCCAAAGAGTAAATTGTCTTCTTGATCGCGATACCGAATAAAGCTGAAGGCGCGATCGTGGAAGAGAAGTTTACCTGAAGCAGGATCAACCGAACGAAGGTCGGCTCCGACAACAGAACCGAAGCGAGCAACCCGAATGGAGAGAACTTGTGCGAGGTCCAGTTGCTTTGCAAGGTCAGCAACCGACATGCCTGAGTCGCTCCCTGGAATCTTCGTTCCACGCTCGCTGAATGTGACGTAGCTTAGGTCTGCAATCGAGTCGAACGCTTGCCGTAACATCCCATCCAGAATTGCAGGCTGTGCAGCTTTAGCACTGTCGTGCGACAAAACTTCAACTAAGGCAACTCGCCCTCTACTACTTCCCCCTTCCTCTTTGCCATCACTTCCACCACTATCGCCAGCAGCACAGCTTCCAACAAGTGGAACTAAGGTCAAGAAAAAAAAGGAACAGATAATATCTTGCCGAAAAAAAGCCATAGAGTTCTACCAATAACGTGCAGCGACAGTAACGTCACCATGAATCTCAGCCTGACAAGAGGCACGTTCACTCTCCGAAAGTTTTCCCCACTCCCTCAAACGCTCTTCCCCATCGGTCAACTCGGAGAGATTTTGTGCTCCGATAACAATCTCCATTTTACACCAAGAACAGATTGCAAATCCGCCACACTGTTGCGGCACATCAAGCGTGGCCTCACGTGCAGCCTCGATCAGCAGTGTTCCCCGAGGTACGATGTTCGAACGACCAGTACCGGCATAATCCACTTTGCAGAGCTGCTTCGGTGATAGATCCAACTCGGGAAATAGTGACTCCACTCAACAACCTCTGATCGGCATCAATTTCATCAGCTCTACTTAGGTAGTGGATATGGTTAATCACCCGTAAAGATTGCCTTCAGCACATGCCCAGCAACAGCAGGATTTTCTTTCAGACGCCGGATTGAATAGCCATACCAATCTTCGCCGAATGGAACGTAGATTCGCATCCGATGTCCCTCACGGATCAACTCATCTCGTTTCGCTTCTCGTACTCCGAGAAGCATTTGGAACTCGTAGGCCTCTCCACTAAGATTCCTTTCGGCAACAATCGCTCTTGCAGCATCAATCAACACGTCGTCGTGGGTGGCAATGCCCACAAAACATCTGTTGTCGAACATTGCATTCAGACAAGCAACGTAATTCTCGCGGATCTCATCCCGGTCCTTGAATGCTACCGACTCATCCTCAACATATATCCCCTTGCAAAGGCGAAAGCTGATTCCGGTTGGGGCAAGCTCACCCACGTCGTTAAGTGTCCGGCGGAGGTAGGCCTGCAATACAATGCCAACACCCCCCGGAAACTCTTCCCACATCTCGCGAGCGATTGCAATTGTTTCGTCGGTGTAGGGAGTGTTCTCCATATCGATCCGAACGAAGATTTTCAGGTCTCTCCCCCTCTGCAAAATTTGGCGCAGGTTCGCTCGGC
>JBFWSB010000497.1:0-2597 GCA_050248595.1 Kapaibacterium sp. (SeqCode)
GAGAAAGTACTATCCCAAGTTGATGAAACGATTGAAGTGTATCTGAGGTAGGGGAGGAAGTTGTGATTGCCTACTGAATAATGTCATAATATCTCCGAACACGATTGTACAGTCCATCTAAGCGTGACTTATAGAAAGTACAGGCTACCAACACAAGCAATTTGATAAAAGCACTATCTCTTAGTAAATCTGGGAACTTTTTTACTATCGCATCAGCTTCGTCAAGTTTAAACTGAAGATACTCTGGTATCGTTCGATTGACTAACGACATACTGGAAAGAGCATAGATTCGATACGTGGCTACGAGATGGCTTTGAGGATCGGCTGTCTTGTCCAGAAGCTGCTGTTGAGCTTCCCTATGCTTTGGAGAAAAGCGTTGATGAAGGGTGGTGAGAAGTTGAAGGTTTAAAAGAGCTAAGCCGAGTTCTTCCTGTACATCTGTTGCAAGGGAGTGCCGATTCCTCTCATAGAAGGTTCGGGTTGCATAGTACAGCTTCGGCATAATTGATATGTGCGGCGTCTTGGCTAACGACCATGTCATACCAATCATGAGGGTCGCAATCGCCTTAACCTTTTCCCCTTCTTTATAATCCCTTTGCGAGAGATAGACTAAAGGTGTGATAGAGTAGAAGGAAGTCGAGGAGGAGAGAAGCGTAATAAGTAGCTCTGTGTCGAGTAGGTCTTCCCCTTGTTCGTAAGCACTCCGTTGAAATAGATGAACCAGAATTGTGTGAGAGAATTTCCAGACCTCTTCAGAGCTTATATCGGGCTTAGAAAAAAGGGGAGTGCTTGGCTCTACCAGTTTAGAGATCACCCCTTCTTGCTGAAGTACATGGAGGATATCATTAGTCTCTTTCCCGAGAAGCATTATTGCACTTCCTTCGGAGAAAACTTGGCCTAACAGAGCAAGTCTCTTCGCTGCGTCAAGCTGCTCGCTGGTCAGCTTTGCAGTAAGGTCGAAAATGATTTGCTCCATCGACATACGACTTCTCGCCTCAATCAACTTCCTGAAGCTCTTGCCATTTCCGTTATAGGCGATGGGAGAATTCCTGCGAAACTCAGACGACATGCCTGCCAGCACCGAGCGGACAACGAAGGGAATCCCCCGTGTTGCCCGGTGAAACTCTTCGGCCATCTCAAGTGAGGATTCTGGAGCTTGGCACTCGATTAACAGTTGATGGATTTCAGAGACTGTTAGAGGCTTCAGTTGAATGGTTTGCACCAAGTATGAGAGAGCAAGTCCGTAAATGGCTCCACCTTCAGTTCGTGAAGCCATAATCAAACAGATAGGGTTTCCCTGAATAGCACGGAGCAATTCTGTTAGCTCGTACTTCCCTCTCTCATCGAGGAGGTGAACATCTTCTATCACAAGCACTACTGGGCGTAGTCTGGAAAGGCGACGAAGAGCCTTCGTTACTGAAACGGGAGTCGGTTTTGTTGGCTCCAGAAGAAGGTGCTGGATTGTTCTATCGTTTGAAAGAACATCGGCAACAAGACTCCAAACTGATGATGAAGAGTCAGGATAGAGTTGAGCGTGAAGGGGGAGGAGTTGATCCTCCTCAAGGAGGGGAAGGGACTGTTTAAGGAGGTGACTCTTACCTATGCCAGCTTCTCCCTCAATCCAGAGTAATCCTAACCCATCACCCTGCACGATCTCTCTACTGAGATTGCGGATCAAACCAATTTCTTCACTACGGCCAATAAAGGGAAGCATACTCCTCTGGGACTATTACGGCTATATAGGCTTGTAGATGGCTGTAGCAGCTCATATACGTGGCCAACACATTGTGTGCACTCCGGTTCTTACGCCCATTCTCCCCCAAACCACATGTAAGAGACTGTGTGCGTAATGCCCGGTGCGCTATTTCATAATGGAGGGAGATGCAGACCGTGATGGAGGGAAGGCTAAACTTGCTCAAAATTCTGCGTTAAAGTCCAACTGCCTCATGCAATGATAAATAGAATCATGCTTACGAGGCATACATGCAGAAGGCAGAAGTGCTACTTCCCCATCTATTGAGAAAAAATGACAACCACCAACGAGATGGGAACACAACGATGCCAAGAACCTTTCGTGCCCTTGTATTTCTTACCCTTTCTTTTCTTACGTACAGTATCTCAGGGGAATATCTTTCTGCACAACCTATATCTGATCCAGAGGGAGATATAGGTATCGGAACAGTGGAGCCTCATTCCAGTGCCTTGCTTGACTTAACCTCTACGACAAAGGGGCTGTTAATACCACGTCTGACAACCACTGAAAGGGATGTTATTCAGCAACCTGCCACTGGACTCTTGATATACAACCGTACTGACTCTACAATTCAGATCAACTGTGGCAGTGAGTTTCGCCCTCACTGGTGTCCGATTGTTCTCGAACAGCCCGGAGGGGGACTCTCCGCACGGCTCAGTCCGGGGGCATTATGGTATGGAAGCAATGACACCCTTGCCGTAGAACTCTTGATTGGTATACCTGATGCTGTTCTCGTAAGTACAGGCACTCTTCCAACCTGGACACGTGATTTGCAGTTGAACTCCGTAGAGGTCGATTCGTTAACGGTGAATGATTATGCGAACATCACCAACAACATCTTCAC
>JBFWSB010000498.1:0-2594 GCA_050248595.1 Kapaibacterium sp. (SeqCode)
GGCACTCAGAATAACCAGAACGACAGCATCAAAGTTCTCTACGAAATCGGCGAGCTGAAACCGAAGCTCATAGCAGAATACACCCCACTCTTTATCGACCTTCTCAAGAGCAAACACAATCGTATGGTTTGGGGAGGGATGACGGCGCTGAGCACACTCGCTACAGTGGAGCCAGCCGCACTCTACGAACGATTGCCTGAGATTATCGATGGCGCAGATAGGGGATCGGTGATTGCGAAAGATCACGCGGTAAAAATCTTAGTTGCCTTGGCAGAGGTGAAGGAGTACACCGACGACGTTCAACTCCTCTTGTTCGATCGACTGAGAACAAGTCCCGACAATCAGTTCCCAACCTATGCCGAAAAGACCAGCCAAGTCGTCACCGAGCCGCATAAGTCTCTGTTCCTCAACATCCTTCACATTCGATTAGAAGAGATTGAGCAGGAGTCGAAGCGAAAGCGAGTGGAGAGGGTGATACGAAGGATAAAGCAGGGAACCTGAATTTTTTCTCTCTATCAGATGCAAACAAAGTAACTATGACCGCTCTCTACAACACCATCGGCATCGGCTACGACGACACGCGAAAGGCCGACCCTTACATCGTTGAACGATTCCTCAACTTGCTCCAACCGGAACTTGGCAAACGCTATTTAGATATTGGTTGCGGTACGGGGAACTACACGAGTGCGCTACAAAGGGGTGGATATGATTTCATCGGAGTCGATCCTTCCGCAGCAATGCTCGAGGCGGCAGGCCAGAAGAATCCAGATGTAGACTGGCGCATCGGCAGCGCGGAGGCAACCGGATTGGATGCTGAGTCTGTCGACGGAATTGTGGCCAGCCTAACGCTCCACCACTGGAGCGATCTTGAGGCTGGTTTTCGTGAGATGTACAGAGTTCTCAAACGTGGGGGGACGATGGTGATTTTCAGCACAACGCCAGAGCAGACCGGCGGCTACTGGCTACACCACTACTTCCCGAAGATGATGGAAGATTCTGTTCAACAACTTCCATCGTTCGAGAGAGTGGAGGCTGGGTTGCTCTCGGTGGGATTCACCTCAATAGAGACTGAGAAATATTTCGTGCAGCCCGACTTGAAAGACATGTTCCTCTACAGCGGGAAACACAATCCTGAACTCTACTTCAGACCCGACGTGAGAAGTGGAATCTCTTCGTTTGCAGCATTCTCAAACCGAGAAGAGGTTGAGCGGGGGTTGGGGAGATTGCGGGAAGATATTGAGAGTGGAAAGGTTCAGGAGGTAGTGGATCGGTGGGAGAATGATTTGGGAGATTATCTGTTCATCACAGCTCGCTCAGTTTGATAGTACCAGCGTAAGTTGATGGCGTTCACTCTGCTTCTTGCATGCAACACCACTGTAAACATATCGCCACCGTAGTCGACGGTGATCCATTCGAGATCGATGGAGTGAATATCTGGAGCCACAACTGGAGGTCGCTTGGTGAAGAGATTAGAGTGAGGGAACCACTCTACGGTCAAGAACTGGTCGCGACTCTCCAAGAGATTACAGTAGATGGGAAGTCCATCCAGTTTGCCCCTGTTGAAGTCTCGAACTGTGTGTGGTTGATCTTTGTTCAGGTTTGACTCGTTCTCCTTTCCTTCTATCTCTGCTTTTCGCCGTAATATGCTTCCTTCCGTTGATGGTTGCCACAGGATTTACCTGCGGCTGTAGAAAACTCTTTGTGGAACTATCATGAAGCGTCGAATCTTTGTCTCGACTGTTGGCTTTGCTCTTGCACTCCCTACCACTCTTTTAGCCAAAGGAAAAAAACTTCTGATGAGAACAGAAAAGGGATTTACCGTACTTGCTGGCGAAGCTCGATTTGGAGAGCACTATCGGATGAAGGGTGTGACGCTGAATACGTTGGATATCAAAATTTCGGGTTCGGATACGGAGGGTGATCTCGCAGTTTTTGAGCAGAAAGGTTTGACGCCCAACGGAGGACCGCCACTCCACATTCACCCATTTCAGGACGAGTGGTTTTATGTAGTGGAAGGAGAATATCTCTTTCAGGTTGGAGAGGAGAAGTATCGAATCAGGGTAGGGGATACAATCTTCCTTCCAAGAAATGTCCCACACGCCTTTGTGCAGCTTACCGAGAAAGGGAAGATGATTGTCTCCTACCTCCCTGCTGGAAAAATGGAAGCCTTCTTCAAAGTCACCGATGGTTGGACTGCTCCTCCCTCTAAGGAGGAGATTGCGAAGACGTTTCAAGACCACGATATGGAAGTAGTTGGTCCACCTCTGAAAGTTGAGTAGCTACTGAAGTTCCTATCCTTACTATTCAACACGAAGAAGACGGAGAGGGAACTCATATGGGGAGTAAAATGAAGACTGGGGTAAAGTCGCCTGCTGATTCCTATTTTTGTGGAGGTAGTGATGATCCACAGGGCCGTTCACATCTATGTATCCAATTCTTCTCTTCGCTCACTCATGGCTTCGCTGGCTGGTTCTGGTGGCTTTGCTCTTCGCAATCTATCGCGCTTGGTTCGGGTGGAAGTCTGGAGGGGAGTTCCGGGTCGTTGATGAGAGGGCAGGGTACTTAGCAATGCGACTTGTGCACCTGCAATTCCT
>JBFWSB010000499.1:0-2568 GCA_050248595.1 Kapaibacterium sp. (SeqCode)
TATTCCACAACAACCGTATTTCCACCATGCTCCTGCCGCACAGCCTCTACCTCCCCCTCCAACACAACTCGCCCTTTGTTAATCAGGGCAATGCGGTCACACAAACGCTCAGCAATTTCCATCTGGTGAGTGGAGTAGATGATTGTTTTCTTCTGCCCACGTAACTCCTCAACAATCTCGCGCAGCAGTTCTTGGTTCACTGGGTCAAGTCCTGACGAGGGTTCATCTAAAATCACATAGTCAGGATCGTGGAGGAGTGCAATGATGATCTGCACCTTTTGCTGGTTTCCCTTCGAGAGTTCTTCAATCTTTCTCTTCTCACTCCCACCGAGTCCGAAACGCTCAAGCCACGATGTCGCACGGCTTGTGGCAGTCCCGGTGTCCAACCCCTTCAGCCGTCCGAAGTGGAGAATCGTCTCCAGGATCATACTCTTCTGGTAGAGTCCACGCTCTTCAGGCAGGTAGCCAATCAACTGGCGGAGGTCATCGCTGAAAGGATTGCCGTCGTAGGTAATCGACCCACTATCTGGCTGAATGATGTTGACGATCATTCGGATCGTCGTCGATTTCCCCGCACCGTTCGGACCGAGCAGCCCGAATATCTCACCGCGACGAACCTCGAGGGAGAGATCGTTCACGGCGTGGACGTTGGAGAAATACTTGTGAACCTGTTCTGTTCGAATCATAGGCGGTCGTCTGTTCGGAAAAAAATCCGTTGAAGATAGTAAGGAGCCGACTTACGGTGAGCAGGTATATGAGGTTGCAGATCGGTGCTATCATTACTTTCGCAATTCTGTTGTCCACACATGTATTGCTGTTCACGGAGCATCTTATAGAATCGACAGCTCATACATAATGCATGTCTGTGGTGTTTCAAGAGGAATTGGCCATATGAGAATCACCACAAAGGACACCAAGGGGATAGAATGCCTATAGCATACTTGACCTGCCATCTCTATGGTAACCTCTCTCACTCTCATACACACTCAATGTTTTCTTAGCCCCAATTAGAAAAAGAGTGGGGGAATAACTTATCAAGCTATTCCCCCACTTCTTCTATATCGGCACTTCGGTTCTTTCTATGTATTTACTCTGTTGCCACGCTATCTTGCTGCACTCCCTCCTCTTCCATCGGCGGCTGCGGCATTGGCTCGAAGGCTATCGACTTCTGTGTCTTGAACGTATCGTCAGTGAACTCCATCGTTACCGGTTCACCGTTGAGAATCTCCTGCGAGATTTGCCATGAGAACATCTTCGCAAGCTGTTCGTACTGCGGATCGTTGATTGCCTCCTCTTGAAATACCATCCGGAAGAGATATCCTTTTTCCCCATCTTTGGTCAACTGTACTGACTTTGGGTTCCCATCAAAGTAGCCTGAGGTCACGAGAAAATTCCCAAGTTTCTCAGCCATTTCTTGTGAGATTCCTTCGGTGTAGTAAACTTCCCCCTTGTTGAACTCCAGCTTTTCGCCGTAGTCAGCACAAGAAACAAACAGAACTGCGATCAGCGGTAGTAATAACATTGAACTCAACTTCATTGGATTCTCCTCTTGTTGGTTGTTTCGCTTAGGGTGTTGCAAAAGTACGATCTCCACCTACAGATCGCAACCCACGAGAGACTTCAACAAAACCTAATGTACAATCACCACACTCCGAAGAAGGCGCGTCCCCTTGCACGAAAGAACCAAGCCATATTCACCACTCGGCAGCTTCTCGCCATCAAGTGAAAATCGAAGCTGTCCAGAGGAGAGATCGTCGAACGAATATGTGTGCAACACTCTTCCCAACGGATCAATAAGTTCCAGAGTAGCATCTTCACCCGCTGGGAGTTTGGCAGTGAGAGTTGCCACACCCGAAACTGGATTGGGGAAGACTTCAAACGAAAGATCTGACGTCCTTGCCGAAGGAACCGACGATGTATTTTTCCGCAAAACGAAGTGTGAGGCCGAAAGTGGTGGAAGAGTCACGCTCATCTGGTTCTCGGCAATATCTCCCGATCCAGCAGATTCGATTTGCGTGCTCCCACTTTTAAATCTCCACCCTGCAAAACTCTCCCACTGGCTGATTGAAGCAATTGCAACGTTTGCCTCAATTGATTTCCCCACACTCTTGTTCAGTAGAATGATGTGAAGATTACCTTCGTCGTCGAGTGAGGTGTAAACCGAGTTGTTCTCAATATCCGATGTCTCACTGTAGACCGATTGACTCCCGAAGGTCGAGTTCTGGCCGTCGTAGTTCCGGTAGAGTTTGTAGGCAGATTCAACGTAGCCGTTAATGTCGTCCCAATGATTTGCGTAGTAGACGTTGAACTTGCCGAAGATCCCGAGCACGTCGGCAACGGCAATGCCGCCTGAGATATGGTCGTAGCCACCGTAGCCGAATTCACCGAAGGCGAGATTGACTTCAGGATTATAGGTCTGAATCGACTCCTGCAACCGTGGGATCAAGGCAATAGCCTTTTCACCGAAGATTTGCATCGTGTGGCTGTACCGGTCGGCTCCTCCTGCCTCCTCTGGTGCTCCGGTAATCCAGCTCTTCTCCACAAAGGTCGGGTCCCAAAGTGAACGTG
>JBFWSB010000500.1:0-2573 GCA_050248595.1 Kapaibacterium sp. (SeqCode)
ATAGCGGTGGCCAATGCCGGCGAAGACGATAGCGTGATCGTTCTCGGCAATAATCAGGTTATACATCGCCGCGAAGTTGCTCGCATATTCGTTGAATGCATTTGGGTTGCTCTGGAGCATCCGTATCTGTCGTGTCACCGAGGCTCCCCACTCATCCAAGCCTACCAGTTGTTTGTGAAGGTGGTCAAAGCTTGCTCCGGCGGGACGAAGCCAGTTCTGGAAGATCGAAACGTAGCGGACGTAGCGGTTGCGTGCGACGATACCCTCCATCGCATCGATTGTAATCCGCGTGTAGTAGTAATGTTCTTCAGGGGTTAAGAGTCCGCTGGAGACCAGCTCTTGGTCGAGACCTTCTCTCTCAACGAAATGTCGTCGCGCGTTGATCAACTCATGACAGCCGCCAAAGAAGAACTCACTTCTCTGGAGAATCTCAGAATCGGTGAGAGTGGGGAGGGTTGAGCTGCTTGAGAGGGATTGTTTGTATGCGATTACGTTCCGCAAGTGCTGCATGCCAACCTCAGATTCGGCGTACGCCTGAAGCCGTGCAACTTCCGAGGCGGGAGGTTCATATCCGTAGTTCTTCTTCCAGTAGTCGAGTGTGACGATCTCGAAGAGGTTCGGTACGCAGCGGAATTCGGCTGTCGTAGCGAAATACTCTTCCGGTGCAACCCCCTCAAGTTTGCGCCACTCCTCGCCATCGCGCACCCACCGAAATTTCTCCGGCGGGGTCTCGAAGTATCGCTTTGCGCAGAAGGAACAGATCGCATCTTCTTCACCTCCAATCAAAGCCCCCTGACTTTTCTCCGACGAGTTTGTCAGGGGACGTGATGATCGTCCGGGAACAGCCCACACCTCATTCCCCGTGAAGGGGTTGATCTGCTTCACCGTTCCATCCGGCATGATGTTGTAGTAGTGCGAGTAATCCACAGAAGAATCCTGGAATTAGTTGACCAATCGATAGGATGTGGTAGATCGTAGGTAGAATATTGGAAAAGTTCAGCTGACTCTCTTCTTCACGCTATTCTCGCTACAACCTCTCAATCCAACCTCCTCTACAAATTCAATCCTGCCTCTAACAGCGCGTCGACCTTCTCCTCAGAGTCAGCCTCGGCATAGTAACGGAGTAGTGGCTCAGTACCAGATGCACGAATGAGGAGCCATCCCCCATCTACGAAGAACTTATATCCATCCATTCTACTTGTCTCGGTAACTGCATACTTCCCGAGTTCGGTCAATCCAGCAGAGGCACGTTTCAGGATTGCATCTTTCCGCTCTTGTGTCATCCTCTTATCAATCCGACGATAGCGGTGAACCCCAAATTCTTCGTCGAGTTCGCGAGAGAGTTCTCCAATAGATTTTTTCTTCTTCGCCATCACTTCAAGCAGCAAGAGGCCGTTGAAGATACCATCCCGTTCTGGAATGTGGAGAGTGGTTCCGAGTCCCCCCGACTCTTCACCACCAATCAAAATCCGTTGGCTGGCCATCAAGTCTGCGATATACTTGAAGCCGACCGGAGTTTCAATCAGCTTGATCTTCTTCTTGGTGCAGTAATCGTTCACCATCGTGGTGAGAGAGATTGTCTTCGCTACTGCTCCCCGCTTCTTACGATCTTCGTAGAGATATTTCAAAAGGATCACGAAGATCCGGTGGGAGTCAATAAAGCTTCCATCTTCGGCAACTACTCCAAGTCGGTCAGCATCCCCATCGGAGGCCAGACCAATCGAGTATCCGCCACTCTTCACCCGATCAATCAGTTCCCCTAAATATTCGCCGAGTGGTTCCGGGTGGTCGATGCCAGTGAAACCGGGATTGTGTTCGTTGTGAATTTGATCCACATCGGGTAAGAGCAAATCCATCGTCTGAATGCCAGCACCAAACATCGGATCGTAGAGCACCTTGAATTTTGCCTTACGTATTGCGTCGAGGTCGATCACCTTTTTCACGTAGTCCACATACTCTTTCCGGGCGTCGAAGTAGCGGATCATCTTCCCCTTCACATACTCTTCCAAGCTTGCAACCTTCGGCAGACGTTTCGGAGGATTCTCCTCGAACCCGGTCACATTCTTCTGAACCTTCTCAATATCTGCCGGTGCCGACGGCCCTCCATATCCAGCTTTTAACTTGAAGCCATTATACTCCGCTGGGTTGTGACTTGCCGTGATTACCACTCCCCCAGCCAACCTCTTTTTCTTCGCAGCCAACGAAACTTGTGGTGTAGTCGAGATGCGGTCGGATAGCCAAACTTTTACCCCTTCCGACGCGAAGACTCGGGCAGTTGTCTCAGCAAACTGTGCGGAGAGAAAGCGAGAATCGTAACCGACAACAATTCCTCGGTCGGCATTCTTCTGTCGTTTGTAGAAGCGGGCTGCCGCACGGGCAACCAACGCAACGTTTTCGAACGTAAAGTCATCGGCGATAACACCTCGCCATCCATCTGTTCCGAATATGATAGGCATGTGAAGAAAGCTGTTTGAAATTTGAAGTTAGAATGTTGAAGATAGAAGATAGCAGTGAACAGACAACAGATTGAGTGAGGAGTCGAGAAGAGTTTCTGAAGAACAGTATTCTCGCCA
>JBFWSB010000501.1:0-2566 GCA_050248595.1 Kapaibacterium sp. (SeqCode)
GGTATTTCCTCGTTATTGAAGGGGAGAAGCTCTCTTGGCGTGGTCGCCTTGATGTAGTGAGATAAGGTTGATTGATCGGAGCAATCAACTTCGTTGTAGTTGAGAATTCTTGAATCATCGTAAACAGGCACTCGGGCATTTTGCTCGAGTGCCTGTTCCTTTACTCGCTATCATTTTGCGAATTGAAGTTTAGTCTGAATTTGGTAGCTGTAATGTAGGTAGAGGGTGTGCTAAACTGCTATAGCTCGACGACAAGGTTGCGAGCATTCAGTCCTTCCTTACACAACCAGTCAACAGCATACCGATAGTCCGGCATATACTGCGCAACTGTTCGCCAAAATCGGATAGAGTGGTCGAAGTGGCGGAGGTGGCAAAGCTCGTGAATCACAACATAGCGGAGAACGCGAGGGGGGAAAAGAATGAGTCGCCAGTTGAAGGAGAGGTTCCCCTCTTCAGTACAGCTTCCCCACTTCGTTCGTTGTTCGCGAATCGATACTTTGCGGAATCGAACCCCAATCCTGCGAGCCTCCTCAAGTGCTACCGATGTGATTTGCTCAGCTGCCTGCCGCCTAAGCCATCCCTTTAGGACAGATTGAAGTTGTACCTCGGGTGAGCGAGGGAGGTAGACGGAGATCACCCCCACTTGCTGGTTGAGAACAACGTGTGGATCGGAGACTGCCAAGCGTTCAACCATCAAACGGAAAGTCTTTCCCCGGAACTGGATGCTCTCCCCACTCCGCAACGTTGCTTCCCCCTTCGAGTCCCACGTACTCTTCCTCCCATATTCTCGAAGCTTCTCCAGAACCCACGTCCCATGTTCGCGAACAAACTTATCGGTGTTAACGTAGAGTGGTAGCCGGGCTGGCATCGTCAGCACAACTCCATCGAACGGGTTAACTTGCAGCCGCATATGCTTTGCCCTCGGATTTCGGCGGACAAGGTAGACGACACGCTGACCATTAATCTCAGCGGATTTCCGAGTTACGATTATCTTTTTCTTTGCCGGCATTCGTTCCTATTGCTCCTGAATCGAAGCACGTTTTTTCTCCAAACGAACCACTGCAAAATACCTCCACGCAATACTCTCTTCAATAGTTCCAAGGTAAGGGAAGAGGTAACAGGATGCGTCGAACCCTCCTGATCTTCTCCAATCAGAGAAGGCTGGTTGTATTTTGATGATCCTGCATCAAAATGCACGTTCAGAAGCACATAGACCAATGAAAAGAATGTTTTTCCCACAGCTTTTTGTGGGGGTTGTTTTTATAGCCCTTTTCGGTGGGTGTTCCGAGGGGGATTCAGCAAACGGCAACGGACTTTCAGTCCCAGCCTCAACTCCGCTGGAAGCCTACAACTCGTTGATTTCAGCCGCATCGAGTGGCGATTTTGGGGTGATGTACGATTTAATGGATAGTGGTGCAAAAGCCAATTGGCAGATTTTTGTTGAAGTAAGCCGTGCGCAGGTAGATCGACTTGATTCAGCTGAACAGGCAAAGTGGCGCAGTCTTGAAGGGGTGAAGGATATGCGGGATATTTTCTATCGCTATGCCTCGATGACTCCAGCAATGTGGGATCATTACGTTGGGGGATTTCAGCTGTTGAGGGTCGATACAGTGGTCTCCATTGTCGTAATGGAGCGGGATGGACAGGCGAGTGTTGAGTACTTCCGGTGGGAAAATGGAGCATACCGCAAGACCCGATCACCCGAGGCATATGCCCGGCCATCAGTGGAGCGAGTAGCCCCTCAAGCTCCGCCGACGGCCCCACCCAATAGCTCGACAGTTCCTGACGCTAACAAACGGTAATGATAAGATTCTCCTCTTTTCTTGAAATAGAAGTTATCTACTCCCTATATTTGCAGGCTTTTCGTTCCGCTCTGCCGGAGCGAGTTGACTACTATTGTTGTTTATGAAAACGAAATTGGTTTGAGAACGTGCCTACAATTAACCAACTTGTCCGTAAAGGACGCAGCCTGAAAAAATCAAAGAGCGATTCACCGGCATTAGAAAGCTGTCCGCAGCGCCGAGGAGTTTGCACGCGTGTCTACACCACTACACCGAAGAAGCCGAACTCGGCACTTCGCAAGGTTGCCCGTGTCCGTCTAACAAACGGTATCGAAGTGACGGCATATATTCCGGGTGAGGGGCACAACCTGCAGGAGCACTCAATCGTGCTGATTCGTGGGGGGCGTATCAAGGACCTTCCAGGTGTTCGCTACCACATCGTTCGAGGTACACTCGACACGCAAGGTGTGGAAGACCGCAGGCAAGCACGTTCTAAATATGGTACCAAGAGACCGAAGAGTAAGTAGGGAATCACATCTTCGGAATCAATTTATCAGTCTTCCTGACACTGTTCGGAAGAGCTGCGATTGGGCCGATATGATAAGAAGCTGTTAACGATACGATCACAATTTATTAACTGGCGCGGCGTGCAGATTTTTCGGACGTCGCGCCCGGTTTTTCAGAATCATTAAAGAGACATGAGAAAGAAACGGGCTGAGAAGCGGCGCATCAATCCTGATCCAAAGTTCAATGACATTACCGTTGAACGGTTTATCAACAACCTA
>JBFWSB010000502.1:0-2565 GCA_050248595.1 Kapaibacterium sp. (SeqCode)
TGCAAACTCCCCGCAGTTAAGGCAGAGTCCCCCCGAACCTCCGAGATCGACTGATTCCACCTCCCTCTCAGGTAGGTTTCCTTCTCTCCAACGTGCGTGAGGTCTTCGCCTGCAACTATTAGTCTTCCGGTTCGATCCACCGTCAGTATATCAGGTCTTCCCTCCACCCCACTCCCCATCCCCCGCCAGCTATCACCCTCCAGAAGTGCGATGTTGTGTGCAGCCACTCCAGCAACCGACTCGAACATTCCGGCAACACCCAGTCGACTTTCATTGTTCCCGAGAATTGCTGTGACCTCTCCGTCGAGGGAGGCAAGCTCTCCCCACTCCCCAGCCCCCTCATTCCACCTGACCATCTTCGAGAGGGACTGTCCGGGAGAGGAAGAGACTCTCCCCGCACCAATGAACTCACCGTTCAGCAGAGTCACTCCGGCTATCCGGGTAAAGTTGTTCTCGTCTGCGCCTCCCATCGGATTCCACCCATCTCCACTCCACCGGGCAACTCCGTCGGCAGGGACTGTCCCACTCTCGACACTCGTGAAATCACCAACCACGACAATATCTCCTCCCGAGAAGGCAATGCCGGAAATATGAGCACGACCGAAGTCCCCTCCCAGTTCTTCCCACAACGTTCCATCAAACCGGGCAACAACAGTCCGAATTTCATCGGCAAGGTTGTTCGGGGTGTTCCGCTCTCCGGCGACAACCAGTCTCCCCTGTGGATCAATCCCGAGAACATCGGCATACCTCCAGAAGTTATCTTCGGGAACCAGAGGTTGCCAGTCACCATCGTGCCAGACGGCAACTCCCTTCACCTGTTCTTTGCCTGACCGGGTGAAGGTTCCCCCCGCATAGATACGCTCGTCTGTCCCGACGACAAGAGCAGCAACTCGACCATTCAATCCGTCGCCGAGAGATTTCCACTCACCGTCGCTCCACTCGACAATATTTGAGAACGTCGTGTCCCCACCCCCGGCAAACTCGCCGCCGAAGAGAATCCGATTGTTCCGGGTGAAGGCAACCGACGTAATATCAACAAGCTCACCACCCCTCACTCCTCCTCCCGGTGGCAACCACTCGTCACCTTGACGCAATGCCAGACCGGTTACTTGCTTCCCTCCGATCCTGCCGAACCTGCCTCCGACCGCAATATCCGAACCGACGTGAGCTATCCTGCTAACATCGTACTGAAGGTTGTCCGCAAACGACTCGTAGGGCATGTCACCGTTGGTCAGCAGAGCAAGATCGTTTAACGCAATCGACATTCCAGGCTCCGTCAACACCTCTTCGATATGGCCTCCGTAGAAGGCAGAATCAGTACCGAACTCTACATCCCTGATCTCAAGGGGAGGGTTGCCGGGAGGTAACGTAAAGTTGAGGATAGCGGAGACATTACCGAAAAGGGGAGGAGATTCCGACCAGAAGAGATCGTGCGCGAAGAAGTCAATTCCTGAACCGTCAGTGTAGTAGACAATCTCCCCCCCAACAATCTCCAGAACCCCTCCGAAGTCAGGACTGTAGTCGATGTCGTAAATCTGGTCGGTACGAAATCCCTCCTGTCCTATCGCTTTCCAGTTGGCTCCATCCCAGACAGCTACACCGTAGGCAAAAATTTCGTCGGCAATCAGAAAATCTCCTGCCGCGAAGACAAGATTATTCTCGATTTCTATGCTTCGGACTACTGTTTCGGGACCAGCACTTCCGTAGAGGCCTCCGCCGACATCGTGCCAGACTTCACTATCCCACCACGCAATGTTGGCAGCAGATTGTTCTCCTGCAACCTCAAACGTTCCAACTGCATAGAGTTCACCAGCTCCATTGAACTCAATCTCCCGAACAATTCCCCCCACACCCCCTTCCCTCTTCACCCCGCCTGAAACGTCCCTCCAGTTCAAGCTCTCCAGACTCCAGGCCGCAATTCCGAGGGCTTCCTCTCCTCCAGCCATCGTAAAGTCACCTCCAGCATAAAGTACTCCGTTGTCCACGGCGAGTGTGTAGACCGTTCCGTTCACTCCATTCTGTTCCCCAGCACCAAGCTGCTCCCACACTCCTGTTTCGAGGTTGTAGCGAGCGATGTTATTGACAGCAAGATCGCCAGCCCGGGAAAAATTCCCTCCGACGTACAGGTAGGGTTCGCTCCACAGAATTGCCTGCACATCCCACCCTTCCAGGAGAATGTCGTTCGAGAGAAGACTTTCCCAGAACTGATCGTCTGGAACAACAGCCCCTCCCGTTGAATAGGAACTGTTGCCCTGTCTCCCGCCACCCTTCACAACAACCCGTACGTTTGACAGAGGTGGTATCAGAGGTGCCGGGTGGAACTGATCACTTGGGAGCAATGGCCTGCCGTTCACTCTCCACTCGCTCCTTTCCACACGTGAGAGTGTAGAACTCCCTTCGGTCGGCTGTGCTATCCCCACTCCTGCGGCAAGCAGGATAAACAGGAGAACAGTAGTTGACAGGTGTACCTCGCTGAGTTTTCCAAACATGAGCTTCACTTTCTTGTTGGTTGTTGTAGAGATTTGGACAAGAGGGATCGATCCTGCGCGTAGATATCGGCACAGT
>JBFWSB010000503.1:0-2563 GCA_050248595.1 Kapaibacterium sp. (SeqCode)
TTTTGATCTACAGATAGGAGAAAGAGAGCGATTGTCTGTTCGTACAAAAGGGAAAGGGATTGGAGCAACTCCAATCCCTTTCCCTTTCTCTGTGAGAGAGATATCAGAAAAACGATGTGTGGCAAACGATAACTACGAGTTCTTTCCTCCGAGTCGCTGAATCGTAATGTGGATTCTTCGTTTATCTGCCAACGTGCTTCCACTGACGGCATCAACGTCCCCACTCACAATCCGCCATCGGATACCCCCACTTTGTCGAAGGCGAATGTATATATCATTCCCCTTGTCCCCTGCCTCGCGAAAGAGTTGATCCAGATATTGCACGGCAAACCAGGCACGGAGTCCAGCCAAACGGAAGTTGTCGATCTCGCTATCCTTCCGCATCGAGAACTCGATGCCATTCTCTGTTTCGAACGTTACCTCAATATCCTCACCGAACTGCCCTAAGATTGGACGTGGATCGGCGTAGCCGTAGACAGTAAGTTCCAGATACTCACCCGACTCGCGGAGTGTATCGAATGCCGGGAAATAGAGGTTCATGCAGTCCCGGTAGAAGCCACCAATTACTGACTCCACATCGAGAGCCATGCTCTTATAGTTATCGTAGAGCTTTGGGTTTTTAGCAACGTTGTCGATGTAGTCACGATCACTCAAGTCACCCCCCTCTACCTGACGCCGCTTCAGATCTTCCAGAGCCACCAACGTGTTCAAGCGATAGTATCCACTCACAAAAAGTGGAACGCTTATCCCCGCAAAGTCCAACGCAATCAATGGGGGCGGCGGTGGTGGTGGTGGCAAGCTCGGTCCGTCAGGTGGCATAGGTGGTGGCCCTGGCGGTGCTGGCGGCGGAGTAGGCTCAGCAATCTCTGGTAAAGGTGGCGGCGGAGGTGGTGGTGGGCTGGCAACTTTGAAGAGGATTTCTCTCTCTTCGGTTGCTTTCATTGCCGTTAGGTTGTACACGAAAGCAGTGTCGAAGCCTACTGGCTTGATATAGAGTTTGTAGGGATAGCCAGAGTAGAGCCAGACAGATCCTCCGTTGACTGTGTCGATTTTTTCTCCGATCAACTTTTGGCCAAACCGATCTTCCGTAACCTCAACTCTCCCCTCTACATACCGCATCACCGTTGTATCCTGAATTCGAACACGAACGTTGGCGTAGCCGGGCATAAACGGATTGAAATTTCCCTCGTAAATATCAAGTCCTCCCTTGCCCCCCTTCCGGTCACTAACGAAATAGCAAAGGTTTCTGTTAATGCCGTAGTAGAAGAGTTCGTTCGCTTCGGAGTTAATCATGTTGCCGAGGTTTTTCGGCGTGCTCCAGTTCCCCTCTTCATCTCGCTGTGTCACGAACAGATCGAATCCTCCAAATCCTTTGTGGCCATTGCTGGAAAAGAAGAGTGTTCTACCATCAGGGGCAATGAAGGGGGAAATATCATCACACTTGCTATTAACTGTTTTGCCGAGATTCTCGGGTGCGCCGTAGCTTCCATCCCCTTGTCGGTAGGCAATCCAGAGATCTTTGTTCCCCGATCCTCCCCTTCGCGTCGAGGTAAAGATGATGAAACTCCCATCCGATGCAATCGTCGGTTGCGACTCCCACTTTCCAGAGTTCAATGATGTCAACTCAACGATATCGGTCATCGACGATCCGTCGGAAGACATCGTAAAGGTGTAGAGACCGGTGTAGAAATGTCGTTCTTGCGAGCCACTTGCCATCACTCCAGTTATTGGCCCTGTCCAGCTAACAACCCCGTTCGTATCGGCGTAATTAATCTGCGCTTCGATAGGAACAGGAACGCTCAGAATACCGTCATCCTTTGTAGTGTTTACCGATGACTCTCGAAGAACTTCCGGCGCGTCGTGGTGGATTCCCCCACCTACATATCGACGTGATCGAAAAATGTCGGAAGACTCCAATCGTGCTGACGTGAAGTAGAGCCACTCACCGTTAGGAGTTGCGAAGGGGGCGTAATCATCCTGTTCGGAGTTCACGGTTTCCAGATTACGCACAACAAACTGTGGGTCGTCGAATACCAAAAACGGCTGAGCGTTCAGAGTACTTGCAAATAAAACCGATAGCAACGCGAGTGAAATATAGCGCATGGTCTCCTTAGTCTCCGAAATTATACAGCACACCGAGAGTTCCGAATATTCCCTGCTGTTTCAACAGGTCTGGAGCATTGAAAGCTGAAGTGAGAGGGTAGCTGTAGACCCCCTCGATATTGAAGGCAATGTTATCGTTCAACCGGTACATATATCCCATACTCCCCCGCAGATCGAAAACGAGCGTACCAAAATTATCGAACTTTCTCCCCCCCAATAACTGCTGTTCGTTTGTACCTGTACCTGGATAGACAAATCCTTGAGGAGAGAGAAGGCGTTCGGTGTAGTTATAGAATCCGTCGAGCAGAAGACCCCCAGCCCCACCGGCTGAGAGGTAGAATCCTGTCTCAGCTATCTCCACCCCTACCATCAACTCTAATGTGAGCGTTCCTAAGTCCCCGTCAACTTGCGCCTCTTGTTGCAAAATTACCCGCTCGTTGTTCTCACCTTTTATCGGTTC
>JBFWSB010000504.1:0-2549 GCA_050248595.1 Kapaibacterium sp. (SeqCode)
ATCTATTCCGTCCGCACTTCCGAAGGCCATAGTTGTCAGGGCTGAGGAAGTGTAGGCTCCAATTGCCATGAAGCCAGCGTGCCCTAACGAGAACTGACCAGTGAAGCCGTTAATCAAGTTGAGCGAGGCGGCAAGGATCATCGAAATGCCGATGTTGATGATGATCCGCATATCATACGAGTTCACGCTCGCCTCTAACGGAAAGGAGAGACCGACAACGGCAACAAGACCGACCAATAAGTAGATGTAGGATCGGTTTTTCTTGCTCATACTTTCTCGGTTCCTCCTCGTCCGAAGAGTCCGGACGGCTTTACGATCAGGATAACAATCAGGATTGCGAAGACGATAGCGTCACGAAGGGTGGGGGAGATATATCCGGCAGTCATCGTCTCGGCAGCCCCAATGATGAAGCCCCCAACCGCAGCCCCCAAGATATTCCCAATTCCGCCGAGCACTGCGGCGATGAAGGCTTTTAACCCCGGAAGAATTCCCATCAGTGGGTTGATCTTCGGGTAGCTCATAGCGTAGAGAATTGCCCCCGCACCGGCAAGAGCAGAACCGACGAAGAAGGTGAAGGAGATCACAGCATTTGTGTTGATTCCCATCAGCGAGGCAGCCTTCAGGTTCATCGAAGATGCCCTGAGTGCAGTGCCAATTCGGGTTTTCATAATCAGTAGGCGCAGACCAAGCATCAACGCGATGGCGACAACGAAGATGATGATCTGATAGCTGTCGATTACCAGTCCTCCAGCCTGAAGCACCGTTGTCTTCTCAACAACGGTAGGAAATGTACGAGGGTCAGCACCGAAGACAAATGGAAGCTGCCCAGTATACTCGAGGAAAAAGGAGACCCCGATTGCCGTAATCAACACCGTGAGTTTTGGTCGATTGCGGAGAGGTCGGTAGGCGAGGAATTCGATAATCACTCCCAGTAGACCACACCCGACCATTGCGGCGAGAAAGACGATAACTGCGGTTCCCGCTCCGGGTCCTAACGACTGCACAAATGCCGTATTCAAAACATAGAATCCGATATATGTGCCGATCATGAAGACATCGCCGTGGGCAAAGTTGATGAACCGGAGCACACCATAGATCATGGTATACCCGAGAGCAATCAAGGCATAAATGGCCCCGAGCGATAGCCCGTTGATAAGTTGCTGGAGAAATTCTTCCATCCAAGCAGAGAATTAGTGAGTCGAAATCTTGAGTTCGAAACTAACGTTAGTTACTGTAGAATCCCAAATGAGATCAAAGAGCAGAATCAAAATCAGATGCTAACAGTTGCTCAGGGAGCAACTGTGGCAAAGTAGGTAAACTTGCCATCTTTGATCTTCAAGACAACTGCTGACTTCTCTGCATTGTGCTGACTGTTGATGGTAATGTTGCCGGTGATTCCCTTAAAGTCACGAGTTTCACCAAGTGCTTTCGTCACTGCCTCGGCTTCGGTTGTGCCGGCACGCTTGATTGCGTCGGCAACGATATACATGGCATCGTATCCGAGAGCCGACATTGCTCCCGGAGCTTCACCGTTGAACATTTTTGCGTACTTCTCGGTGAATGTCTTTACCAGTGCGGTAGTATCCTCAACCGAGTAGTGGTTGCTGAAGTAACACCCTTCAAGTGCTTCTTTGAATTTTCCTTTCGTCAGCTCCGGGCTATCCCATCCGTCGCCACCAAGTAGGGGGACGGTAATCCCAAGATCACGAGCTTGCTCGGCAATCAAACTCACTTCGGTGTAGTATCCCGGCACGTAAATCACATCCGGGTTCATTGCCTTAATCGCAGTCAACTGCGACTTGAAGTCAACCTGCTTTGCTTCGTAGGCTTGTTCAGCAATGATCTCGCCACCCATCCCAACAAACGTCTCTTGGAAGTTCTTTGCGAGGCCGACTGAGTAGTCGTTCGCATTGTCCTTCAAAATTGCGACTCGGGTTGCGTTCAGATTTTCCTTTGCAAACTTCGCCATCACTTTCCCTTGGAAAGGGTCGATAAAACAGACACGGAAGACGTACTTGCGGACGTTCCCATTCTTATCTACCGTCACTTCAGGATTTGTAGAGGCTGGCGTTACCATCGGGACTTTTTCCCGCTCAGCAATTGGTGCGGCTACTAAGGAGAGGCTTGAGGCAACTTCACCCAACAATACCGTCACTTTATCTTGGCTGATGAGTTTCTCAGCTGCGAGTCCCGCATCTTGTGTTGTCGACCGTGTATCTTCGGTCTTCAACTCAATCTTCTTTCCGAGAACTCCACCGGCTGCATTGATTTCTTCAACAGCAAGCAACATCCCGTTATTCGTCTGCTGCCCGAACGTTGCAATGTCACCCTGCATCGACGCAAAGTGTCCAATCTTTATCACGTCAGATTCTTCACCCCCGTTTGAATCACCCTCCCCACATGAGATGATGCCTCCGCTCAGAAGACCTGACAAAAGTATGAAAAGTAGCTTACGCATGAATAACCTGTAGTATTGTTGTGGTTGGCATTTGCTTTAAGAGCGGCTGAAAATACGGCGAAGGAAG
Organism: Kapaibacterium sp. (SeqCode); assembly: GCA_050248595.1. Classification (GTDB taxonomy): domain Bacteria; phylum Bacteroidota; class Ignavibacteria; order OLB7; family OLB7; genus JAGWAZ01. Next base: position 2,526 of record JBFWSB010000504.1, read on the forward strand.
GGGGAATTCAACTTAGAAGTCAAA
>JBFWSB010000505.1:0-2548 GCA_050248595.1 Kapaibacterium sp. (SeqCode)
GTGCTCTTCCGATCTGCGAGTCCCGTCCAGTTGGGGATGATGTTGGTTTGCACACTCTCTACCGTTCTACAGACTATGGAGATTCATGGACGATAATCGCTGACAGTGTTCGGGACTTCTTTACGATGGATTCTCTTGGAGGATTATACATTATCCAAGATAGTGTTTTTTACACAAGTCGTTTTTATGAATGGAGTGGGGACACTTTGCATTATGTATCTGCAATGCAATTCTTCTTTCGGTCATCGAATCACGGCAATACATGGGATCGAGTTCCAGGAACTCCAACAATGATATCTCCCATGAAATTTACCAGTAAGTGGCCAGCAATTGTTTCCAACAACCGTGGGCTTATTGTTGTAAATGTTCCTCTCTATGCTGATGAACGGCATGTCGGATTTCAACGACTACTATCAGTTGATTCTGGAGCTACATGGAAACAAATGGAGGGCGACTTGCCAGTAGGGGATACCACGATTGTTAACGTGTTATATATCAACGACCAGAATGACCTCTTTCAAACAAGCGTTCGATATCCGCAACCACACCCATCGTTTGCGGTGACCAGCTTGTGGAGAACCACCTTTGATGCCGAATACTTGGAGCCTACAGATCCGGTTCTCCTTGTCGATTCACTTCAATCAAATTTGTTTGTGGCCGATCGTGGTGGGAAAATATTCCGGGCGGGTGATGGTTACTCGAGGCTTTTAGCATCGAGCAATAGAGGAGAAAGCTGGGATACGCTGTATGAGCGTGATAACTGGAGGGTGCGTCTCTATGCACTCTATGTAGAGGCTGATGGCTCGATTTTTATCGGGGATACTATTGTTCTTCGATCAACAGACGGAGGTTACACATGGGATTCACTGGACTATTATTTTCCACTCAGTTCTGGATCGGGTCAGCGCCTTGTCTCCATGGTTCACTATGATGAGTCTAATCCAGAGTATGATCTGGATTGGCATCACTATTATGGACTTATCTGGTCGTATGATAACGGAAATACATGGAAAAGGCCAGGTGGGTTGATGGAATATAAATGGGCAAATTCTATTCTCTTTGATGCTCAGAATCGGATGCTTGTTGGCACTGTAGGGGATGGCATCTTCCGCTCAGAGTCAGTTTCCAGTATATCACAATCAGAAAAGACCGTAGGTTCATCTCATCTTTATGTCTATCCCACTCCCTCGACCGATCAAGTCACAATCCTTCTTTCACTGAGAGAGAGAGGGATGGCTCGCCTTGATATCTATGATCGCTTGGGGAGGTTAATCCAGACTATTACAGACCAAGAATTGAATCTTGGTGAACATCGCTTTGAAGTGCAGGTAGGACATCTTCCATCCGGTTCCTACTTCTGTCGGTTGGTTGTTAATGGAGAGGTCTACTCTGCTCCGCTGATTGTGCAGTAGAACTTGTGACAGCCAACCCACTCGCGCAAAGTCGCAAAGAAACACAAAGAGCGCAGAGAATTTTGTGGTCGTTGTCTTGTGGTGCTGTATCTTCCGGGCGACAGAGTGTGATTTGTCCCTTCTGTCATCCAGCATCTGCAATCCATCATAAACGACGACGAAGACATTGGCTACCGACAACAAGAACGGAGGCTCGCTCGACCTTTTCTCTCTCAGCCTTCCCGATAATGTAAAGCGGGGAGAGCCTGAAGTGGTGAGCGACGACTTCGTGAGCGACCTCAACGACGTTCAGCGTGAAGCGGTGATGAATACCGACGGACCGACCTTGATTGTGGCCGGAGCCGGATCGGGCAAAACTCGCGTTCTCACCTGCCGCATTGCCTGGATTCTCTCCAACGGTGTCGAGCCGTGGCGTCTGTTAGCCCTCACCTTCACGAACAAAGCTGCGCGCGAGATGAAGGAGCGGATAGGGGCAATCGTGGGTGAACGTCGCGCTGCACCACTCTGGATGGGAACGTTCCACTCCGTCTTCAGTCGCATTCTCCGCCGTGAAGCCGAAGCTCTCGGCTACACTTCAAGTTTCACGATCTACGACACCGACGACTCGTTAAGTGTGATTCGCCAGATTATGGCAGGGCGAGGGATCTCTCCGCAAGACTACGCTCCGAAGGCTATCCGCAACCGTATCTCCGCGGCAAAGAACTCGATGATTAACCCCGGTCTCTACCGCGCTCAAGTTGGTAATGCCTTAGAAGAGCGCGTTGCTCGAGTCTACGAAGACTACGAGCTGAAGCTGAAGTTGAGCAATGCAATGGACTTCGACGATTTGTTGGTGAAGACTATCGAGTTGTTCGAGTTGCGGCCAGAAATTTTAGAAGCCTGGCAAGATCAGTTCCGCTACGTCTTAATCGACGAGTATCAGGATACAAATCGAGCGCAATACACAGTAGTGAAACTGCTTGCCGGGAAGCATCAGAATATCTGCGTTGTGGGGGATGATGCACAGTCGATCTACCGATTCCGAGGAGCCGACATTCGGAATATCCTCGACTTCGAGCGTGACTACCCGAACTATCAGATCTATCGTCTGGAACAGAACTATCGCTCAACGAAAACAATTTTAGCTGCCGCCGACG
>JBFWSB010000506.1:0-2547 GCA_050248595.1 Kapaibacterium sp. (SeqCode)
GCCTTATTGGCACTCCCTGACGTTGTGTTGTGTGGAAGATATATCGTGACGGCTTGGCCGAACGGGTATATTTACGGAAAATTTGAAGGGTGTGGGTTTATCGACGAGTTCGACACACACTCCGAGTTTGCTGTGATTGGTACTGAAGACCAAACGACTGTAGAGATTACTCCTTCTGCGCCACTAAGTGGGCAACAGGGGAAACGCCCCTTCACCATTAGCCTCAACGCCGGGGAAGTCTATTTCGGACAGGCAATACTTGGGTCGGCATTTGATGTTACCGGAACTGAGATCAAGGCCAACAAACCGGTAGCAGTCTTCGGCGGCAATCAACGGACGGCAATTCCAATCTCCGTTGGAAATTACAGGGATCACCTTGTAGAGCAGATACCTCCGATTGAAGCGTGGGGTCGAACCGCAATACTTACTCCTCACTTTGATATTGCACCAAAGTCAACCGAAAGTTCCGAGGCACGGGTACTTGCCGCCTTTGATGATACGGAGGTGACCGTAACAACAGCAAGCGGAGTTCGCAAGTGGATCGTGAATGCTGCCGCCCCCCTACAGTTACCATTAACGGCAAGCTATATCAGCTCAACGAAACCGATTCTCGTTGTGCAGTACGAGCATTCGGTTGGGGAGATCACGAATCCGATACCAGGATCAAACGATCTCGGCGATCCCTTCATGATGTTGATTCCCTCTCCCGAGCAGTACGATACTGCCTACTCGTTTCAGAGCATTATTCACCCTGAATTCATAGCTCACTACATCAACGTAATCGTACCTAACAAGGCTATTTCAAGTCTTGAAATTGACGGACAATCCTTAGCCGGAGCCGCCTTCCTTCCGATACCGGGAACAACATTTTCGTACGCACAGATCAAAGTAAACTCCGGCTCGCACTACATCCGCGCGAACGACCAGTTTGGACTTTGTGTGTATGGGTTCGGTCGGGCAACCTCGTACGGGTATCCGGGTGGAACTCTCTTCAGAGAGCTTGAGGTTGACTTTGAACGTCCACTGATTTCAGCCGATGGGAAGTGCGATCTGATTGAGGGTATTATCCGCGATGACCGCGTTACCGATTCCGGCATCGACTCCTGCTACAGCACCGAGGGGAGCCAGAACGTTCAGGTGACAATTGTTCCTTTTGTGCAAGGGGCTGACACAGTCCGGTGGAGCGCACAGTTAATTGATCCCTACCAAGATGGAGTTGTGGAGATTAAGGGGATTGATGGGGCTGGACGATCAACAATTCTTCGGAGAGAGATTCCCGGCTTTACAGTTGCAGGGGTTGGCAGTAGTGGCTCGGAACCACTTACCTTCGACATCGTCTCCTACAACGGGAAAGAGGGATGCCGTGAGATCCGCCTATTTAACTACGGAGGCTTCCCCCAGAGAGTTGAGCGAATTACACTCAAAGCTGGCGACCCGATCGGCTTGAACGTCAGGACGCCTCTACCAATTACGATTCTTCCGGGAGAAACTGCATCGGTCAATATCTGCTATGCAGGAGATCAGGATGAATCGTTTGAAGTTGGGCTTACTGTTGGCGGAGACTGCATCGACCGTGAAGCTTTGATTGCCCACGTTGTGACAGTGATTGATACGTTGCCCCCAGCTATCGATTTCGGTGGAGAAGGGTGTGGCAATTCAACAATTACGTTTGCAGAGCCAGACCAACAGTATTTAGAAGTAGAATCTGTTGAGGTGGACACGATTATCAACGGAACATGGAGCTTGAACCCAGAAGCACTTCCAGCGCAGACGGTTTCCCTTCGACTCTTTCCGATAGATTTTCGTGAAGACCTTATTGTAAGAGGGCGGACACGCGACAGAGCCGGGAATGAGCTTCCCTTCGTCGACACGATTCCCGGCTTTACAATCGGTGTTTTCGAGGAGCCTGAGAGTGATCGACTTGCCTTGAGGCTGGAACGAGATTGGATTAGCGATAGCCTAACGCTCAACTCGACCCGCTGCGATAGTCTGCTGATTGTCAACTATGGCACATACCCGTTGACAGTGACTCGGGTTTTTATGAGAGAAAATCTTGAGTTCAGTATCCCCCCGACACAGTTGCCTCTTGCCTTGGCTCCCGGCGAAGAGAGAAGAGTGGCAGTCTGTTTGCAGGGGAGAGTAGCAGGAGAGCAGATCGATACGCTCTGGATCGAAGATGCCTGTGGTCGGTGGGAGAATGTGTTGCTTCGAACGCCGGTGATGCCAACTTCTGGTAATGGGAATGATTACTGCGGCAACTTGGTCAATATTCAGTCGTTCGGGCCAACGAAACGGACGTTCATCACCACGCCAATTCCGAATCCGGCTCCGGCTGGCAGATTAACACTCGATATTGGGTTGCAACGTAACGAGTTGGTCTCTCTCCGTGTCTTTGATCTTGCCGGATTCACTGAACTGGAATTAGTGGATGGGAGTGAGATCGAAGCTGGTATCCACCGATTCGAGTTTGATGCCTCTATTCTTGAAGCAGGGATTTACTTCTGCAAGATGGTGACCGGTTCAGGAGAAATTCTGACCACAAAATTC
>JBFWSB010000507.1:0-2538 GCA_050248595.1 Kapaibacterium sp. (SeqCode)
GGAGGGAGAGAGAGAGAACATCTTCTCTGCCCCTCAGGGGTTTATCTCTGTTCTATGATGAGCTGCTTGGTGACAACCTCTCCTCCACTTTCTCCAAGTGTCAGACGGCAGAAGTATGTGCCGGAAGGTAAGCCTGCCACATCTACTTGCTCGGTATATTCCCCCGGCCTTCTCACTCCGGAGAAGATATTCTTCACTCGCACTCCGCGGAGATCGTAGAGGTCGAGTTGCACCGGAACTTGGTTGGTAGTTGCGCCAATCCTGAACGAGATGCTTCCTCGATCTGTTATCGGATTTGGAACGATGCGTTCGATTGAGGAAACCACATTTCTCCCCTTCGATTCATCAACTCCTAAAAGACCAACCGTTGTGCTGTAGATGCCTGTGCCGTGCGTGGCAATTGCGACGAAGCCGTCGGAGGAACGCCCGTCGACCATATCGACAACAGCGTTGCCAATCGACTCGGCTCCCTCCTTCACCCAGATCGTTTCATCCCCACGCAACGAAGTTGTTGTGAAGAGACCGACACTGGTTCCAACTAAGTAGAGCGTCCCTTCCCCACGGTGGAGAATCGTTACCCAACGGCAGGATGGCCCAGCACCTGTTCCGTTCGGGTTCTCTTCAAGATTTCCGCTGACGCTCCGCCAGGTCTCCCCGGCATCAGTCGTCTCGAAGAGACTGACCACGCTGTAGTTCGAGAAGACTACAACGGCATGGTCACCATCCTCGGGGTCGACCGCAATACAGGAGACGTATCCGTTCACAGGAAAGAGAGGACTGGTCACCTCGACTGGAATCGGATTCTCTCCGAGGGCATCGTCCAGCCGGAAGAGCTTAGCATTTGCAGTCCCGTACCAGAGGCGGTGAGATGGATTTTGATCGCTGACGCTAACTGCGGTAATTACCGACGACGTAACGGCTGTGCTCCCCAACGAATCCCACCCAATTGAGGTTGCCCGCTTGTTGTCGAGCGGGATCGAAGTCACATCGCGGTTTCGCCAGATGTTCTGACTGTAGGGGATATACATCACTTTTGCATCGTTTGGATCGATAACCACCGGGTTGATGAACCGATAGAAGTCAGAATTTTCCACTTCGGGGTCAATGCGTGTCGAGCCGGTCACCTTCATTGTTTCGTCAAGCTCAACGCGGTAGATACGCCCTCGCTGTTTCGAGACGTAGAGATATTTGCCGCCGTCAGTTACAGCAGCGTAGGCTCCGTCACCACTTCCGGTAAACTCCCACGCATCTCTCTCCCCTCCTCCGTTGTTTCTCCAAGTTCCATTATCCTGAGTCCCCCCTATAATCATCTGGCTCCCTTCTTTCTTCCGATCAATTGCAACCGTATAGAACTGTGTTGTGAGGTAGCCGTTGTTCAGCGAGATCCACTTGATTGAATCGGCGAGAGCATCGGGAGCTTTATGAATACCACCATCACTCCCGCTCAGCATTACGTTCGGGTTTGTGGGGGAGAAGACTACATCGTGTTGATCGGGATGTTGCCCGGGATAGTCGTAGTGTTCGATCACCGCATTCTCTCCAATATTCAGGACGACATTGCGATAACCGCCAATCCAGGCGGTCTTCTCACTCGTTGCAAACCCGTCGGTAGAGCGATAAAGATTTGTACCCCCGATGAAGAGAACGTTCTCGTCGTCTGGCTTCACCCGTGCAAGCAGATCATATCCCCCCTGCGAGTGGAAGTCTCCGAAACTACTCCCATACTGCGGCAAGTTTGCGGAACGATCTTCCCAGTCGCCACCATCACCTGTTCCATCCCCTGAGATGTAGCTGTACTTCCAGAGCGAGTGCCACGATTCTTCGCCGAGAAAGTTCCGTCCGATTGTGCCACTCCCCGGCGTCTCTCCCAAAATGTAGAGGGTGTTTTGGTTGGATGGAGCAAGGCCAATCACCATTCGGTTGTATTCTTTCGGGAAGTTGTCGGGGGTAATATCTGTGAAGTCGATCCCATTCTCTGAGCGGAAAATGCCCTTCTTCCTCCCCTCACTACTCAGGGTTGCGTAGACCACTCCTGTTGATGTCACTACGATGTCGGAGTAGAAACTTGGCGAGCTGAACGAGCTTCCCGACTTCAATACTTCCTTCCACGTCTCACCACCGTCGGGAGAGCGGAAGATGGAACCATAGATTGCGGCGTATAGAATATCCTCTGAACTGTTGGAAGGGTCAATCGCAAGTCGCCACGTAATGTCAACCGGATTCAATACCTCGGGTGATCCTGACCTACTCGAAGAGAGCTGGTTCCAGCTTCTCCCATTATCTGTTGACTTGAAGATACCGTCACCGAGATAGCGGGCGTAGAAGTTGAGTCCACTCGCGCTGTTGAATCCTTCCCCTGTTCCATAATACCAGATGTGCGTTTTCCCCTCCCGAACATCTTGCACCAGCGTTGTGGCCCCGAGTGCTTGGTCTGGTCTGGTTGTCATCACCCACGACACCCCACCATCCGACGAACGCCAGATTCCGCCGGAAGCCCCCCCGGCAATGATCGGATCCTCACCGGTCAGGTCGTAGGCG
>JBFWSB010000508.1:0-2537 GCA_050248595.1 Kapaibacterium sp. (SeqCode)
CCCAGATCGTGAACGCGCACCCACTCGAGTGGTGCTCCAGTTTCATAACTGGCACGGACTGGTTCCAGCATCGGAGCCTCCTTAAGAACTTGCGAGTGGCAAGTCATACAGGTTTCCACTGGTGGGATACCTGCAAAGTGAGACTCTTCGACCGACGTATGGCAGTAGCGACAATCCAATCCGTTACCCGCAAGGTGGCGGGCATGGCTGAACTGCACTGGCTGCTGAATAGTCAGGTGCTGTTTCGTCTGATAATTCGATCGATTAAAAGAATCGAGAAAGAGGAGGCCACCGCCGATAAGCAGTAGTGCTCCGATTATGCTTGCACGCGCAATAGCATTTGCGCTTCGTGGGAATATCTGAGGCATCGCGTATAAAGACCTTCTGACAAGTGTCTGAATAATGGTCGAGCAACTATGCCTGTGATGCTAAGTAGTCAAGGAGTATCAAAAATTCTATACCAAAAGCCTCGTGGTCATCATCATCGCATGGTGTTGTGAGGAGAACGTTCCTGTCTCAACAGGCTGTCAGAACCGACACTTCACACTCACATATCAAAGAAATCAAAAGCAATCCCAGGCTCTATTGTGAGATCACCTCTCACAAAAGACGGCACGAAAATACTTCAAGTCGGAAAACATGACAAGCGTAACGTTAAGGCAAAACACAAAGTGGGCTGCTTTTTTTTGTAAGGGTCAAGATTCGGACTGAGTACAGATAAGGAATTTTGGTGTTGTTTGTGTGTGTTCCCCGTAGGGGCGAATAATTATTCGCCCCTACGGGGAACACCCGTATCTTTACGTCGACTGACCTTTGGAGTTATCATTTACCGTTGTATCGACATCGCTTCGGAATTCTGTTATGCCACTCTTTGTTCGTGTTGCCGTACCGGTCCCACTCTTCAATACGTTTACCTACGCTGTCCCTGAGTCGTTTCGTGGGGCTGCTCTCTTTGGCTCGCGGGTCTCAATCCCATTTGGGAAGAGGACGCTAACTGGTGTTGTGGTTGATGAGATGGAGACGACCGATGTCGAGGGGGTCAGGCCGATCAAGGATGTTCTCGACGCCGAACCTCTCTTCGACGACAATCTTCTCCGCTTTGCCGAGTGGATCAGCAACTACTATATCTCACCCCTTGGCGAGACCCTTCGCTCGATGCTCCCCCAGGGAATGTCTCCCGAGTCGGGTCACTTAATCCGCCTGCTGCGCGAAGTGGTAGGTGAGGAGCTTCAGGAACTCCGTCGCCGCGCCCCACGCCAAGCTGCTGTGGTTGCCGCGCTGAGCGATCACGAACGAGGGGTGAAAGTTGCCTTCCTCCAGCGGAAAGTGGGGGCCGATGGGTTGCACTCGCAACTTGTGGCACTGGAGGAGAAGGGAATTATCGGGAGACAAATAGCTGACTCGAAAGGGGTGGCTCCAAAAACTGTCCGTGGAGCACGCATCCACCCCAATCTGCTCGCCGACGAAGAACGCCTCCACAAACTTTTCGACCAACTCGACAGCTCGGCTCCGAAACAGTCGGCTATTCTCGTCCTCCTCTACACCCACGCAGAACGGGTGGGGAGCGAATTGATCCCCGTACCGAAACTGCTCGAAGATGCGAGGGCCTCCTCATCGGCACTGAAAGGATTGGAAGAGAAGGGGGGAGTGGTGATCGAGGAGATCGAAGTCTCGCGGGAGGAGATTCTCGAAGCCCATCTCGATTCGGTCGGTATTATGGAGGGAAATCCGATGGATATTGTGCCGAACCGGGAGCAGGCGGAGGCCATTAATACCATAGCAGCAGAGATTGGGAAGGGGTTCTCACCATTTCTTCTCCACGGAGTGACTGGGTCGGGAAAGACACAAGTATATATAGAGGTGATTAAGCGAGGACTTGCCCAGAAGAAGCGGGCAATCCTCCTTGTGCCGGAGATTGCGCTTACCGTACAACTTGTGGAACGATTCAAAGCACACTTCGGCGACCGAATCGTTCTACTCCACAGCCGAATGTCAGAAGGGGAGCGTTTTGATGGATGGCGGCGAGCAGCGGCAGGAGATTGTGATCTGGTGATCGGTCCCCGCTCAGCCCTCTTCGCCCCACTCCACAACGTCGGCGTCATCATTGTCGACGAGGAGCACGAGAGCAGCTACAAGCAGTATGATGCCCAGCCGCGATACAACGCCCGGGATGCGGCGGTGGTTCGTGCTGACATTGAGGGGGCTGTAATTGTCCTCGGTTCGGCTACCCCTTCGGTAGAGTCGTACTATAACGCACAGCGAGGAAAATACCGGCTGCTGGAACTCCCAAATCGGATCGATGGAGCGCAGGAACCGCAGATGGTTCTGGTGAATACAGTAGAAGCAAAGAAGCAGAACTTGATGAGAGGCTCCCTCTCCGTAAAACTGATTGGAGATATTCGCGACCGGATTGCCAAGAGCGAGGGGACGATCCTCTTTCAGAACCGACGGGGATTTGCTACACGTTTGGAGTGTACCAACTGCGCTCACTCCCCGATGTGCCCTAACTGTGCGGTAACCTTAACCTACCACAAAGG
>JBFWSB010000509.1:0-2526 GCA_050248595.1 Kapaibacterium sp. (SeqCode)
TCGATTCGTTAACAGTGAATGATTATGCGAACATCACCAACAACATCTTCACAACCGATTCAACGGTCTTCAACACAAACTTGGTGTTTAACGACACGGTTCTCTTCAACGAGTACACGAACATCAATGGAGTTGAGTTCAACACAGATTCGACCGTGAACTTCTGGAATCAGGTAGAGATCAACGTCGACTCGACAGTGGTGAACAACACATTTGTCTCGAACGACACAACGGTCTTAAATGGACCGACAATTTTTGGCGACACGGTCATCTTCACTACACCTCCAAGTTTTCCTTTATCGGAAGATGCACTCTACGTTGGTGATGCAAGTGGAACGGCTGCCGAGTTCCCCACGACGAATGTTTCTGGAGCCATCCTCCAGCAAGATGCTTCTGGCAGGCCGATATGGGATAACAATCTGAACGTCAACTCCGTAGAGGTCGATTCGTTAACAGTGAATGATTATGCGAACATCACCAACAACATCTTCACAACCGATTCAACGGTCTTCAACACAAACTTGGTGTTTAACGACACGGTTCTCTTCAACGAGTACACGAACATCAACGGAGTTGAGTTCAACACAGATTCGACCGTGAACTTCTGGAATCAGGTAGAGATCAACGTTGACTCGACAGTGGTGAACAACACATTTGTCTCGAACGACACAACGGTCTTAAATGGACCAACATTCTTTGGCGACACAGTGATTTTCACCACACTTCCGAATCTCCCCTTAAGTCAGAATGCACTATATGTCGGGAATGGAAGTAATGTGGCTGTGGAATTACCTGGAGGGAACAGTGGAGATGTGCTGAGAATAAACGGGACGGCTCCGACATGGAGTAATCCTAACACACTCTTCTGGGGATTAACAGGAAATAGTGGGAGCAACTCAGGAGTCAACTTCCTTGGAACTACCGATGCTCAAGACTTAGTCTTTAGAACAAATAATGTTGTGCGAGCACGGTTCAGTCAATCAACGGGAGGGCATTTCCTTCCCGGTACTGATGACACCTACGATTTGGGGTCACCATCTCTCCGGTGGCGTGATCTATACTTGGGGCCGACATCTCTGCATATTCTCTCCAACTTTGCTGAAACAAACGGCGCACGACACTATCAGTTCGGAATTCAGGAAACTCCCGGCTTCGCTCAAGGAAACCTACGACTTCTTGAGAGTGGTAACGAACTCCTTTCAATAACACAAGGTGGTAATGTTGGTATTGGCATGTCCACCCCCCTTACTGCCCTTACAATTGCTCGCCCTACTGAAGTAGAGATTCGATTGCAGAGTAACGGTGCATCGGTTGGTGCTTTTGACTTGAAGAGCCGCGCCTATATTATCAAGCGATATAGTGGAACCGGGGGAATCAACGACGACACCCTTTACATCAGGAATGCAAATCTGAATGGAGGGTCTTGGTGGCAGCCGTTAGTGTTGGAGACAAACAAGTTTGCGTTGAAAGTAGCATCGGATGGTGGCGGTGCAGCCTTGTTTGATGCGATTACAGCAGAGGGGACAAGTGGAGGGATTGCTTTTCGTACCTCCCGAAGCGTTGGTGCAGGTGTCTACGAAAACCACGAGGCAATGCGCATTGTCTTTCGAAACGTTGGCATAGGAATATCAGGTCCGGTGCATAAGCTTCACGTTCTCTTCAGCGATACACTGTCTGGAAGTACGGCATTCAGAAAAGCTGCTATTAATGGAACCGCAACGATAGCTGAGCCAACCTCACTTGGCATACAAGCGGTTGGCAACAACACAAACACAGCCGCAAACACAAACGTAGCTCTTTCCGCAATCTCCGGGGAAGTAACAATTGGACGCCAAGCAACGGCAGGAGCCAACAACTCAGGGGCGAACCTGATGGTGTTAGGAGAAGATGATGCCCTCTCCACGATCAACGGTCCATCAGGCGTTGTCGAGGTTTCGGTGAATGCTCCGGGAGAGGTAGATGGAACAACAACTGGTACTCTTCTGGTTAACAACCTCTATGCAAAATCCAACAGCATTGTTCTCTTAACAATCCTTGATGGCGGAACGGCGACGTTTGATCCAGCGGAGATCGTGAGCGCTCGGATATCGGCACGAGCCAACGGAAACTTCACCATTGAGGTGAGAAGACATCAAGGAGCAACAGGTGGTCTAACCGGGACTACTGGAGTGGTTCGAGTTGGCTTCCTAATTATTAACCCGACCAAATAACGTTCTGTCTTTATCGAGCTATCCGTACAGGCATTAGGCAACTCGTGAACTCCATATAAACAGAAGAGGACTTCACAAAAGCTACGGCTGATTTGAATGCTGGAACCGAGTGTCCACAAGCTACTGTTGAGTATGTCTGAAGGTTGCAAGCTCCGGAAAAATGATGTGCCTTTTCCGGAAGGTTGAGTACCACAGCCTATACTCATTAAGCCAGAGAAGATCGTAGTTCCCCTTGTCTTCGGTGGTTGTACAATATGGGGAACAAGACGGAGGTGCGCACGCAGGGGGAGCGCGCCTCTGTTTGTTTTAGGCTGGA
>JBFWSB010000510.1:0-2509 GCA_050248595.1 Kapaibacterium sp. (SeqCode)
TTCCCACCATCGGTAGCGAAGTAATACTTACGCGGAGTATCATCCTCGTCGTGGAGCAATGTTGCCTTGATCGACGGGGCGCCTGCAAGTGAGACAACTAAGGTTCCGTCCTCGCCGGAAAGTCCTGGTTTGTATGCCATCACCCACTTTCCATTAGAGTCCAGAGTATGTGCCCAGTCATTGGGAGGATTGGGAGGATTACTGATGTCGATTGAATGGGTTACTCCATCCGGTCCCTGCCACTTGACGTCAGAGTTATTTTCCCGCCACAGCCTATACAAATTCAGGTCTGCCATAATTTCTCCTCGTTGGTTAAACTGAAATGATACTTTTGGTTGGTCGACCAGGGTTACAACATCACGTTGATGTGAACAACACAAAGTTAATCTCTCGAGTATCTCAAGTATATCCTGTGATTCTTCTATCCCTGTGAATACCTGAATCTGGTGAGGAAACCGAATCTGGTTTGTATACAATCCGAGGTGCTTCTATTGACTCCTCTCCTATAAAACCTGCTTAGCTCCTTTGGTATTCACCCGACCACCTCCCTATCTTTGCCACAAAACCGAGGAGCAATGGCTCTCGAAACTGGTCATTTTCCGGTCACTACCATGTCATGTGTGCAAGAACAATCGGTGGCTTTCTCTCTTTGGCAAGATAGAGTGCTGCTTCCCTCCGGCCAGATTCCCCTCTACCTGACCCCAGTCTCTGCTGGTTTCCCTTCGCCAGCTGACAGCTTTATCGAGAAGTTGCTCGACCTGAATGAATACTGCATTGAGAATCCAATCTCTACCTACTTCGTTCGGGTGAAGGACTCTGCGTGGGGTGATCTTGGTGTAGCTGAGGGAGATATTCTGATTGTCGATCGTGGGTTGGAGCCGGGGAGTGGTGGACTGGTTCTGGCCGACGTAGAGGGGGAACGGCTACTGGTAAGGATCAACGTGCGGCAGGGGAGGAGGGAGCTAACAGACAATCTGGGGCGAGTCCACATTGCAGGGGAGAGTGTGCTCCTCTGGGGAACCGTTACCTACATCCTTCGGAGAATGCGCTGATGGCTGTGGCACTGGTTGACTGCAATAACTTCTACGTCTCTTGCGAGCGTGCCTTCAATCCTGCGCTTGAAGGTGTTCCGGTGGTTGTCCTCTCCAACAACGATGGTTGCGTTGTCTCCCGCTCTGCTGAGGCAAAAGAAGTTGGTGTGAAGATGGGGCAACCGTTCCACCAAATTGGTGAGCTTGTTCGTAGGTACGGCATCCGCTGCTTCTCCTCGAACTACGCCCTCTACGGTGATCTCTCCCGCCGTGTGATGTCCACCCTCGAACTGTTTAGTCCCGGTGTTGAAATCTATTCTATTGATGAAGCCTTCCTCCCACTTTCATCTCTCCCCAATCCTGTCGGCGCGTTGAGTGAAGTGAGGGAGAGGATCAAGAAGTGGACCGGTGTGCCTGTCTCGGTTGGCGTTGGCCAGACAAAGACGTTGGCGAAGGTTGCGGGTGAGCTTGCGAAGAAGAGTCTGGAGGGAGTGGTTGACTTCAATCAATGCAATGCCGATAAGGTGCTGGAGCAAATGCCAGTGGAAAGCGTCTGGGGGATTGGACGACGAATGAAGGAGAAGCTGAGGGGAAAGGGGGTCAGGACCGCACGTGACTTGCGGGATGTAAACGACCGCTGGATGAACCTTGTGTTGAATACCACACAACGCCGCACCGTGCTGGAGCTTCGCGGTATCCCCTGCTTCAAGCTCGACGAAGCCCCCCTGCAGCGAAAGAGCTTGACCTGCACCCGCTCTTTCTCCAAAAAGCTGAGCGACCGTGAACGACTCTTCGAGCTAATTGCCGCCTTCACCTCACGCCTCGGGTCGAAGCTGCGGAGGCGGAGGTTGGTTGCATCGACAATGCAGGTTTTCCTTTCCACACGAGATGCCGTGAACTCTATCCCCGCCGGTACAGTTCAACTTCCAGTTCCTACCTCCTACACTCCGGCACTGGTGCGGGCTGCCCACCAAGTGATGGAGCAAATCTACCGGGGTGGATGCACCTATGGTCGTGCCGGTGTTGTGCTCTATGGTCTCTGTTCCGAGGAGAGTATCCAGAAGAATTTGTTCTACCCTGAAGTGCCGGAGGGGAACGAGCGGAAGATCATGGAGGTGATGGACAAGATCAACCGACGCTGGGGGAGTGGCTCACTCCGCATCGCCTCGGCAGGAACTGACGGTGGTTGGTACACAAAGCAGGAACGTCTCTCCCCGAGATATACAACCCGGTGGGAAGAATTGGGGGTGGTTGTTCCGGTGGTTCGGTAGGGACATGGCGCGCCATGTCCCTACCGAACGGATGAATCTTCCTCCAACAACCTCCGCGCTCCCTCCCGTGCTTCCGGCTGACGATTTTCTCCTTCGGCAATCTCCGCAAGCCGTTCGCGTGAATAATCTCGAAACTTTTGAACGTAGACATCGACTAAACTCTCTGGCTTTCCTTTGTTTGTCCACTTATCCCACCACTCAGTAATC
>JBFWSB010000511.1:0-2508 GCA_050248595.1 Kapaibacterium sp. (SeqCode)
CTCCCCCAGCTACTGCCGATGGAAAGACGCTCGTACCCCTGAGCGATGCCAGAACTACCGCCTTAGCTCAGTTGACGGGGACAATTAAATCTTGGAGCCTGAGCCGAAATGAATCTGAAGCGCGGTGGGTCTACTCCTTCGAGATTGAAGATACCCTCACCTCAACAGTGAAAACTGTGCGGGTTGATGCCGAGGCGAACGCCTTTATTGACATTACTGGTTAGCCCCCCTACAACGAGTGGGAGGCCGAATCGGGTGATCGGCTTCCCACCTGTTTATATAGATAACAGCGGGAGTGCCTCCGCTGTATTGGGCGCGGGGTTCCGGTTCGCAAGAATCGGAACCCTTTGTTTATATGGTTGTATGTATAGACTGTTGTTTTTGAAGAGGAAGAACTGCTCCCCAAAGTAACAGAGACCTGTTAGTACCACGCGTAGAGGGATTGATGCCTCGACTCAACAGATGTCGAGGCATTTCCTTTTCTCTCAATAGAGTATATTCACTCTCGGACTCAGTACTGAAGGGGAGACTTCCCCACAACACAAAAAACAGATTCACTTTACTGTCGAGATAAAGAAAACGTCATGACGCTTCTACAAGAATTGAATAATCGCTACATCCAACTCCACGTTGCAAAAGAAGAGGCCTTCTGGATTGAGAAGATGGGCCTTGCCGGAAGCGATAGTGCCGGGTTCGAGGAGAAAGAGATCGCACTCAAAGAGTTTTGTTCAAGTCCAGAATATTTGCGGCAAGTGCGCGAAGCACTGAAGGATACTACCACCTATTCCACCGACGAGAAGATTGCGTTGCAGGGGTGGGAACGGTTCTTTATAGCAAACCAGATTGAGGGTGACGAGGCAAAGGGAATTGCACGCGAGCTTGTTGGAATGGAAGGAAAGTTAGAGCGGGAGCGTGGAAAAATGGACTTGGGATATACCGACCCTGAGTCGGGGGAATTTGTTGAAGCAAGCTCTGTTGCCCTTGCCTTAAAGATGCGTACTTCCAGAGAAGAGGAGATGCGCAAGAGTGCTTTCGAAGGTTTGCGCTCAATCGAACCGTTCGTACTGGATCACGGCTTCCTCGATATTGTTAAGAAGCGGAATCAGCTTGCGCGGATGATCGGATACGAAGATTACTACGACTGGAAGGTCTCGATCAATGAAGGCTTTGGCAAGAAGAGACTCTTTGAAATACTCGACGACCTTGAGGAGAAGACACGGGAAGCCTGCCGTCGGTCTATCGAAGAATTGAAAGAGAAAGAAGGGGAGAATGCCGCCCATCCATGGAACTTTTCGTTCTATACGTCGGGAGATCTTTCTACGGAACTTGATCCATACTTTCCGTTTGAAGATTCCTTTACGCGTTGGGGTCGCTCCTTCGCAGCACTCGGCATCAGCTATGGCGGCGCAACGATGCAGCTTGACTTAGTGGATCGCAAAGGGAAGTATTCAAACGGATTCATGCACGGACCATCACCCGCTTGGGTAGAAGATGGGAGACTCCACCCGGCTCGAATTAACTTCACAGCAAATGCACTTCCGGGACAAGTTGGAAGTGGACAGCGGGCGAGTGAGACCTTCTTCCACGAGGGGGGACACGCCGCACACTTCAGTAACATTAGGATGCCTGCCCCCTGTTTCGCACAGGAGTTTGCTCCAACCTCAGTTGCCTTGGCCGAAACGCAGTCGATGTTTTTAGATAGTCTGCTGAAAGATCCTGACTGGATGGCTCGCTACGCGAAGGACACCGAAGGGAAGGAGATTCCAAAAGAGTTGATCTACAAGAATATCGAGAAAGAGAGTCGGTATCGTGCTTGGCGTCTCCGCTCAATGCTCGCCGTCTCCTACGCAGAGAAAGCACTCTACGAAATGAGCGATGAAGAACTGAACCCTGAGAATGTCCTGAGCACATTCCGCTCTATTGAACGTGACATGCTGATGATGCCTGCAAACCCTCGCCCCCTTCTCTCCATCCCTCATCTTCTCTCTGGAGAGGCATCTGCCTACTATCACGGCTACATCTTAGCTGAGATGGCAGTCTACCAAACCCGCGATTATTTTATTAAGAAGTATGGCTATATCACCGACAACCCAAACGTTGGACCAGAGCTGCGGGAAGTCTACTGGAAGCCGGGGAACTCCAAGACATTCCTCGAGTTCGTAGAGGCCTTGACAGGGGAGCCATTCAGTGCGCGAGCAACGGCAGAGCTGGTAAACAAATCGCTGGAAGATGTGAAGACTGAAGCCGACAGAATGATTGAACGTGAGAAGGAGATTCCTCACTACAACAACACGATTGACTTAGACGCAACAATCGCCGTTGTGCACGGAGATGAAACCGTCGCAACCACAGCAGAGGGCTTGAGCTTTGAAGAGGTGGGAGAGAAATTTAAGGAGTGGGTGAGAAGCCTATAACAATCTTGGTGATGCTTGGTGTTCTTGGTGGTAAAAAACACAAAGAACACCAAGCGTCACCAAGTATTCTCCAGTATCTGCACGATGGATTGAG